>CAIJFT010000303.1 GCA_903820035.1 uncultured Opitutia bacterium
CCCGCGCTGTTTGCGCGAGTCGGCGCGTTTCCATTCGCCACCGGGAGCCGGGATGCGGCGCTCGTCGAATCGCTCGGCGCCAGCGCGTACACCGCAATCGCCACCGCCGCCGCGGGCAACCCCGGAGTGACCTTGGTGGAGATCTACGACGCCGATTTACCTCCTGCGCCGGCCCGACTCGTCAATCTCTCCGCCCGCGGTGGCGCCGGCCTTGGCGACAACGCCCTGATTGCCGGCTTTGTCATTTCGGGCCCGCAACCGCGCCGGGTCCTCGTGCGTGCAGTGGGCCCCGCACTGTCCGCCTTCGGGGTCGTGGGGGCGCTTGCCGATCCCGTGCTTACGCTCTACCGGGGCGAGCACGCGCTCGCGACCAACGACGACTGGGAAATCAGTCGCAGCCCCGCGGTGGTCGCCGCCACCGCCCAGCGGGTCGGAGCATTTGCGCTGCCGCC
The DNA here is from genome assembly GCA_903820035.1 of uncultured Opitutia bacterium. Lineage (GTDB taxonomy): Bacteria > Verrucomicrobiota > Verrucomicrobiia > Opitutales > Opitutaceae > ER46. Next base: position 453 of record CAIJFT010000303.1, read on the forward strand.
CGGCAGCCTCGATGCCGCGCTCCTGATAACGCTGGCACCGGGCCCGTATACCGCAGTCATCACCAGCGCCGACGGCTCAACCGGGGTGGCCTTGATTGAAGTCTACGATGCGGATTGATTCGCCGCGGGCTTTCGCGTTTCTCCGGCCCATGCGTTTCGCTCTCCTCCTGATCGCACTGACGGCGAACGCCGTTGCCGCCGTGCCGCCGGCCCTGACCGCGGCGTTGCAGGCGTTTCGCTCCGACCCACCGAAAGGTTGGTCGCACACGCAGACCACGGTCGCGACCGGGGAATCGACCGTCGAGCGCCACGACGCAACCAAGATCGAGTTCGAACGCTGGTCGCTGCTGCAGAAAAACGGCCGGACACCGACCGCGACCGAGCTCCATGACTACGCGGATGCCCGCTCGCGCCGTTCACGGACGGGGACGGCGCCCAAGCTCGTGGAGCAACTGCGGCTCGAGACCATTGAGATCGTCGCCGAGACGCCGGAACGCGCGACCTACCGCTGCCGACTCCGGCCGGGCGAGGCGGGCGACAAAACCGCCGAGTTTCTCCGCGCGACCCTCGTGCTGCACAAACCGACGGGAACCATCGCGTCGGTCGAGTTGGCGAGCGCCGAAGCGTTCGCCCCGACCTTCGGTGTAAAGATCGACGAACTGCACACACTGATGACGTACAGCCTGCCCGCTGGCGATACCCCCAGCCTGCCCCAACGCGTCCTCACACGGGTGCGCGGCACCGCGTTCTGGATCAAGTCGCTCGATGCGGAGATGACCGTGACGTTCTCCGATTTCGCGCGGGCCGGGCGCAAATAGAACCCCCGCGGCACGCCCTGCCGGCCGCGGCGTCCGCCTGGAGTGGTCAAGCCACGCCGGACGTCACTCGGTGCTGTTCCACTTGAACACAAATACCGACAGCGGCGGAAGCGTCACGCGGATCGATTGGCTGAATCCGTCGTGCGGAATATCCTCGGCCGCCCGCCCGCCATCGTTGCCCACACCGGTCCCCCCGTAATATTGACTGTTGGTGTTGATCACCTCGCGCCAGAAGCCGCGCCGGGGCACGCCGACGCGAAAATCGCGCATCGCACCACCGAAGTGGCAGACCGCGGCGTACAGGACCTTTTCCTCGGCGTCGCTTCGCAGGTAGGAAATGACATTGGCGTCGGCATCCTGGCAGGACAGCCAGCGGAAGCCCTGCGAATTAAAATCGTTCCGGCTTAGGACCGGATCGCTCAGGTAGAGCTGATTGAGATCGCGCACCAGCAGGCGCACGCCCTCGTGGTCGACGTACTGGCAAAGGTGCCAGTCGAGGCTGGAGTCGTGGGCCCACTCGCGGGACTGCGCAAATTCGCCGCCCATAAAGAGCAGCTTTTTACCCGGCCACATCCAAGTGTGGGCGTAGAGGGCGCGCAGGTTCGCGGCTTTGCCGGCGATGTGCCACCCACCCATTTTGAAGAGCATCGACGCTTTGCCGTGCACGACCTCGTCGTGGGAAAACACCGTCACAAAGTTTTCGGCATACTGGTAGAGCATGCCAAACGTAAGATCGTTCTGGTGGTGGCGCCGCACGACCGGCTCCTTCGCAAAATAGCGGAGCGTGTCGTTCATCCAACCCATGTTCCACTTGTAGTCGAAGCCGACACCGCCGGCCTGCGTCGGCCGGCTGATGCCCGGAAACGACGTACTCTCCTCGGCGATCATGGCGACACCGGGATAATAGTGATGCACGAGGTCATTCACGCGCCGCAGGAAATCGATGGCCTCAAGGTTCTCGCGACCGCCGAACTTATTGGGGATCCATTGGCCCTCCTGGCGTGAGTAATCGAGGTACAACATCGACGCGACGGCGTCGACGCGCAGGCCGTCGAGGTGATAGCGGTCAATCCACGCGAGCGCGTTGGCGATCAGGAAGCAGCGCACCTCGTTGCGCCCGTAATTGAAGATCAGCGTCCCCCAATCCATGTGCGCGCCCTGCCGCGGATCGGCGTGCTCGTAAAGGTGCGTACCGTCGAATTCCGCCAGAGCAAAGCTGTCGCGCGGAAAATGCGCCGGCACCCAGTCGAGGATCACCCCAAGGCCGCGGCCGTGGAGGTAGTCGACGAACCACGCGAAATCCTCGGGCGGACCGTAGCGGTGCGTCGGCGCGAAAAAGCCGGTGACCTGATAGCCCCACGAACCGTCGAACGGATGCTCCGCCAACGGCATCACCTCGATGTGCGTGAAGCCCATTTCCAAGGCATAGTCAGCCAACTGCACCGCCAACTCGCGGTACGACAACGGCCGGTTCGCATCCTCGGGAATCCGACGCCACGAGCCGCAATGCACTTCATAGATCGACATCGGCCGATCCAGGTTGGCGGACTCGGCGCGCCGACGTTCGAGCCACGCAGCATCGCTCCACTTGAATTTTTTCGGCTCGCAGACAATGGCCGCATTGTTGGGCGGGCCCTCGAAATAAGTGCCGTAGGGATCCGTCTTGAGGTGGACCTCGCCACGCTGGTCGCGCAGTTCGAACTTGTAGAGTTCTCCCTCGCCAAGGCCGGGCACAAAGAGCTCCCACACGCCCGAGGAGCCGAGCGAACGCATCGGGTGGCAGCGTCCGTCCCAGTGGTTAAAGTTGCCCACGACCGAAATGCGCGCCGCGGACGGAGCCCACACGGCAAACGACACGCCGGGCACGCCCTCGAGGGTCCGCAAATGCGCGCCCAGCTTCTCGTAAATGCGGTGCTCGTTACCCTCGTTGAAGAGATAAAGGTCCTGATCGCCGAGCGTGGGCAGAAAACAATACGGATCGTAGAACTGCCGGAATTCGCCGTTGGCGTAGGCCGCGCGCAGCTGGTAACGAAAAACCTCGGGCCGCCTGGGTATGAAAACTTCAAACATCCCCTCCTTGGCGACGAGCAACATCGGGAACGAGCCGGGCAACTTGGCCCCGACTTCGACCACCTCGCAGGCCGTCGCGTCGCGAATGAATGCGCGCACCACGACGCCCTTGGTCCGCTTGTACGTCAGCGGGTGCATGCCGAGCACCGAATGGGGCGAGGCGTGTTTGGCGCCCAGAAGCGCCGTGAGATCAGTCTTGGTAAGGATCAAGGCGAAGTGGGTTGGCCCGAAGGTGGGCGATGTCGCTTCCCCCGTCTAGCCGCGAAATGTCCGGCAATTCCTCGCTTCGCGGCGCCGTCCCTTCGTCCCCGAGGCTTGCTTGCCTCCACGGCGACACCTTTGCTCGGGCGGTGATGCTCCGATTTGTCCTCGTTCTTGCGCTGGCCCTCGCCGGCGTTGGCCGCGCCGCGGAAACCCAGCTCGATCTTGAAGCCCTCGATGTGCAGATTGCCGTCGAGGGAGGCCAGCGGGTCGCGATCGCCAAGGGCGAGGCCCGTTTCAAGGGCCGCGACTTCCTGCTTACGGCCGATGAAATCCGTTACCTTGAGTCGACCGAAACCCTGGTGGCGACCGGTCGCGTAACATTCACCCGCGGCGACGCCCGCCTGCTCGCCGAGCGTCTGAGCTACCGACGCCAGGACGGCACCTTTACCGCCCAGGACATCCGTCTCGGCATATTTCCGGCATTCGCCGAGGGCGAATCCGCCGAAGGTTCCGCCAAGGAAATCACGGTCCGCCGGGCCCGCGTGACCTACGGTGAACCCGGCCCGTGGCAGCCCACCCTGACAGCTGATCTGGTTTCGTTCGCCCCCGGCGAGCGGCTGCGTACCGAAAACGCGAGCGCCGGCGTCGGTCGCGTCCGCCCCATCCAGTTGCCGAAATTCCAACACGACTTCACGCGACCACTCGACGCCAGCGTGGCAGTCGACGGGGGCTTCCGGAGCTCCCTTGGCGCGTTCCTCGACCTTGAGGCGCTCGCCCCGCTGGCGCCCGGCGTCCGCGTCGGCGCCGACCTCGGGGTCTACAGCAACCGCGGTGTCATGTTCGGACCGGCGGCGAGTTACACCTCGGCGACCGCGCCGGAAACCTTGCGCGGGCGTTTTCGCAGCGGGTACATCAACGATCATGGCGACCGCAAAACCGACATCCTTGGGCACGCCATTCCGGAGGAACGGGCTTACGCCGAGTGGCAGCACGCCCAGTCCCTGACGCCGGACCTCACGCTGAACGGCCAGCTGATGTGGTGGAAGGACTCGGAGGTCGTGCGCGATTTCCGGCCCCGGTCGTTCTTCCCGGTGCAGGAACCCGACACGTTTCTTGAGTCGGTCTACACCGGGAGAAACTACTTTATCTCGGCCTTCACCCGCCTCCAGCCGAACCACTTTCACCGCGTGCAGGAACGGTTGCCGGAGTTCCGCTTCGACCTCCTGCCGCTCAGTGTCGGTCACGGATTCTACGAGCGCGCCAGCGCCAGCGCGGCTGCGTTGCGGGAGGACCCCGTTGGCGACGGTCCCTCGATCCGGAGCCTCCGCTTCGACGCCTATTACGGTCTCGCCCGCCCGATTCGGGTGCGCGAATGGCTGGCGATTACGCCGGTGGCCGGCGCCCGCGTCACGCACTACACAGATACTCAGGGCGCGAGCAGCGGCACCTACACGCGCACCCTCGGCGAGGTCGGCGTCGACGCCGCCCTTCGCGGCAGCGGGAGCTTCGATTACAAGAATCCCGTGTGGCAGATCGACGGTCTCCGCCATCTGGTTACACCGCGCGTCAGTTACCGCTACATTCCCGAAGCCAAAAAGGGCCGCGCGCGCATCCCGCAGATCGATCGCGAGACTTTTGCCACCTACCTGCAGCCGCTCGGTCTGGGCGACGTGCGCAACCTCGATGATCTCCACGGCACGAACACGCTCCGACTCTCGCTCGACAACGCGGTGCAGACCCGCGATCCGGTGTACGGCACGCGCGACCTCCTGCTGCTGAATGTCGCCAACGACCTCCGCTTCCACCGCCGGCCCGGCGAGCGCGATGTCTCCGAAGTTCACACCCAACTCGCCGCACTGCCCGCGCGTTGGCTGCAGGTCGACATCTACCAGAGCTTCGCACCGCAGACCCTGCGGCAGCGCGAACTCAACTCCGGCGTGACGCTGCGCGACGGCGCGGCCTGGTCGGTGCGTTTCGCAAACAATTTTCTCCGCGGGCAAATCCAGGACTACCACGTCGACGCCCGCTACCGGCTCACCGAGCGCTTCGAGACGCTCATGAAACTGCAGTACGACGCCCGTCGCCGCCGCTTCAACGAGCAGGTCTACGGCGTATCCCAAAATCTCAACAACACCTGGCTGCTCTCATACACCGTGAGTCTGTTCTCCGGCCGCCGGCGTGAAAGCAGTTTTGGTTTCAACGTCCAGGTCGACACGATCGGATTCTGAGCGCGGCCATGAGCGTTGCCGGCAGCCAGGCCCAGACCTTTCTCCGCCTCCTGGCGTTGCTCCGACCGCGCCTCCGCACTGAGTCGGCGCTGCCGCGCACCATCCAAAGCCTGCTCGCCGGCGAGCGCCGCTTCGGCTCCCGCGACCGCCGGCTGTACCGCGAACTCATCTACACAACCCTGCGTTATCTGCCGTGGATCGAGCCGCTCCTCGATCCCGAACCCGAAGAGGCAGTGCGTCGCGTCGCGTGGCTTGCGGCCGAACTCCCGGCCACCAGGATTTTTCGCGTCGCCTTTGCGACCGGCCAAGCGCCCGCCGGCGATTACGCGGAGCTTCTGCCGCCATGGTTCAAGGCGCACTGCCCTGACGTGTTCACACCCGCGGAACTGGCGGCACAACTCCGCCGAGCTCCACTCTGGCTCCGTTTCCAAACCGACCCCGCCGGCCGCACGTCGGTCCTGCAGGAATTCGCGGGCCGTGGCTGGACCGGTCAGGAATCGACGCTCTTGGCCGACGCCTATGAATTGCGCGGTGAGGTCGACGTGACGCAAACCGCGGCCTGGCAGGAAGGTCGGGTCGAGGTCCAGGACCTCGGGTCCCAGTTATTGCTTCCCGCCGCCGGAGTGACCTCGGGAGAAACCTGGCTCGACGCCTGCGCCGGCGCCGGCGGCAAGACCCTGCAACTCGCCCGCATCCTGGGACCGACCGGCCGCGTCGAGGCCCACGACATTCGTCCGGCAGCACTCGAGGAACTGCGTACCCGCGCCACGCGCGCGGGCCTCCGCAACGTCCGGATAGTGTCTAGCCCGACCGCCGGCGGCTACGACGGCGTCCTTGTCGATGCCCCCTGCTCCGGCTCCGGCACTTGGCGGCGCTCGCCCCACCTCAAGTGGTGCACCACGCCCGAAAAAATCGCGGAACGGGCGACGCTGCAACGCCAGCTACTCGCGCAATTTGCCGCGTCGGTCCGGCCCGGCGGCCGGTTGGTCTACGCCACGTGCTCCCTGAGCCGGTACGAAAACGAGGAGGTCGTCGCGACCTTTCTGGCGGCGCACCCTGGGTTCGAGGCGACGCCACTGGCGCAGTCCTTCGGCTACACGCCCACCGGCGGCGGCCTGACCTTGCGGCCGGCGCGCCACGACACCGACGGTTATTTTGTCGCGGCGCTGCGCCGGCGATAAATGACTTGCCGCGCCTTCGACCCGCCCAACCATCGCGCACCGTGGTTCCCGATTCCGACTACCGCATTAAGCTGCAGATCTTCGAAGGTCCGCTCGATCTCCTCCTCTTCCTCATCCGGAAGAACGAGCTCGATATCTACGACATTCCGATCGAGTCGGTCACGCGCCAGTACATCGAAGCCCTGCACGCGATGCAGCAACTCGACCTCGATGTGGCCGGAGAGTTCTTCGTGATGGCGGCGTCGTTGATGGAAATCAAAAGCCGCATGCTTCTCCCGAAGGGGCTGCACGCGATCGATCCGAATGCCGAGGACGAGGAGGTTGATCCCCGCTGGGAGCTCGTGCACCAGCTGCTGCAGTACAAGAAATTCAAGGAGGCGGCGGCCACACTCGCGGGGCTCGTCGAAACGCGGC
>CAIJFT010000304.1 GCA_903820035.1 uncultured Opitutia bacterium
CCGACCGCGTTCCCGCAGCGTGAGGAAAATCCCGCGGGGACGGCGGTAGATCGCGCCGTATTCGAGGCACGCCTGACCCACCGTCGGCGTATAAATCAACGGGACCATCTCCTCGACGTTGTCGACCACCAGCCGATAGAAGAGAACCTCGTTCCGGTTCTGGAGATTGGTCAGATAAATGTACTTATCGAGGTTGTCCTGCTTGCGGCGGAGGGAGGCGAGCGAGCGTTGCACCTGCTCCTCAAGGGTGAAGACGCGGGGCGGGAGCAGTCCGCGTAGGCCGAGCGCGTCACGCTCACGCTCCGTAAAGGCAGTGCCCTTGTTCAACAAGGGATCCGTGAGCAGGGCGGCGCCGCGTGGATTAGACGTCGAGCCCCAAGCCGAAAAATCGCCCGGTGGACGTGAATGGATCATGGCCTCGAGCATAACCCCACTGATCCGCCGCTGCCTACGCACATCTTGCGAAAGCGTGCGTCGGATTTGCGCCACGTGAATCCACGCGGCGCAAAAACCAAATTCTGCGCAGCGGGTTCTTTTTGTTCATGGCACTCTGGTCACGTCGCACCCACCGCGGCCTTCCCATGTCGTCCCACTCCATTCCCCAGTCCCGCTACATCACCTGCGATGCCAACGAAGCCGTGGCTTCGGTCGCCTACCGGCTCAATGAGCTGATTGCCATCTACCCGATCACGCCCTCATCGGCCATGGCCGAGTCCTGCGACGAATGGATGGCGCAGGGCGTGAAGAACCTCTGGGGCCAGATCCCGCGGGTCGTCCAGTTGCAATCCGAGGGCGGCGTCGCCGGCGCCGTGCACGGCGGTCTGCTCGGGGGCGCGCTGACCACGACGTTTACGGCTTCGCAGGGGCTGCTGTTGATGATCCCCAATCTCTACAAGATTGCCGGCGAACTCCTGCCGTTCACCTGCCACGTGAGCGCCCGTGCGCTCGCGGCCCAGGGACTTTCGATCTTCGGTGACCACCAGGACGTGATGGCCTGCCGCGCCACGGGGGTAACGTTGCTCTGCAGCAACTCGGGTCAGGAGGCGCACGACCTCGCCTTAATTGCCCACACTGCCAGCTACCGCGCCCGCGTTCCGTTCATCCACTTTTTCGACGGCTTCCGCACCTCGCACGAGGTTTCAAAACTGGCGCTGCTTTCCGACGACGACCTGCGCGCGGTGATCGACGAGACGGACATTGCCGCGTTCCGCGGGCGGGCGATGACCCCGGACCGCCCGACGCTCCGCGGCACGGCGCAGAACCCCGACGTGTATTTCCAGGGCCGCGAGGCGGTGAACCCGTTTTACGCCCGCCTGCCGCAGATCGTGCAGGAGACGATGGACCGCTTTGCCCGCGTCACCGGCCGGGCGTACCACCTTTTCGACTACTACGGTCATCCGGAGGCCGACCGCGTGCTGATTGCCATGGGCAGCAGCATCGAGACCATCGGCGAGACCGTGGCCTGGGCCAATGCCCGCGGCGAGAAGACCGGCGTGATTGCGGTGCGGCTCTTCCTGCCGTTCCACCTTCCGGCCTTCCTCGCCGCGCTGCCCAAGACGGTGCAGTCGATCGGCGTGCTCGATCGCACCAAGGAGCCCGGTGCGATCGGCGAGCCGCTGTACCTCAACGTCCTCGGCGCCCTCGCCGAAGGGCGGCACCCCCTCGCGGGGTCGCCGCGGGTGGTCGGCGGTCGCTACGGCCTCGGCTCGAAGGAATTCACCCCGGGCATGGTGCGCGCCGTGCTGGCCAATCTCGCCGCCGCCTGCCCGCGGAATCATTTTACCATCGGCATCACCGACGACGTCAGCGGCACCTCGTTGCCGTGGGACCTGGAGTTCGATCTCGAGGCCGCCGACGTGCGGCGCTGCGTGTTCGTCGGGCTCGGCGCGGACGGCACGGTTGGCGCGAACAAGAACTCGATTAAGATTATCGGCGAACAGACGGAAAACTTCGCCCAAGGCTACTTCGTTTACGATTCGAAGAAATCAGGTTCGATGACGACCTCGCACCTGCGCTTCGGTCCGCGGCCGGTCCGCGCGCCGTACCTCATCCGCCACGCGGATTTCGTCGCGTGCAGCCAGTTCTCCTTCGTCGGGCGCACGGATGTCCTGGGCTTCGCCGCCCCGGGCGCGACGGTGCTGGTCAACTCGCCGTACGACGCCGCCGCGACCTGGCAGAAACTGCCGCGCGAATGGCAGGAGACGCTGATCGCCAAGCAACTGAAACTCTACGTGATCGACGCGACGCAGGTTGCGCAGGCTTCGGGCATGGGCCGGCGGACCAACACGGTGTTGCAGACCTGCTTTTTCGCGCTGTCCGGCGTGCTGCCGAAGGACGAGGCGATTAAACAAATCAAGAAAGCCATCGCGAAGACCTACGGCCGCAAGGGCGAGCAGGTCGTGAAGATGAACTATGCGGCCGTCGACGCGGCGCTCGCCGCGCTGCACGAAGTGGCCATCCCCGCGACGCCCGCCGCCACCGCGATCGTGTCGGTGCCACCGAGCTTCGGTCACGCGCCGGAGTTTGTCCAAAAGGTCACGGCCCGGCTCCTTGCCAACGAGGGCGATCTCATGCCGGTCAGTGCCATGCCGCTCGACGGTTGTTGGCCGACGGGCACCGCCCGTTTCGAGAAGCGCAACATCGCCCTCGAGATTCCGGTCTGGGACGCCTCGATCTGCATCCAGTGCAACAAGTGCGCGCTGGTTTGCCCGCACGCCGCGATCCGCCCGAAGTTCTACGCCAACGCCGAACTCGCCGGTGCCCCGGAGGGTTTCCAATCCACCGCGTTCCGCGCGAAGGAATTTCCCGACCACCGTTACACGCTCCAGGTTGCGCCCGAGGACTGCACCGGTTGCTCGATTTGCGTCCAGGTGTGTCCGGCCAAGGACAAATCCAATCCGCGCCACAAGGCGATCGACATGGTGGCGCAGGAGCCACGCCTCGAGTCGGAACGGGCCAATTGGGACTTCTTCATGAAATTGCCCGATCCGGATCGGGCGCGGCTCGACGCCTCGACGGTCAAGGGCACGCAGTTTATGGTGCCGCTCATTGAGTTCTCGGGCGCCTGTGCGGGCTGCGGCGAGACGCCTTACCTGAAGCTCCTTACCCAGCTGGTCGGCGACCGGCTGATCATCGCCAACGCCACCGGTTGCTCGTCGATCTACGGCGGCAATCTTCCGACCACCCCGTATTGCTCGAATCGCGACGGCCGCGGCCCGACCTGGGCGAACTCGCTCTTCGAGGACAACGCCGAGTTCGGTTACGGACTCCATTTGGCAGCGGAGCAGCGCTCGCGGACCGCCCGGGAGCTGCTGCAACGATTGGCGTCCGAACTGCCCGAGGCTCTCGTCACCGGTTTGCTTGCCGGCGGCAAGGGCGACGAGGCGGCGGTGGCCGCGCAACGCGAACGCGTCAAGGCGCTCAAGTCGGTCCTGGTCGGTGCCACGCACCTCGACGCCGCGCGCCTCCTGACGCTCGCCGATGAGCTTGTCACCAAGTCGGTCTGGATCATCGGTGGTGATGGCTGGGCCTACGACATCGGCTTCGGCGGCCTTGACCACGTTCTGGCGTCCGGGGCCAATGTGAAGGTCCTGGTCCTCGACACGGAGGTGTATTCGAACACCGGCGGCCAGTCCTCGAAGGCCACGCCGCTCAGTGCGGTGGCGAAATTTGCGGCCGGCGGCAAGGGCACGGCGAAGAAGGATCTCGGCCTGATGGCGATGCAGTACGGCCACGTTTACGTCGCCCGCATCGCGTTCGGGGCCAAGGACAGCCAGACGGTCACGGCGTTGCGCGAGGCGGAGGCGCATGATGGGCCCGCGCTGGTCATCGCGTACTCGCATTGCATCGCCCACGGCTTCCCCCTGCACCTCGGATTGGAGCAGCAGAAGCTTGCCGTCGACTCCGGCTACTGGCCGCTGTTCCGGTATGATCCGAAGCTCGCGGCGGCGGGCGAGGTTGCGCTGAAGCTCGATTCGGCCCCGCCGAAGATCGATCTCGCCCGCTTTACCGCGAACGAGGCCCGCTTCGGCATCCTCCAGAATGTCGCGCCGGACCGCGCCGCCGAGCTCGCGGGGCAGGCCCAGGCGTATGTCCGCCGACACTACTCGCTGTACCAGCAGCTCGCGGCGCCGGTTGCGCCTCCGCCGGCTCCCGCGTCCGCCCCCGCGTCGGATAATCGCAGCAGCTCCGCCGCGTCATGAACCTTTCCACCGATTATCTGGGCCTGAAACTACGCACGCCGTTCGTCATCGGGGCCTCGCCCTTCTGCGAGAGCACCGCGGTGGCGCGGCAGCTACAGGACGGCGGTGCGGGGGCACTGGTCATGCGTTCGTTGTTCGAGGAGCAAATTGACGCCGAATCACGCGCGTTGGTCCACCACCTCGAGACGCCGGCCGACAGCAACCCCGAGGCCTTGTCCTACTTCCCGCAGTTTAGTGAATACCTGCTCTCGCCCGAGCGTTACCTTGGCCAGATTGCCGACCTGAAGCGGGCGCTGACGATTCCGGTCATCGCCTCCCTCAATGGCACGCGCCCGGGCGGCTGGACCGACTATGCGCGGCGCTTTGAGCAGGCCGGCGCCGACGCCATCGAGCTCAACCTGTATCAGTTGGTGACCGACGCCGCGACCACCGCGGACAGCGTCGAGTCGGAAATGGTGGAGACGGTGCGGCAGGTGGTGCGGTCCGTGCAGGTGCCGGTGGCGGTGAAGATCTCGCCGTTCCACACTTCGCCGGCGCAGTTCGTCACCGCGCTGGAAGGGGCGGGAGCCAAGGGCGTCGTGCTGTTCAACCGGTTTTATCAGCCCGATTTCAACATCGAGGAAATGGTCGTTTCGCCGCAGCTCGCGCTCTCGGACCGGAGCGAGCTCCTCCTGCGGTTGCGGTGGCTGGCGATTATCTCGCCGCAGATGCGCGGCTCACTCGCGGCGACCGGTGGGGTGCACACCACGACGGATGTGGTGAAGGCGCTCCTCGCGGGTGCGCACACGGTGCAGCTGGTGTCGGTTTTGCTCCGGCACGGTCCGCGCTTTCTGACCACGCTCGTCAACGGCTTGCAGGACTGGCTGCGCGAGCACGAGTATGAATCGCTGGACCAGTTGCGGGGCGCGATGAGCCACCGCCGTTGTCCGGACCCCGCGGCATTCGAACGGGCGAATTACATCCGCATCCTCCAGAGCTGGCGCGTCTGAGGGCGTTGGTCCGAACCCACCGTACCATGCCCGCGACCGACCCTGCGATCCACCAAGCCAAGCACGCCTGGAGTGCAATCCAGCGGGCGTCGCCGCCAAAACGGACGGCCGGCGAGCGGGTCTGCGACTTCAACGAGATCTATTCGAATTTCGGCGCCGAGGCGGTGATGGCGCAGGCGAGCCGCTGCATCCAGTGCCCGAATCCGCTGTGCGCCCAAGGCTGCCCGCTCTCCAACCGGATTCCGGAATGGTTGGCTTTGGTGGCGCAGGGTGAGTTTCTTGAGGCGGCGGCGATTTCGCGCACGACCAGCAACATGCCCGAGATTTGCTCGCGGGTGTGTCCGCAGGAGAAATTGTGCGAGGGGGCGTGTATCCTCAACGGCAAGTCGGAACCCGTCGCGATCGGCGCGGTGGAACGGTTCATCAACGATTATGCCCTCGACCGCGGTTACTTCGGCCCGCCGCCGGCGCCGCCGAACGGCGGTCGCGTGGCGGTGATCGGTTCCGGCCCCGGCGGCATCGCCTGTGCGGACGAACTCGCGCAACTTGGGTACGATGTCACGGTGTTCGAATCGTTGCTCGTGCCCGGCGGCCTGTTGGTCAACGGTATCCCGGCGTTCAAGCTGGAGAAACACATCGTCGAGCGCCGGATCGACGGACTCGTGAAGCAGGGCGTAAAATTCAAGCTCGGCGTGCGGGTGGGTTGGGAGGTTTCGCTCCACGACCTGCGGCGGGATTTCCATGCGGTTTTCCTCGGCGTCGGCGCCCAGCGCTCCAAGGAACTCGACATCCCCGGAGCGAACCTGCGTGGCGTCATTCCGGCGTTGCCGTTGCTGATCCAGAAAAACGTCAATTCGCCGGTGCTCGATGATCCGGAGATCGAGGTCGCGGGTAAACGCGTCGCGGTGCTGGGCGGTGGAGACACCGCGATGGACTGTTTGCGCACGGCGTTGCGCTGCGGCGCCAAGGAGGCGGTTTGTATTTACCGCCGGGATCTCGCCAACATGCCCGGTAGCCGTAAGGAATACGGGAACGCCACCGAGGAGGGTGCGCGCTTCGAATTTCTCACCAATCCCGTCGAGCTGATCGACGACGGCCACGGCGCCGTGAAGGAAGTGCGGTGTGTGCGGATGGAACTCGGTGCGGCGGATGCCTCGGGTCGGCGCAAGCCGCGCGCGGTGCCGGGTTCGGAGTTTAATGTCGCGGCGGACTTGCTGATCGTCGCTTACGGTTTTGACCCGATGCCGTTTCCGCCCGGCAGCGACTTTGCCGTCGTGCAGCTCGACCCGTGGGGCGGGCTCAAGATCGACGGGAATCAGATGACGAGTCTCGACGGCGTGTTCGCCGGCGGCGACTCCGTGCGGGGGCCGAGCCTTGTGGTTCATGCCGTCCGCGATGCGCGCAAGGCCGCCCAGGGCATTCACCGCTACGTGCAGGCGAAGCTGGCGCGCTGACATCGTGCCTCGCTGCGGCGGGTCCGGACGTCCGCATCCGGCTAATTCGTAACGATCATCGGGCGCTAAAGACCCGAGGGGGACATCGGGTCCCGCCGGGCCGGGGAGCCCGGTCGCGCGCCCTTACGGGGCGTGCGGCGGAGTTTGGTCGACCGTGTGCACAAGGAGCACCTTCATGCGCGAGAGGCGTTCCATGACGTGCCGCGCTTCGAGGAGCGGCCACCAGTCGTAGAGGTAGATTTGGAGCGGCCGCCACATGGCCACCCAGCCGGCGATGGTCAGGCCTTCTTTCAGGATTTTGGCGAACGTGCTGTGGCCCACGACCGCAACCAGTTCGCTGGCCATCAGGCAGCCGGTGAGAAAGGCGAGTCCGACCAGCAGGCTCGTCCGGCCGCGCCGCATCAACTGGCGCAATTCCCGCTGCTTCATTTCCGCCCGATGCCCGAAATAGTGGTGCACCGCGTCTGCGACCATCGCGGCGCGTTCCGGCGGCGGGGAGGTTGCGATCTGAATGGTGAGTTCCAGTTCGTGCCGCGCCGAGAGTTCGCTCGCCCAGGCGACGATGAATTCCTCGGCGTCGGCATCCAGATCGCGGTCGTGAAACGGCGACGGATCCATGGAATTAAACAGCTGCGCGAGTTCGCGGAGCTGCAGGGTCATCGGCAGCGGGGGCAGGTTGCTCATGGGACGCACGCAGCAGAGCAGTTCGGCCGTCGCCGCACCATCCGGAACCGAAGGGGTGGGCGTTGGAAGCGTGATTCGTCGACCGCGTCGGTTTCAGCTCAGTTCGGCTAACGTTTGCCGGCGATTTCGAGTTCGATGGTCGGGCGGGTCAGGCGGCTGGCCTTGCTCCCGAGGGCGGGGATGACCACGACGGGGCACGACGCGCGGGTTTGCACTCCCTTTGCGACGCTGCCCACGAGCATGTCGTAAACCGAGCTGTGGCCGTGCGAGCCGAGCACGATGTACGTGGCGCGACGCCGGAGGGCTTCGTTCAAAATACAAACCACGGGCTGCCCCGTCAGGCTCACAACGTCGACCCCGGCGAAACTGCGGTGGAGCTTTTTCTGCCACTGGGTGAGACGGGCGCTCGCGATCTTGCGGGCTTCCTGCAATACTTCCGGGGCGATCTTGGCGCCGACGGGCAGGAGGTCACGCAGGGCGGAAGGGGGTTCCACCACGTGGACGAGGATGAGTTGGGCGCGGATGAGCCGGGCGAGGCGGATTGCTTCGCGCGTGATGTCTTTGGTGACAGGCGAGAAGTCGATCGGGACGATGATGGTCTTCATGGTTGGAGGCGGTTTGCGGAGTGGCCTAATGCCGGAGAGCGTGGTCGCGGCCCAGCAGGCCGATTAAAAGCGGGAGAAGTCGGGTCCAGCCGGTGCGGCCGCCCGGGTTTCGCCGGAATCTCCGCGCCGCGCCCACGCCGGTCGCAAGCACCATCGCGCGGACGAGCGGCGGGAGCCCGCGCCACAGTGCGACGCCGTCGTCGAGCAGGACCAGCGGGCGTACCGCGAGGCGGCCCGCTGCGACGATTTCGGCCCGTTGTGCGGCGATGCGCCGGAGCACGGTGGCCTTGGCCGCGCCGAGGTTCAGGGGTGTTCCGAATGCAGGCATGTGCGGTCCTTCGTGAGTTCGTCCAGACTGGCGGCAAACGGCCGCGGCTCGCGGGCGAGCAGGCTCCGCAGGCCGGCGATAAGTCCGACGCAGGCGGCGGTATAAAGCGCGGTCAAACCGAGCAGAGTGGCGAGCGGCGCGTAGTCCCGCATCAGATACACCAAGGTCAGGCTGCCGAACGCCAACGCCAACAGCCCGGCGCCGAGGGCGAGGCTCAGCCAGAGGTGGGCGCGGAGGAGGCGCGCTTTTTCCTCCTGCAGCTCCAGTGAGACGAGGGTCAGGCGATCCTGGACCGTGGCGATGAGCTGGTCGCCGGCGCGGCGCAAGGCTCCGACGATTCCGGCGCCGGGCGGGGGCGGGGAGGGAAGTCCGGGGTGAGCAGTCATGGTACGATGCCCTCCGGGTCCGGTCCGAGCATCCGAGCGGGTGCTGTGCGGGCCGGTTCCGGGCGGCGCAGGAACGTACCACTGGCGGGGCGGGATCTCTGCGCGGGCGTTGGTAATACGTGGGCGAATCTTGACCGCGCCGGCCCGTCGGTGCGCTCTCGGCAAAATAGGCCCAACGCTCGGCAAGATGCGCGGAGCCGGCGCGGGTGCGGCGGAGTAGATTGCGCCCATGAAAGCCCTCCCTCGCGAAGCCCCCGAAGCGTGGACCCGGCATTATCGGGCGTTGCTGCAAGTGCGCGACACCCTGATCAGGGAAAGTGCCGAGCGTGAAGCGGCGGCCCGCGCCGCGATGGAGCGCGGCGGCGCCGACGCGCTGGATGTCGCAAGTGAGCTCACCGAGCACGAAACGTTGGTCGCCGAGATCTCCCAGGAGCAGGCGGAGTTGGTTGAAGTGGAGGCCGCCTTGGAGCGGATCCGCCTCGGCACCTACGGCCGCTGTGAGGTCACCGGTGAACCGATCGCGCCGGAACGCCTGCAGGCGTTGCCCTGGACCCGGTGGTCGGTGGCGGCGGCGGCCCAGCGGGAAAAGTCCCGCTAGAGCGGTGCGACGATTCCTTTCTCCGCGTTTGAGCCGGAGACGAAAACGTGGTCACGCCTGAGGACCACGTTGTCGTTCCGCTCCAACGTGGTGACGACCGTTGGGAAAGCGCGGTCGCACCGAGAGGACGGGTGGCGCTTGGGCTCCGCAATATCTGCGCGCAGCCTCGCAAACGCTGCGGAGCGGCGCTTTTGGGCGGCTGACATACTTCCGTCATGCCCACCGCGAGCGAACCCGTCCCGCCAGGTCTGCAGCTCGATTTGATCAAGAAGTATTCCGTGCCCGGACCCCGTTACACGTCGTACCCGCCGGCGACGCAGTTTACGGAAGACCTGCCTCCGCTCGGGCTCGAAGCGGCGATCGCGGCCGACAACCGCCCCGGCGGCGGGCCGATCTCGCTGTATTTCCACCTGCCGTTCTGCGAGACGCGGTGTTGGTTCTGCGGGTGTAACACGGTGATTACGCTGAAGCGGGATTCCGCCGGCGAGTACCTGGATGATCTCGCCCGCGAGGTGAAGCTGACCGCGGCCCGCATGGACTGCGCGCGGCCCGTGACCCAGATCCATTTCGGCGGCGGCACGCCGACGTTTTTCCCACCCGACGAACTGCGGCGGCTCGGCGCGTTGATCCGCACCCACTTCCGGCCGGCGTCGGAGTGCGAGTTCAGTGTGGAAATTGATCCCCGCCGCCTTTCCCGCGACCACATCGCCGCACTCGCTGAGATTGGGGCCAACCGCGCGTCGCTCGGCGTGCAGGACACCAATCCGCGGGTGCAGCTCGCGATCCATCGCGTGCAGCCGCACTCCGACAACCTTCAGGCGTTCGCCTGGCTGCGCGAGGCGGGCTTTACCTCGATCAACGTCGATCTGATCTACGGCTTGCCGCTGCAGACGCCGGCAACCTTCGACCGCACCATCGACGACGTCCTGGCGCTCGGGCCGGACCGGCTTTCGGTGTTCAGTTACGCGCACGTGCCTTGGATCAAGCCGTCGCAGAAAATCTTCGACGACCGCGCGCAACTGCCGGGACCGGAAGAGAAGTTGGCGATGTTCGCCGTCGCGCACCGCAAGCTCACCGCGGCGGGTTTTACGGACATCGGGCTCGATCACTTTGCGCGGCCCGACGACTCGCTGGCGGTGGCGCAGCGCGCCGGCACCCTGCATCGCAACTTTCAGGGCTACAGTACGGCGGCCGGCGCCTCGCTCTACGGATTCGGCATCTCCTCGATTTCCTCGACGCCCGACACCTACCGGCAGAACCACAAGTCGGTGCCCGAGTGGCGCGCCGCCCTCGCTGCCGGCACGCTGCCGGTCGAGCGCGGCCTCCGGCTCACGCCGGAAGACGAACGCCGCCGCACGATCATCATGCGCTTGATGTGTGATCGCCGTCTGGATTTCGCCGCACTGTCCCGCACGCTGGGCGTTGATTTCGGGCGGACCTATGCGGCGGAATGTGCTGGCCTCGACGATCTGGTGGCGGACGGCATCGTCGTCCGGACCCCTGCCGGCATCGAGGTGACGCCCGCCGGCGTGCCGCTGCTCCGGATCATCGCGATGCGGTTCGATCCCCACTTCCTTTCGGCGCCGCGCCGGCATTCGCAGGCGATCTGAGCCGCGGTCGGATGGGTTTTCATAAGGCGCGTTCGCATCCGCCCGTTGGGATGAATTCGGCGGTTCATGGGCCTGAACGCGCGTGCGCCCGCCAACAACTGCACCGTCAAAGCCAAGTCATGCGCAGCCGGCGCGACGGGGGGGGAACATAGTGGACCGAACCCCGCGAACTCCATGAACCTTGCCGTCGATTACCTAGGCCTCCGGTTGCAATCCCCGTTTGTGATCGGTGCGTCCCCCTGCTGTGACAACGTCACGGTGGCGCGCCAACTGGAGGAGGGTGGAGCGGGCGCAGTGGTCATGCGATCGATGTTCGAGGAGCAGCTTGAGCCGGCGCCGCCGCGCCCGGTGCGCCGCGAGCCGTCGGATCCGGACGACGAAGTGCCGGGGGAGTATCCGGATAGGGCGGACTACCAGGTCTCACCGGACCAATATCTCCGGCGGATCGAGTTGCTGAAGCGCAACCTTTCGATTCCGGTGATCGCCTCGCTCAACGGGCACCAACCCGGCGCCTGGGTGGATTATGCGATGCGGGTGGAGCGGGCGGGGGCGGACGCGATCGAGTTGAATTTCTACCAGGTGGTGACCGACCCCGCGGTCGATGCGGAGCAGGTGGAGGGCGAGATGTTGAAGGTGGTCGGGCTGGTGACCGACGCCGTGAAAATTCCGGTGGCGGTCAAGCTGGCTCCGTTTCACGCCGCGCTGGCGCAGCTGGCGGTGGCGTTGGAACTGGAGGGCGCGGCGGGTTTGGTGCTGTTCAACCGCTTCTACCAACCCGACGTCAACGTCGAGGAGTTGACCGTGCAGCCGCTGCTCCGGCTTTCCGATCCGCAGGAACTGCTCCTGCGGTTGCGCTGGCTGGCGATCCTCTCGCCGCAGGTGCGGCTCTCGCTGGCGGCGAGTGGCGGCGTGTACACGGCGACGGGGGCGGTCAAGGCGCTGCTCACCGGTGCGCATGTCGTGCAGTTGGTGTCGGCGGTGTTGAAACACGGACCCAAGATCGTCGGTACCCTCACGTATGGGCTGGAGCAGTGGATGCGCGAACACGGGTACGAGTGCGTGGCTGACTTCCGCGGGCGGCTCAATTCGCGGCGCAGCCAGGATGCCGGCGCCTTCGAGCGCGCGAACTACATCCGCACGCTCCAGACGTGGCGGGTTTAGGGGGCACGTTGTTTTAGCCGCGCTTGAACCGAAGGTGAATGAGTGGACCTCGCGGACGACGCTGGGGTTTGCCCCGCTGCGGTCACGCTCCGGCGGATCGGCGGGCGGTGGACCATGAGCGAAATCAAAGTGCGGATACATTCGGATTGCTCCGGCCGTGGGTCGGAACCGCTATCACCTCGCCGCTTGAACCGCGGGGCTTAGGGCTTATCCTGGGGGGCGTGCTGACGTTTCGACCGCGCTTGCTCGATTGCCTCGGGGATTATTCGCGTCAGCGTTTCGCCACGGATCTGTTGGCCGGTTTGACGGTGGGGGTGGTGGCGTTGCCATTGGCGATCGGTCTCGGCGTTGCGTCGGGGGTATCGCCCGGGGCGGGCATCTACACCGCGATTATCGGCGGCTTCTTGGTTTCCGCGCTCGGTGGTTCCCGCGTGCAGATTGGGGGACCGGCGGGGGCCTTCGTCGGATTGGTGTATGCGATCATCGTGCAGTACGGGCTGCCGAATCTCCTGCTCTGCACGGCGATGGCGGGGGTGTTCCTCTTTATCCTCGGGGCGGCGCGGCTCGGCACGCTGGTGAAGTACGTTCCGCAACCGGTGACCAGCGGTTTCACCAGTGGGATTGCCGTGACGATCGCGCTCACGCAGATCAAGGACTTCTTCGGCTTGAAACTCGAAGTGGTGCCCGCGGCCTTTTTCGAACGGGTGGTCGCGCTCGTGCGGGCGGCGCCAACAGGCGGAATCTGGGCGACGCTGATCGGCGCCGCGGCGGTCGCGGCGATCGTCCTTTGGCCGAAGCCATGGTCCCGCTATGTCCCGGGTACCATGGTAGCCGTGGTGGCGGGCACCGCCGTGGTTTGGGTTTTCCGGTTGCCGGTTGAGACAATCGCGAGCCGCTTCGGGGCCGGGGCGTTTCCAGATGGCCTGCCGGTGTTCCAGCCGTTGACCTTCGATCTGGCTCATCTGGGTGAACTGATTCGGCCGGCGATGGCGATCACGTTGCTCGGGGGCATCGAGTCGCTGTTGTCCGCGGTCGTGGCCGACGGCATGACCGACGACCGGCACGATTCGAACCAGGAACTGATGGGGCAAGGGGTGGCGAATTTTGTGGTGCCTTTTTTCGGCGGGATTCCCGTGACGGGCGTGCTGGCCCGTACGGCCACGAATGTCCGCAACGGCGCGGGTTCGCCGGTGGCCGGTATCGTCCATGCCCTGACCCTGCTCGCGATCGTCCTCGTGGCGGCGCCGGTGGCGAAATTCATCCCGCTGACGGTGCTAGCGGCCGTGCTCTTGGTCGTGGCCTTCAACATGGGTGACTGGGCGGAGTTCCGCGTGCTCCACCGTTATGCGAAAAGCGACGCGGCGGTGTTTCTCGTCACGTTTGTCCTCACCGTGATTTTCGATCTCACCGTGGCGGTGGAGGTGGGCATGGTTTTAGCCGCCGGACTTTTTATCAAGCGGGTCACGGACACGACGCAGGTGGCGGTGCTCGATGAAACCGGCGCTCCCGGTCAGGGCCACGAGCACGTGAAGGACCTGCCCCCCGGCGTGCTGGTTTACCGCGTCTTCGGTGCCCTGCTTTTCGGCGCGGCCGACAAACTCGACAGCGTGATCCGCCGGGCGAATACGGATACGAAGGTCGTCATCCTGCATGTGGCTGCGGTGACCGCGCTCGACGCCACGGCGCTCAGTGCCCTCGAGGCACTGCGGGAAAAACTCCGCCATCACAAGAAGCACCTCATCCTCAGCGGACCGCACACGCAGCCGTATTTTCTGATGGAGAAGTCGGGCTTTCTGGATCGCGTCGGCGCGGAAAATGTCGCCGCCGATCTCGAGTCCGCCGTTGCCCGAGCGCGGGAGTTGGTGGGACGGTGAGGGAACGAGAGTGGGGGAATGAAGGAGTGAGGGATAAGTTGCCCGGGCGGCTGCGGCGGAGCGCTTCCCCACAAGGGGGCGCAAGCGCCACTGATCGTGACTATGGCTTGAGGAATGTTTGCACGGCGCCGGCGAGGCGGCGGCCGGACTCGATGCAGTAGGTGAGCGAAATGCCGTCGCGGGCGTTGCCGCCGATAAAGAAGCCCGGCGCCTCGGCCTCGAAGCCGGCAGACGCGTCCTGATACCGCTGGTAGTCCATCGTGTACTGGGGGATCGCCCGCGGCCAGCGTTGGACGTGGACGTAGACCGGATCGCCGCGGACGCCGAGGAGACGGTCCAACTCACCGCGGACGACCGCGAGGAGCGCCGGCTCGGGTAGCCAGGCGAGATCCGGTTGGCGCGTGCCGCCGACAAACGAAGTGAGGCCCACGTGTCCTTCGGGTGCGCGGCCCGTGAACAGCGAACTTGAAAACAGGGTGCCGAGAATTTTGCCCTGTTCGACCGCGGGTACGAGAAGCCCGAAGCCATCGAGGGGATGCGCGATCGCCTCCCGGCGGAAGCCGGTGAAGATCGAGACCACCGGCGGATGTTCGATGTCGCGCAGTGAAGCCAGTCGGTCGGGTCGCGGGACACCCTCGCAGCGCAGGCTGGACAGGGCGTCGGCGGGGAGCCCGCTCACCACGGCCGCGAATCGTTCGTTTTGCACCGTGCCTTGGTGGGCGAATTCAATTTCCCAGCCGTCCTCGCGGCGGCGCACCGTCTGCACGGCCGCGCCGAGGCGAACCGCGTCCCCGAGAACGTGGGCGAGGGTGCGCGGCAATTCTTCCATGCCATCGGGGAACGAGAACATGCGCCCCTTCGGCCCGCCCGAGGTGTTGCGGCGGGCGAGGGCGCCGCGGATGAGTGAGCCGTGCTCCTGCTCCAAGCCGTGCAGCTTCGGGAAGCCGTGCCGCACCGAAAGCCGCTTCGGATCGCCCGCGTACACGCCGCCGACGAACGGGTTTACCGCGTAGTCGAGGAATTCCCGGCCGAGTCGCCGCGTGACGAAGTCCGCGACGCTCTCCTGCGCGTCGGGTGCCGAGCGGCGGCGGAACGGTTCGCCGAGCAGGTTGAGTTTCGCGGCGAGTGAAAACAGCGGGGTGGTGAGGAAACTGACCGGCGATCCGGGCATCGCGACCGGTTGGCCGTCGCGCACGATGTAGCGTTTGGCGGCAGACGGGGCGGCGAAGAGCCGGCGGGGGCCAAGGCCGGTGGCGTCGAGGAAAGCCACGAGCTCAGCTGAGTTCTCGAGCATCGAATTCGGCCCCAGTTCGTGCAGCCAGCCATTGGTGCGCAAGGTCCCGATGGCGCCGCCGACGCGCGGGGAGCTTTCGAAAACAATCGGCGTGAGACCGGCGCGGCGCAGATGCCAGGCGGCGGTCAGGCCGGTGATGCCGCCGCCGAGCACGGCGACTCGGGGCGAGGAGGACGGGGACGTCATGCGGCCGTCAGTCGATCGGATCGGAGAACTTGAAGATGATCGGTACGCGCATGCGGGTATTCACCTTCTTCCCGGCCTTGTAGCCCGGCTTGAACTTCCAGCGGCTGACGCCCGAGAGCGCGGCGTCATCGAAGCCGTGGTGCGAGCTGTCCCGTACCATCGGGTCGAGGACCAAGCCGTTTACGTCGACGATAAACTCCACCATGACCGTACCGGTATTGGCCTCGCGGCGCATCGCAAACGGAAATTGCGGGGCGGGTTGGAGGACGGGCTCGGGCACGCGGTCGAGATCGGTGAGATTGAAGATTTTCCCGATCTGCTCGGAGATCCGGCTGCCGCTCCGCATGTGCTCCGGGATCACGTAGACCTTCACGTTGCTGAAGTCCGGTTGCTCGAGGAGCGAAGCGAAGTTAAGGGGTTGCACGAAGTCGTTCGGTTGCGGGAGTCCGGGCAGGTCTGCTTGCATCGGTACGATCACGCTCAAGTCGACGGCTTGGGCGTTGGGGTCGGCTGGAACCGGCTCCGTTTCCTCGAGGTCCTTGAGGTCGGGAATGGCGAGGCGAATGATTTTCTCGCTGTCCACGGGTGCGGTGCTCGCGGCCTTCTTGTGCGGTGGGCCGATGCCGAGGATCAATGCCGCGTGCAAGCCGGCGGAAACCATTAGGGCGGTGGCGATGAATAACCGCGGGGTGCGGCTCGCGTGGTATTTCCAGTCGTCATGCGACGAAACCGTAGTGGGCCGAGGGGCGGGCGGCGTCATGCCGCGGGACGGGGCGTGGGCCACCAGAGCGACGGGCAAATCGGTGATCATGGTGATATTTTACGCCTGTCGTTCCGCGGCGGCTTCGCATGGCTTGGGTTTGTCTGTGCATCGCTTGCCGGGGGAATAGCCCTCATTTTATGCCGTCAATATCCGCGCACAACTTGCCACGTGATGCCGAGCGACCGTGGAACGGATCGGGCATGGTGGGCGCATGTCAATCGTCGCGACCGACCGAGAAGTTTGCGCGGTGTGCAGCCGCGACGCCGGGTTGGCCGGCCCTTGTTTTTGCCATTTTTATCCGCGGGGCGAACGGGTGTCCTTGTGCACGCCCGCCTGTGCGGAGGTTTACCTGGCGCGGTTGGCGCCGGCGCCATTCTCCGAGGGAGACGGTCGACGGGAGTCCGGTGAGCTGGTGACTGTCGCGCCGGTCGGATCCAACTCACCGCCGGTTACGGCCTTTCCGATGTAGTCGTCGGGTGGCGGGACGGTGAGGGGCCGAGTGCCGTCCTGATGCGGCGGAGGCGCGGGTTGGCTCCGCGGGGCGCCCGCGCGCGACGTGGCGGGCGCGGCCAGATGGGTCATTTCCTGTCCCGGGGCTGGTCAAAAGATGCGCATCGGTTCGCAGCGAATGCGCAGATTCGGCACTTCGCGGCCGGTGCCGTGGCGGCATCATTGGCGAAACCGTCCACCCTTATGCCGCACGATTGGAAGTCCCGCGCAGTCTCCGCCGCCGATGTCGTTTCGGTCGTAAACAGCCGTACCAACGTCTTCGTCCACGGAGCCTGCGCCACCCCGGCCGTGCTCCTGGAGGCCCTCTGCGCGCGGCAGGATATCGAGGCGGTCAAGCTGTACCACCTGCACACCGCGGGTCCGGCGCCGTTTGCGGCGGTCGGGCGGGAAAATGAATTTCGCTCCGTCTCGCTCTTCACCGGCGCACCGTTGCGGCAGGCCATCGCCGAAGACCGCGCCGACTTTGTGCCGATTTTCCTCTCGGATATTCCCGGGTTGTTTTTGTCGGGCATGGTCAAAGTTGATGTAGCCTTGCTGCAGGTTTCCCCGCCGGATGCCCACGGATTCTGCTCGCTGGGCACCTCCTGCGACGCCGCCAAGGCCGCCGCCGACACCGCGCGGTTGGTGGTGGCGGAGATCAACGAGCAGATGCCCCGGACCCACGGCAACAATGTGGTCCCGCTCGACTGCATCCACGCTTTTGTCGCCACCGACCGTCCGCTGGTGGAGCACCACCTCGAGCCCGAGTCTTCGGTCGAGGCCCGCATTGGCGAATTGGTCGCCGATTTGGTTGAGGATGGTTCGACGCTGCAGATGGGCATCGGCGGCATCCCCGATGCCGTACTGGCCCGCCTGCGCGGCAAGCGGGACCTTGGTATCCACACCGAGATGTTTTCCGACCGGGTCGTCGATCTCTTCGAGGCGGGGGCGATCACCAACCGCCACAAGGTCGTGGGGATGGGGCGCATTGTGACGAGCTTCATCAACGGCTCGCGGCGACTCTTCGACTTTGTGCACGACAATCCGCAGGTGGCGTTTTTCCCCTGCGACTGGACCAACGACACCTCGGTGATTCGCAAGAATCCGAAGGTGGTCGCGATTAATTCCGCGATCCAGATCGACCTGACCGGGCAGGTGTGCGCCGACTCGATCGGTCACCGCATCTTTTCGGGCATCGGCGGTCAGATGGACTTCATTCGCGGGGCGGCGCTTTCCCCGGGCGGAAAACCGATCATCGCCCTTCCCTCCACCGCGGCGGGCGGCACGGTGTCACGCCTGGTGGCCGAGTTGAATGCCGGCGCCGGGGTCGTGACGACGCGCGGGCACGTGCATTGGGTGGTGACCGAGTACGGTGCGGTGAACCTGCACGGGCGCACGCTGCGTGAGCGTGGCGAGGCATTGATTTCGATTGCGCATCCGGACTTTAGGGCAGAATTGAGGCGTGATCTGGCAAGGGTCCGGACTTTCCCCTCCCGTCCCACCTCCGCTTAATCCATGTCTGCCTCGCCGTTCAACGCCCAGCAAAGCCGCGCGCTTGTCGCCCAGCTCAAGCGTTCGCAGATCTTCAAGGACTACGAGCAGGCCTTTCGTGAAACGACCGGGTTGCCGATCAACCTCCGGCCGATCGAGGCCTTTGATCTTCCGCACCACGGCGACCCCAAGGAAGCGCCGTTCTGCGCCCTGATGGCGAAGTCCAACCACTCCTGTGCGGCCTGTCTGCAACTGCAGAAGCGCGTTGAGCAGGAGGCGCAGCTCCAACCGAAGACGTTGAAGTGCTTTGCCGGTCTCTGCGACTCGGCGGTGCCCGTGCGCGTGGGCGACAACCTCATCGCCTTTCTCCAGACCGGCCAGATTTTGCTCCATGCGCCGCAGAAGACCGAGTTCACCAAGGCGACCCGCGAGTTGGTGAATTTCGGGACGGTGGTCGACGTGAAGCAATTGGAGGAGGCGTACTTTCAGACCCGCGTCATCACGCGGAAACAGTACGAGTCGATTCTGCGCCTGCTGACCATTTTCGCGCAGCACCTCTCGGCGGTGAGCAACCAGTTGATGGTGGAAGAAGCCACGGCCGAGTCGCCGGCCATCGCGCGCGCGCGCGCCTACATCGCCGAAAAGCACGCCGAGGAGTTGTCCCTCGGCGAGGTTTCGCACGTGGTGAACATGAGCGCGTTCTACTTTTGCAAGACGTTCAAGAAGTCGACGGGCATGACCTTCACCGACTACCTTGCGCGCGTGCGGGTGGAGAAGGTTAAGAACCTGCTGCTCAATCCGCACAAGCGGGTGAGCGAGGCCGCCTACGAGGCCGGCTTCCAGTCGTTGTCCCAGTTCAACCGCGTCTTTCGCCGCATCGCCGGCGAAGCGCCGTCGGCGTACCGCGAGCGTTTCCATGGGCAGGAGTCGCACTGAGGCGGGATCAGGTCGTTGAAAGCCGAGAGTTGAGGGTTGGGAGACCAATCCCTAGAGGGTGCGTTCAGGACATCGTATCCGCTGAGACGCCGGAGATTCGGACCTGCAAACGCCAAGCCACCCTTTGGTTTTGCCCTCAACGCTCAGCAACCAACGCTCAACTGCACGCGTTCGGCTGAGACTCCGCACGCAGGCCGGATATTTTCCCCGCCGCGTCCTCCGTACTCGCGTAGCCGCGTGGGGGCGCAGCGACCACATGATCCTCAGGCGGGACCACGTTTTCGCTTCCGGCTCAGACGCGGCTAAGGGAATCTTGGCCGCCTACAGTGCCAGGTGCCCGGCGGCGAGGAGCCCGTAATAGGTGTACTCGGCGTCGAGATGTTCGTCCGCCCAGTGGCCGTGGAACCCGCCCTCGGCGGTCCAAAGCGTGTCCATGAAATCGAGACAGCGTTCGTGGACGACGTTCGGCACGCGGCGTTCGAGGGCGGCGAGCGCATGCAGCGCCGTTGCCGTCGACAAAAGGTCCGGTAGGGGAGCGCCGGGTACGGCGAGGAATCCGCCCTGCGCGTGGGTCTGGGCCAGCAGCCAGTTGCCGACTTCGGCGTTCACCGGAAAACCCAGGTGCCGGATCAAAATCACCGCGCCGGCCGTGGCATTGAGGGCGCCGAACTTTGCACCGGGCAGATTGCTCCACGCTCCGTCCGCCGACTCCAGCCGTTTCAGGGCCTGCAACAGCTTCAGCACCTGCGACGGCGTTTGCCCGAGATCTTCGTAGGCGCCGAGCGCGACGAAGGCACCGTACGCCGTGCCGGTGGCGGCCTCGCGGTTGCCCTCGTAGCCGCCGTCCGGCTTGCGGAAAAGTTCGATCCGGTTGAGCAGCGCGCGGTCGAGGTTTGGTGGCATCCGTTCTCGCCCGATACTTGCCCAGCAGCGGGCGAGCGCGGACGTGTGCACAAAGTCGAGCCCGTCGCCCTCGCCGAACGTGCGGAGGTAGGTCTCGATCCGCTCCACCGGCACCGGCACGTCGAGCGCCTGCATTCCGGCCAGCGCGAAGATCGTGTAGTACAAATCAGGCCGGCCGCTGCGGTCGCGGCCGCCACCCTCGGGGGTGATTTGGCGCGCGAAGAACGCGCGCACCAAATCGGTCGAGTCGCCGAGCAGCCGCGGGGCGAGGCGGGCGACTTGCAGGAGTTGCAGGCGCAGACTCACGCGGCGCGCCGGGTCACGACGCCGCGGCGAGATCGAGCAGGCGCAGCGCTTCGGGGCGGTTGGCCTGCTCGTGTTCCTTGCACCAGCCCTTGATCTCGACGTCGTTGAAGATCTTGCCGAGCACGCGGCGCAGCAGGCCCTTCACGTTGTGGTTCTCAAGGTCGTTCAGCGAGCGGATTGCCTCTTCTTTGTACGCGCCGAGGAGGACCTCCGCGCGGGCCTTGGCGCCGAGTTCCTCGTAAAGGGCTTCGATCCGTTCCTGCGTCGTGCCGGCCGGCCAGGTGCGGTGCCAGAGGGCGGCGAGCAGGTCCTTCGCCGGGCCTTGGGCCTTCTCGTGGGCGACGGCGAGCAACAGGCTCGGTCGGAGGCCCGCGATGTCGTTGGTGTCGCCACCGAGGCCGAGGTCGTCGAGGTCGTCGCGGATCTGGTACGCGATACCGAGGGCCTCGCTGTACTTGCTGATGACTGCGGTGACGTCCGCGTGGCGCTCGATGCCGGCGTACAGCGCGCCGATCTGCAGTGCGACTTCAAAGGCCGGCGCGGTCTTGCGGCGGAAAATATCCAACACTTCGTTCGGCCGGAGCGGCTTCGGCTGGCGTGCCCAGCAGAGTTCGGCGCCCTGCCCGCGGCACAACTGGCGCTGGCCTTCGGCCGCCACCTGCAGCATCCGGGCCTTTTGTTCCGCGCCGACGCGGCAGCCGGCGAGCAACCGGTAGCCTTCGCCGATGAGGAGGTCGCCGACGTTGAGCGCGACCGCGGTGCCGTGTTCCTCGTGGAGGGTCTTTTCGCCGTAACGGAGGGCGTCGTTGTCCTCGATGTCGTCGTGGATCAGCGAAGCCTTGTGGAAACACTCGACGGCGACCGCGACCTTGCGCAGGTCGTCGGGCAGCGGGCCGTTGGTCTCGTCGCGCAACGCCTGGAAGGCTGCTACGGTCAGGAACGGCCGCCAGCGTTTGCCGGCCCGGCCGAGCCACTCGCGGGCGATGCGCTCGGTTTCACCCTCGGCGTTGCCCATGATGAGTTCGAGCGACGTCGGGGAAAACCAGAAGTCGACTTCGTCGCGCAGCGCCCCGAGGTCGAGGCGGCGGGTCTGGTCGTGGTGGCTGAGATGAATGTACTCCCAGACCCAGTCGAGGTCGACGGTCGTGTCGATGCAGTCGTCCTGCAGCAGCGGAATCGCCACGCCGGGGATGGCGGCGGCCTCCATGTAAGGGAACGCCTGCTCCAGCACGCTCAGGCAGCTGACGCCGACGATGGCGTCGATCTTGCCGGTCTGGATGATCGACATGACGATCGCGCTGCCCTCGGCGACGAGTACCGCGTAGCCGAGCCGCTCGGCCTCGGCGGTGAGATCCTGGATGGTGCACAAGCCGCACTGTTTGCAAAGCAGGCCGAACTCGTCGAAGGGGGCGGGGCACTTGCTCTCCACGCGCATGCACTTCGGCAACAGCAGCAGCCGGCGCTCGAACGGCACGGCCGCGAGCGGCTCGCGCCACATCTCGTTGTTGAGGATGACGCCGACGTAGTCGCGGTAAACCGGATCCAGCCGGAGTTGCTGCACGAGCCGGTCGGCGTGCTGCTTTAATTCAGCCACGGGCACCGGCGGCACCGGCTTCTGCGTGGTCACGTAGTCGCGGACCGCGTGGAGGATGCGGGTGCGTTCGAAGGGCGTCTGCGGGATGTTGTGCTTTGGCGTGCGAAAACGCTGCTGCACGGTGTGCTTGGGCAAGATCAGCGAGGTAGCGGGGGCATCCGCGGTCGCGGTGGAGGGGGACACGCTCATGGGGGAAAATTCGATGCTAGTGTTTTCACGCTTTTCCGCTCGGCGCCAGCGCCTGTTGCAGATCGGCGGCCTTGCCCGCGGCGTCGTGGGCCACGTTGCGGTAGGCGGCGAAGTCGTGGAACCAGTATTTTTTCGCCAGCCGGTACATCCAGTGTTTCTCCGGCACTTCTTCGCCCGGCAGCCACTGGCTGTAGCGCGGGGTCATGGCCTCCAGCTCGGCCATCGCCGTGCCGCGCGCGGTGGTGTCGTGCGCGCCGTGCTTCAGCACGATTTCCTTCACCAGGTCGGGCCGCTCCAGAACAATGCAGCCGCGGGTGTGGCGGGCGCTGATTTCGCGGAAATCCTTCAGGAAAGTGCTCGACCGCATCGTCTCAAAAATCCCGCGCGGATCACGGATGTCCTCGACGGCAAACTGGATGATCGGGCACGGCTCGATGTCGCCGCGCGGTCCGATGTGGTGGCTGACGCCGGTCGACATCGGGCAGAGCGCCTTGCCGTCGTGGTCGTAATACGCGTCAATGATCGCGATCGGCAGCTTGGCGCGCATCTCGGTTACGAAACGCCGCACCTGCACGAGTTGCGCGGGACTGAGGGCGAGGTCGAAATTCGGCTGCGGGCCCACTGGCCGGTAGCCGTGGTACCAGGCGTAGTGGACGCCCCGGTCGATCAGCCGCTTGAGCCAGGTCTCGGTGAGGAGTTCGTCGATGTTCGAGCGGCAGACGCTCGTGGCCACCCCGGTGAGCAGGCCGGCCTGCAGGCAATGGTCGAGGCCGCGCAGCGTGCGGTTAAACACATCCTTTTTGCCGCGGCGCTCGTCACTCACTCCCTCCAGCCCTTCGATCGAGATCAGCGGCGTGCAATTGCCGATCTCCTTCAGCCGTTGCGCGATTTTTTCGGTGATCAGCTGGCCGTTGGTGAAGATTTGAAAGTAGCAGTCGGGGTGCGCCGCGAGCAGGTCGAGCAGCTGCGGGTGCATAAACGGCTCGCCGCCGAGGATGCCGAAGAACGCGTTTCCGTGTTTCTTCGCGTCGAGAATCGTGCGGTTGAGGCCCTCGAGATCAATCGCGTCCTTGGCCTGCACGTCGACCCAGCAGCCCTGGCAGCGCAGGTTGCAGGTGTTGATGATGGAGAGGTAAAGGAACGGCGGGAAATATTCACCGCGCTTCAGCCGGCGCTTGAAGCGCTCGACGGAGAGCATGCCCTTCCAACCGAAGTTCCAGGCAAATTTCCAAACGCAGCGGGCGTTGGCGGAACGGAGGGTGCGGTAGGCGAGGGCGGGCAGCATGATTATTTCTGGGCCGCGAGCGCGGCCTGGGCCTTGGCCTTCGCCTCTTCGGCGCGGCGCATGATCTCTTCCGGACTGGGCAGGCTCATCAATACCTCGGGCGGGATGTCGCCGGCCGCCGCCAGCTTCGTCAGGCATTTCTGCCGCTCGGTGAGCGCCTTGTCGGAATCGCGTTCTTTCGAAAAGCGCGACTGCGCGCGCTCGCTGCGCACGCGGAGCATCGAGTAGATATCGCCGCCGAGGAGCGCGGAAATATCCACCTTCATCTTCTCGCGCTGGAGGTCGGAGTCCTTGACCTCGTCGCCGTTGATCGGGCCGGCCTTGTACTTCGGAAACATGATCGCCGCCTCGGGGCACACGCGCGAGCACGCCGGGCAGTTCGTCTTACAGTTGTCCTGACTCTGCACCAGAATGTGACCCTCCCGGTCGGCCCCGTAGACGCCGAACAGGCAGAAGCTCAGGCACTGCATGCAATTCGTGCAGCGGTCGTAGTCGATCACCGGGAACCACGGCTTCCAGCCGCCGTGCTGCACGGCCTTCTGTTCGACGCGGCGCGACTCGACCGCCCCGGCGATCTGTTCGCCGGTGAGACCGGAGATGTTCTTGACCCGGACGTTTTCGGTCGAAAGCGCGTTCGGCTCCAGGCCGGCGCGGAACTGGCCCAACACGAGCGCAGGACGGTCGTCCGCCGGCGCCGTGCGGCCGCCGACGCCGACCCGGGTCAGCGCGAAGCCCTGGTTCAGCAGACGGGATACCGCGTCGAAGCGCGATTCGCTCGCGAGCGGTTCGGCGTCGTTGCCCTCGTAGAGCACGACACGCAGGTAGGATTGATCGCGGAGGGCCATGGTGAGTTCAGTGGCCGGACGACGCGCCCGGCTTCGGCGCATCGGCCGCGGTGGTCTTGCCGGTCGGGAGATTGGGCTGCAGATCCGGCGCGGCGAGCCGGGCCGAAACGTCCGCTTCCGGCCGGTCGCGCATGTTGAGCACCTCGGTGCGCGCGGGATCGAGCGGCGCACCGGCCGAGGCGAAGAGCCACTTCACCGCCCGCGGGAAACACGCCGCGATCTTCACCGTTTCGCCGCCCGCGAGTCGCTTGAGCGCGGGATCCTGGCGCGCGGCCATTTCGCAGAGATCGGCCACCGCCTCGAACGACTGGCCTGAGTCGCACAGCTTGCGCAACACCGCCGCCTTCACCGCCGGGTCGATGACCTGAGCGTAGGTGCAGTGGCAGTAAAGGATGCCGGGGGACTCGGACGACATGGGCGGTTTCAGGCGGGCGTCAGCAGACGGTGGGTTGGCTGCGGTTTGCCTGGGCGGAAATGTTCAAGGTGTTCCAGCAGGACGCGGACGCCCTGGAAACGTTCCCCGAGCGCCGCGGAAGCGGCTTCCACAGCCGACTTGAGCGCCGCGGGATCGGACTCGGCGCGCAGATTGAGGATGAGTTGGCCCGCGGCGCACGGGTCCTGCAACCGCTGCGACAACTCGGGCACGAAGTCGCTGCGCACCAGATTCACCGTGGCGATGTCCTTCAACCCGCCGTCGGGGCTAAACGTCATTTTGAGGTGCGCGACTTCGGCCCCCGCGGTGCCGAGCCGTTGTTGCAGGTCGCGGGCAAAATGTTCGAGGAGGCCGTTGGCGTCGAACTCGGCCGCGGCACTGAGGTGCAGCGTGGCGTTGAGCCAGCCGAGCAGCGCCTCGCCGTCACCGTAGATCGCGTAGTCGACGTCCATGGCCGCGCGCGCCACCTGCTCGCCGGCGGTGAGCCGGGCGAACCACGGTTCGAGGCCGTCGCCCTGCCGGGCCGACGCACTCAAGACCGCGGCGTGCGGAAACTCGTTTTGCAGCGCGGTGCGCAGCCGCGCGAATTCGTCGTCGGTGATCGTATCGCGCTTGTTGATGACGATCAGGTCCGCCTCCTCGAGCTGCTTGCGGTAGATATAGATGACCTTGTCGGAAAACCCGCGGCCCTCCGCCAACCCGAACACCCGCAACGCCCGCTGCGGGTCGAGCAACACGCTGAGTGGTGCGATGGTGAACTGTTGGCCGTAAATCCGGCGCAGCGGGTAGGTGACGGTCGCGACGAGGTCCGTGCAGCTGCCCACCGGCTCCGCGATGAACACATCGGGCCGCGACGCCGCGGTGAGTTTGGCGGCGGCGTCGACGAGGCTGTTGAAGCGGCAGCAGAAGCAGCCGCCGGGAATTTCCTCCGTCGCGAAACCGCGTGAGCGCAGCACCGAGGTGTCGACGAGGCCGCTGCCCTGGTCATTGGTGATGAGGCCGACGCGCAGGCCGCGCGCGTGCAACGACTCCGCCAGCCGCGCGACCGCGGTGGTTTTCCCGGCGCCGAGAAACCCGCCGATCATGATGTAGCGGGCGGGCGCGGGCAGCGCAGCGAGGGGAGCCGGGGAACTCATGCGTCGGGAGGGGAGCCCGAGTCTTTCTGGTGTTCGAGCATGCGGTCAATCGTGGCGTTCAGCCACGCCGCGTACTCCGTCGCCGTCAGGCAATTCGCATCGGGCGTTCCCTCCGCCAGGTACAGCCAACCGGCCTCGTACGGATCGTCATGAATCTTGGCGAGATCCGCCTTGAGCCCCGGATTGCCGCCCTGAAAAGTCCCGTCGATCACTCCATAGATGTCGCTGATCGCCTTGAACCCCTCGATCCAGCCGAGGATCTCGCCGGGCTTGATCGCCGCGCCGACGGGCTTGTCGAACGACTGATCGACGAGTTCGCCGAGCATCCGCACGGCAAACTTGGAGAATCCCACCCGCCATAACCCGTCGGGCCCGCGCCGGAGCCAGTAATGCGTCGGGGAGAACAAGGCGTCGGCGGGCAGATGAGTCGCAAAGTGGGACCGTTTGAAGAAGACGGTTTTGGGCTGCGCTGCGTCCATGCGGATGGCGGGAAATCAGTGCCAATGCCAAGCGATGGCAAGGAGGGAGTCCGGATTTCGCCGAACGGAGCCGCGCACTCGACTTGCCCGCGGTTCCCGCCAACAACGGTGGTCATGATCTACCTCGACCACAACGCCGCCTCGCCGCTCCTGCCGGCGGCGCGCGCGGCGTGGTTGGAAGCCGTCGACGCGTTCCCCGGCAACCCGTCGAGTCCGCATCGGCTGGGCGCGCGGGCCGACACCGCGCTGGAGCAGGCCCGCCAGCGGCTCGCCTCGCACCTCGGGTGCTCGCCGTTCGATCTCGTTTGGACCAGCGGCGCCACGGAATCGTGCACCACGGTCCTGCGGCACGTGGCCGAGCACCGCCCCGCCGCGACGGTTTGCGTCAGTGCGATCGAACACCCGGCCGTGATCGACTGTGCCCGGGCGGCATTCCCCGGCCGCGTCACGCTCATCCCGGTGGACCACTCCGGCAGCGTCGATCTTCCGTGGTTGCAATCGCACCTCTCCCTCCAGCGTCCGGCGCTCGTGGCGGTCATGGCCGCCAACAACGAGACGGGCGTTCTCCAGCCGTGGGCCGACGTGCAACGGCTCGCGGCGACGCACGGGGTGCCGTATTTTTGCGACGCCACCCAATGGTGCGGACGCCTGCCATCGGCCGGTCTCGGCGCCTGTGATTTCGTGGCGGGCAGTGCGCATAAATTTGGTGGTCCGCGCGGCGTCGGCTTTCTGAAAGTGCCGCGGGCGGGGAAACTGCAACCGCTCCTGCGCGGGGGCAGCCAGCAGGACGGGCGTCGGGCCGGCACGGAGAACGTCGCCGGGGTGCTCGCACTGCTCGCCGCGCTGGACTGGTGCGAGGCGCAACTGGCCTCCGGGGGCGCCGCGCGGCGTCTGGCGGCGCGTTCCCGTTTCGAAACCGAGTTGCTGGGCGCGGTGGCGGGGCTGAGCGTGAATGCCCCCGCGGCGGACCGGCTCTGGAACACCGTCTCCGTTCTCATGCCGGCGGTGGCGGATTGCCGGCAGCGTTGGGTGGTGAAACTCGACAAGGCCGGCTTCGCCGTTTCGACCGGCTCCGCGTGTGCAAGCGGTTCCGCGGAGCCGTCCCCCGTGCTCACGGCGATGGGCCTCTCGGCCGACGCCGCCGGGCGCGCGCTGCGCTTCAGCGCGGGTTGGCTCACGACCGACGCCGAGTGGGCCGCGTTGCGTGCGGCCGTGGTCCGGATTCACGCCGAGTGGGAACCGGCTGACCGCCGCTTGTCGTGAGCACGCCGGTGGCGGATAATTTCTGGGCCGTGCCGCTCCGCGCCCGGGTCACGCAGGCGCGCGACCTGGCCGTTGCCGGGTTGCTCGCGGAGCGGAACGCCGCGGGCACCTGGACCGGCGAACTCTCCGCCAGCGCGCTCTCGACGGCGACGGCGGTGACGGCGCTCACGCTGTTCCTGCGCGGCGAACCGGCGGAGGCCGCACGGCTCGAGCCGCTGCGGCGGGGCGGCTTCGACTGGTTGGTCCGCCACCAGAATAGCGACGGCGGGTGGGGCGACACGATCAAGAGTATCAGCAATATCAGCACAACGACGCTCGTCTGGGCCGCGCTGGCGCTGGCGCCGGACCTCCCCGGAGTGGCCGCGGCGGTGCGCTCGGCCGAGGCGTGGTTGCGGCAGGCCGCGGGATCGGTCGCGCCGGATGCGCTGGTGCGGGCGATCGAGACGCGTTACGGGAAGGACCGCACGTTCTCGATTCCGATTTTGACCATGTGCGCGCTCTGCGGCCGGCTCGGCGCCGGGCGCGCAGCGTGGCGTCGCGTGCGGCCGCTGCCGTTTGAAGTCGCCGCGCTGCCGCAACGCTGGTTCGGCGCGCTCAAGCTGCCGGTCGTCAGTTATGCGTTGCCGGCGCTGATCGCGATCGGGCAGGTGCGGCACGGGCTGTGTCCGCCGCGCAATCCGATCGCGCGCGTCGTCCGCGCCGCGGTTCAGGCCCGCACGCGGCGCACACTGGAGGCGTTGCAGCCGGAGAACGGCGGTTTTCTCGAGGCGACGCCGCTGACGAGTTTTGTGACGATGAGTCTCGCCGCGCTCGGTCTCACGCGTGGAACCGTCGCGCAGCGGGGAGCGGCGTTCATCGTCGCTTCGGTGCGGCCCGACGGCAGTTGGCCGATCGACACGAATCTTGCGACGTGGGCGACGACGCTGTCGGTCAACGCGCTCGGCGCCGCGAATTCGGCGTTTCCCGTCTCGGCGCGCGTCGTGGTGCAGCAGGCCCTCGTGCGGCAGCAGTACCAACGGGAGCACCCGTACACCCTCGCGGCGCCGGGCGGTTGGTCCTGGACGGACCTGCCCGGCGGCGTGCCCGATGCCGACGACACGGCGGGGGCGCTACTCGCGTTGCGCCAATTGCCGGGGGATCCGGACACTCGGGCGGCGGCTGCGGCGGGGGTGACGTGGCTGCTGGATTTGCAGAACCGTGACGGCGGCGTGCCGACGTTTTGCCGCGGTTGGGGTTGGTTGCCGTTCGACCGCAGCAGTCCGGATATCACGGCGCACGCGCTTCGCGCCTGGTTGGCGTGGCGTGACGAGTGGTCGGGTGCGCTGCCGCGCCGGGTCGACGCCGCGGTGGTGAAGGCGGTGAATTATTTACTGAGGGCCCAGCGGCCCGATGGGGCGTGGGTGCCGTTGTGGTTCGGCCATCAGGAGAATCCCGCGGATGAAAATCCTCTTTACGGCACCGCGCGCGTCCTGCCGGCGTTCTGCGAACTCGCGGTGCGGGGCGGGGGCGGTGTGGCGGCGGCGCGGGATCGGGCGTTGCGTTGGCTGATCGGGCAGCAGGCGCGGGATGGCGGTTGGAGCGGGGCCGCCGGTGCGGCTGGTTCGACGGAGGAGACGGCGCTGGCGTTGGAGGCGTTGGCGGTGGCTTGGGACAGCGACTTGGCGGCGGAACTCCGCGGTGAAGTGAAGGCTGCCCTCCAACGGGGAGCGGAGTGGCTCGCGGCGGCAGTGGAATCGGGCCGTTGGCGTGAGCCGGCGCCGATCGGTTTCTATTTTGCGAAGCTCTGGTATTTCGAGCGGCTGTACCCGGTGATCTTCGCGACCGGTGCGCTGGTGCGGTTGGCGCAGCTGAAGTAGACGCGGAGGGCTGGGATGGAATTTCCCGGCGCGTCACGCACGGGATAACGTTTGGGGCCTTCCTGATGGTGGCTCCGACCCAGCGGTGTCCGAGCAGCGGCAAGCGACCGGGTGGACCGACTCGCCGGGGCGATGAGGGTTGGCGGGCGTGCGGTGGTGGAGCCGCCGGGTCGGGTTATCCGCCGGAATCGGATGGGGCAAATTGCCCTCGCCCGCCCGCCCGCTGCGGCCGTCCCGCCGTTCCAAAGCTTGATCCGCATCAAGGCCCCGACGACGGGACCGAGCTATAGTCACTCCCCATGTCCACCACTCTGTTTTCCCCCGCAACCACGCTTGGCGCCATGGTTGCCGCTCACCCGCTGCTCTCCCGCGTTTTCGAGCGCATCGGGCTCGACTACTGTTGCGGCGGCAAACGCACGCTGGCCGAGTCCTGTGCGGCGAAGGGACTCGATGCCGGAACCGTCGCCGTGATGCTCGAGGTCGCCGTCGCGCGGCCGAGCGCGGTGCCCGTGGTTGATGCCGCGGGTATGACGTTGGTGGCGTTGGCGGATCACATCGAGGCCACGCACCATGCGTATCTCCGCGATGAATTGCCGGCCTTGGTCGAGAAGGCCGATCGCGTCGCGGCCAAACACGGTGAACGCGATCCACGGCTCGCCGCGGTGGCGACGACGATGCGCGCATTAACCTCGGAAATGTTCAGTCACATGCTGAAGGAGGAGCAGATCCTGTTTCCCCTCGTGCGCACCTTGGAGCGCGACGGCGAGGTCGGCGGTCCGTGCGGCTCGCTCGCGCATCCGATCCGCCAGATGGAAAGCGAACACCACGGCGCGGGCGCGGCGGTGGCGCGCATGCGGGAACTGACCGACGGCTTCACGCCCGCCGCCGACGCGTGCAACACGCACCGCGCGCTGCTGGCCGGGCTCGCGGGCCTCGAACTCGACCTGCACGAACACGTGCACAAGGAAAACAACGTTCTCTTTCCGCGCGCGCTGGCGCTGGAGGCGCAGTTGGTCGCCTGACAACCTGGGATTTTCCGCCGGGCGGAGACGGGACTTGTATGCGTCCGGTGCTCCGCCGAGAATTCCCGCACCGCACCCCGGATATGACTGTTCTGCGCAAATTCCTCCTCCTTGGCGGCATCTGGCTGTTAGGCGGAACCGGCCTCTGCGGCCAAAGCACGCCGGATTACGAGCAGGCCCCGGTCAGCTATTCCGAAACCACCGCCCGCGACCGGCTCGCGCGGCAGCTGGCCCGCATCGCCTCGGGTGAAATCAAATTTGCCGGCACCGACCAGGAGGTCCTGCGCACGCTGCTGCAGGTGATGGAGGTGCCGGAGGAGACGCAGATTTTTGTTTTCTCTAAAACCAGCCTGCAGCGCGGGCGTATCCGCCCCGAGCGGCCCCGGGTGCTGTATTTTTCCGACTCGGCGTATGTTGGCTGGGTCCCTGGCGGGCTGATGGAGGTGACGGCAATCGATCCCGAGCTGGGTCCGGTCTTCTATTCGTTCGACCTCGGCCCGACGCGGGAGAAACCGCCGACCATCATACGGGAGGGTGACTGCCTTCGCTGCCACGGCGGCACCTTCGTGCGCGACGTGCCCGGCGTGTTTGTGCGTTCGATTTTCCCGGACGCAACCGGCGAGCCGCTCCTCCGCCACGGCACCGTCGTGGTGGATGACGAGACGCCCTTCGACCAGCGCTGGGGCGGCTGGTACGTGACCGGCTACAAGGGAAGCGAGCCGCACCGCGGTAACTCGTTCGCCTCGGAGAAGGGCGATCAACTTGTGTTTACGCCCTCGGGCCAGCGGCCCGATCAGCTTTCCGGTTTCTTCGACACCACCGACTACCTGCGCCCCACGAGCGACATGGCGGCGCTGCTCGTCGCCGAGCATCAGATGGCGATGCAGAATTCGATTACTCGGGCGGGCTTCGTCTGCCGGAAGATGCTCACTTACCAGCGCGGGCTGCAGACGACCTTCAAGGAGCCGGTGACCGAGGAGCCGGCCTACGACAGCGTGAAGAGCGTTTTCGCGAGCGCGGTGCAGGACGTCGTCGATCATCTGCTGTTCCGCAAGGCCGCGTCGTTGCCGGACGGCATCGTGAGCAACGCTGATTTTAAACGTTCGTTTCCCCAGGGCGCGCCACGCACCCGCGCCGGTCACTCGCTCAAGGATCTGCAGTTGCAGGACCGCATTTTTGTCCAGCGCTGCAGCTACCTCATCTACGCGGAATCCTTCCAGGCGCTGCCCGAGGTGCTGAAGGTGCGGATTTTCGAGCGCCTGCGTGACGCCTTGCGCAGCACAGATCCGCAGGAGCGCTACGCTTACCTGCCCGCCGCCGAGCGGCAGCGCATTTACGAGATCCTTTTCGAAACGCAGCCGGACGCCCGCCGCTATTGGTCCGCGCGGCCTGGCGCGGTCGGGCCTGCTCGGACGGAATAGTCGCGGCGCCGCCGGACTGGACCGGGCTGCTGCAGCTGAGGGGTGACGCGGGTGATTGCTCCGGCGGATAAATTCTGCCGGTGACTCGGGCGGTTGACCCGTTCAAGGCGCAGCCCTTGGGCCGCCTTCCTCCTTCAGGCCGGAGCCGGTAATCGAATCGCCGCAGCCGAACCGGAGCGAATCCGTTGGCGCTCCCGGGAGCGGTGGAAGCGTATCCAAAAAAGAAAACAGGTCGGCGCGGTCCGGATATGGGACGCGATTTATTGCCGGATCATTGACGCGCATCAAGGCGCGCGCGCGCCGTTCGCGGTACAACGATGGCCTTCCCCGCGCCATGCCTGCTTCCCCTGTCGCCTTTTGTCCCCCTGCGGTCGCCCCGGCCCGCCCGGTTGTCGTCGCGTCTCCGGCCCCGGTCGCGCTCGGTGCGTCGGCCTTTCTGCCCGTCGCGGCCCGCCGCTGGTTTGTGCTGGCGGTGGGCAGTCTGGTGGTGGCGGGTTGCCTTTCGATCTCGGTGGTTATCGGCCGAATCCCGGGGGTGGCGCGGTTCATCGACGATCCGTTGTTTTTCAAACGCTGCCTGGTGGTGCACGTCGACCTCGCGCTCGTCGTGTGGTTCTACGCCTTCATCGCCGGTCTCAACGCCCTGGTCGCGGGCCAGCGCCGGGCCTTCGCCGGGACCGCCGGCTTCGTCATCGCCGTCAGCGGGGTCGTCGCAATGATGGCGGGCGCGTTGATGCGTGGCGCGCAGCCGGTCTTGGCGAATTACGTGCCGGTGATCGACCATCCGCTGTTTCTCGCCGGGCTCGGCGGTTTTTTTGTCGGCACGCTCGTCTGCCTCATTGAATCCCTCGGTGCGGTGCCGCGGGCGTTTCCGGGCGCGCCTGCGGGCGAGTGTGCGACCGGGTTGCAGGCGTCCGCGGTCGCCTTTGTGCTGGCGGGTGCGACGTGGCTTGCGACGCGTGCCTGCCTGCCGGACGGGCTCGATCCGTGGACGAAGTTCGAATTCTCCGCGTGGGGTGCGGGCCACGTGCTGCAGGTGGCGAACGCCGCCGCGATGGTGGCGGTTTGGCTGTGGCTGTTGGCGCGGGCGACTGGTCGCCCGGTGCTTGGTCCGCGCGGCGCCTTGATCGCATTCGGGGCGTTGGTGGCGCCGCACCTGGTGATGCCGCTCCTCACCGCCCGCGGGGCCCTCGATACGCTCTATCATACCGGTGCGACGCAGCTCATGCGTTGGGGCATCTTCCCGGTGGTGTCGGTGATGCTCGTGCTTGGCGTCCGGCATCTCCGGCGGCATGGCTTGGCGGCCGGCGAGCCGCTGGCGCGTTTGGCGCGGGCCGGCTTTCTGGCGAGCGCGGCGCTTACCGCCCTTGGTTTCATCCTCGGTGCCTGCATCCGCGGTTCCACGACGCTGGTCCCGGCGCACTATCACGCGTCGCTCGGCGGTGTGACGGTGGCCTTCATGACCGCCGCGTATCTCGTCTGTGCGGGAGCCGCGCGTTCGGGCCTGGCGGCGTCGACCATCACCTCGGCCCGGCGGCAGCTCGGCGTTTTCGGGGTGGGGCAGACCGTGTTTGCGCTCGGGTTTGGGCTGGGCGGGCTCTACGGGCTCGGCCGCAAGACCTACGCCGGCGAGCAGCACGTGCGCCGCGTCGGCGAGTACGTGGGGCTCGGCGTCATGGGCGTCGGTGGCCTCGTCGCGACGGTCGCGGGCGTCTGGTTCCTCTGGCTGGTGCTGCGCGAGATGCGCGCCTGGTGGTCGCCGCGGGCGGCCGCATCCGTTTACCCGAACCCAAACTCATCATGAAAAACGAAACCAAGGAGCCGTTCCTCAAGCGGCTGCTCGATAATACCTGGCTACTGCTCGCCCTCGGCGTGGTCGTGCCGCTCCTGTCCTACACCGCCTGGGGCTGGATTGAACTACTGATGGTGAAACCCGCGACCTTGCCCTGAGCCCCCTTACCATGAGCCTAACCCTTCCCGCCCGTGATTGGTACAAGCCGCCGGTTGGCGCCGAAAAACTCTGGATCGGCCTCGCGCTGCTCTGGTGCTTCGTAATGAGCCTGATGATGCCGTACTGGCATTTTCGGGGGAAACAGAACTCCCGCGGCGAGGCCTATGCGGTGAAGCCCATGGACTTCTTCGCCCGCGCGGAGAAATTCGCCGCGGCCAACAAGGTCGGCGAACGCGACGGCATCCCGATCGCCGAGCCCGCCCCCGGCGGCGACGCCTACCTCGTGGCGCGCATGTGGAACTGGTATCCCATCCTCAAGCTCCGCCTGGGCGAGACGTACCGCGTGCACTTGTCCGCCATGGACCTCCAGCACGGCTTCTCGCTGCAACCGCTGAACATGAACTTTCAGGTGCTGCCGGGCTACGACCACGTGCTGACGCTGACGCCGACTTCGAAGGGCGAATTCACGATCGTCTGCAACGAGTTTTGCGGCATCGGGCACGACAAGATGTTCAGCAAAATCATCGTTGAATAACCCCCGCCAACGTAACCCGTCGCCATGTCTAACTCTGCCCTCCCTCTTCCCGCCGCCGGCGCCGCGCTCACGCGCAAGTGCGATACTACGGGCCTGAACGTCTGCCTCATCGCGGAACGTTTCATCAAGCTCAACGCCGTCTGTGCCGTCGTCTTCCTTCTGGTCGGCGGCATCGCCGCCATTCTCCTCGCGCTCACCCGCTGGCAGGCGGTCCACCTTCTGCGGGTGGACTGGTTCTACCGCATCCTGACGCTGCACGGCCTGAACATGCTGATCTTCTGGATCCTCTTCTTCGAGGTCGCGGTGCTCTACTTCACGTGCACGATCCCGCTTAACGCGCGGTTGTTCTCCGCCAAGGTCGCCTGGGCGGGTTTCATCCAGATGCTCGTCGGCGCCGTGATGGTGGATTACATCATCCTGAACGGTCAGGCCGACGTCCTCATGACGAGCTACCTTCCGCTGCTCGCGCACCCGTTGTTCTACCTCGGGATCATTCTGGTGGCGACGGGCACCCTGACCGGGGTCTTTAATTTCTTCGCCACCCTCTACGTTGCAAAGCGCGACCGGACCTACGAGGGCTCGGTGCCGCTCGTCACCTACGGTGCCACCGCCGCCGCGATTATCGCCGTCGTCACGCTGTTGCACGGCGCGATCGTGATGATCCCGACGTTCACGTTCTCGATGGGGTGGACGCCGCAGCCGGACCCGATGTGGTACCGCATGATCTGGTGGGGCCTCGGCCACCAGTCGCAGCAGGTCAACGTCTGCGCGATGGTCTCGGTCTGGTATCTGATCGGCCAGTTGGCGACGGGCGCCAAGCCCCTGAACGAGACCGTCTGCCGGACCGCCTTCCTGCTCTACATTCTGTTCATCAACCTCGCGTCCGCGCATCACCTCCTCGTCGATCCCGCCATCGGTGCGACCTGGAAGATCTGGAACACCTCGTACGCGATGTACCTCGCGGTGCTGGCGTCGATGATCCACGGCTTCACGGTCCCGGCCTCGGTCGAATTCGCGATGCGCGAGAAGGGCCACACGAAGGGCCTGTTCGGGTGGGTGGCCGCGCTCCCGTGGCGCAATCCGGGGTTTTCCGGCGCGCTGCTCTCCCTGCTGATCTTCGGCTTTATCGGCGGCATCACGGGCGTCACGCTCGGCACCCAGCAGATCAATATCATCGCGCACAATACGCTGCGCATCACCGGTCACTTCCATGCCACCGTTGTCGGCGGCACGACCCTCGCCTTCATGGCGTTGGCTTATTATGTGATCCCGCTGATCTTCCGCCGGGATTTCATCTGGCGTTCCGCGGCCCGGCTCCAGCCGTGGCTGTTCGGCATCGGCATTCTCTTCGTCTCGCTCGGCATGTCGTTCGCCGGTTCCATGGGCGTGCCGCGCCGCATCTATGACATCGACAACTCCGGGGCCTTCGGCCCGGCCGCGCACCTCATGCTTGGCGTGATGGGCCTGGGCGCGATTTGCGCGGTGATCGGATTGTTGCTCTTTGTGGTGCTCTGCGTCGGGACCATTTTATTCGGGGCCCGCAACGCGGGGCGGCCGATGGCGGACTGGGGCGTCGCGCAGGCCCTGCCGGGTAGCCGGGAAGGTTCCTTGGCCGATGACCATTGGGCGGTGAAGGGCACGATCGTGCTCACGGGTGTTTTCCTCGCCTGCTTCGCCGTCTACTACTTCGCCAACTGGAAGGCGCTCGCCGACGTCTGGCCGGTGCGCTGAGCCCGGGGCAATCCGCCATGTCATCCGAACCCACCTGCGTGGCCGGTGTACGCACCCCGGCGGCGGTTGCGGACGCCGCCTCCGGTCCCCGCCGCTTTTTTCTCGGGGCCGGGCTGCCGATCTTTTTGTTGGCCGGCGCGGGGCTTTATGAGGCGGTGATCGCGGCGCTGGTCCTGGCGCCGGCGGAGTGGGGTTGGCTCGGGGAATTTGCGCGGGAGTTCAAGGTGCGCTGTTTCAACTATGATCCGCGCACGGGCGGCATGGCATGGTCGGCGGTTTTCCTGATGGTGCTGGAGCCGCTGTTCATCGTCGGCGTCGCGTGGTTGCTCTGGCGGCGGGCGCTGGCCGCCGGCCGCTGGATGCAGGCGTGGCGCTCTGCGCTCGCCGGGTTCGGGGTCGCCGCGGTGGCGGTCGGTAGTGTGTTTGTCTTTGGCGCGGGAGTGGCGGCGGACGAATTGCCGCCTTTCCCCGGCGAGCGGATTCGTACGCGGCTGGCGGCGCCGGCCTTTCAGCTGGTGGACCAGAACGGGGCCGCGTGCTCGCTCGCGGATCTGCGTGGCCGGGTGGTGGTGCTCACCGGTATTTACGGCACCTGCGCGACGAGCTGTCCGCAGATTCTGATCGAGACCCGCAAGCTGCTCGACTCGCTGCCGGCGGCGGCGCGGGCGCGGATCAGCGTCGTCGCGCTTTCGCTCAATCCGGAGTATGACACGGCCGAACTGATGCGCGCGGTGGCGGCCGGCTACGGGTTTACGCATCCGGAATTCCGATATATGAACGGCCCCCCGGCGGTGATGCACCCGCTGTTGGAGCGGCTGCAGTTCGCGCGGGTGAAGAATCCCGTCACGGGCGTGATCGAGCATGCGAACCTCTTTCAGGTGATCGATCCCGCGGGTCTCATCGCCTATCGTTTCAATTTGAATCCCCGGCACCAGGCGTGGCTGCGGGCGGCCCTGCTGGCGCTCGCGGCGGAACCGCGGGGGCCGGAAGGCCAATGAGCGGTCCGGAGCCGGCCGGCGACGGCGTGCGGGGCGAGGGTCTGTGGCGCCGCGTGGACGCGGGCCTCGCCTGGGTTGACGCGGTGCTGGGGCGCTGGGTGCCGGCGGAGTACAACCTGCTGGCGCATGCCGGCGCCGCGGCCAACGTCGCGCTGCTGGTCGCGGTCGGGAGTGGCGTCGCGATGTTCCTGTGGTATTCGCCGAGCCTGCAGTTTGCGCACGCCTCGTTGGCGGCGATTCAGGGGCACACGCTCGGCGGCTGGGTCCGGGCGATGCACCGTTACAGTTCCGACCTCGCGATGCTCCTGCTGGTCTGGCATGCGGCGCGCACCTTCTTTGCGCGGAAATTCAGCGGCGCGC
Source organism: uncultured Opitutia bacterium (assembly GCA_903820035.1). Lineage (GTDB taxonomy): Bacteria > Verrucomicrobiota > Verrucomicrobiia > Opitutales > Opitutaceae > ER46. Next base: position 37,358 of record CAIJFT010000304.1, read on the forward strand.
GGTGGCTGCCGTGGGTATCAGGAGTCCTGATGCTGGCGCTGATCTGGTTCATCGGCTGGACGGGCTATTGGTTGGTGTGGGACCAGCCGGCCCAGCAGGTGGCGGTGACGTCGATGCGCCTGCTCGACGCGCTGCCGGTATTTGGCGAGCCGCTCGGCCGGCTTTACGTCGCGGACCGCACGGTGCCGAGCCTGCTGTTTTTCGTAATTTTCTTCCTGCACATGCTGCTGCCGTTGGCGATCGCGGTGGGGTTGGCGGTGCATCTGGCGCGGCTCAGTCGGGCGCGCCTGCTGCCGCAACGCGCCTTGGCGTGGGCGGTGGTCGCGGCGTTGGCGCTCACCGCGGGTTTGATCCCGGCCCCCTTGGATCCGCGGGCGGCGATGGCGTTCAAGGCGCCGGCGTTCACGGTCGATGCGTGGTATCTTTCGCCCCTGGCCTTCGGGCTGCGTTTTCAATCGGCCGGGCTGTGGGCCGCGCTATTCGGCGGCCTCGCGCTGGGTGCCGCCGTGCCGTTGGTTCTCGGGCGCCGCCGCCCGGCCGCGGCGTATCAGGCCGAGGTAAACCCGGCCCGCTGCCACGCGTGCACCCAGTGCGTGCAGGATTGTCCGTTCGATGCCATCGCGATGGTCGTGCGGACTGATGAGAAGAATTTTCCCACGCAGGCGTTTGTCGACCCGGCCCGCTGTGTCGGCTGCGGCGTTTGCGCGGGATCCTGCGACTCGGGCGGTGTCGGTTTACTCTGGTTCGACACGCGGGTCGAGGAGGCGCGGATTGAGCAGGCCGTGGGCCGGGCCCTCGCCTCCGGCTGGATCCAGGGCGTGGCCTTGGTCGCGGCCGACATCGCCGGGCGGGTGCCGCCGCTACCGCGGTATGCCGAATTCCGTGTCCCGACGGCGAGTTGGGTGCGTTCCAGCTTGGTCGAGCGGCTCGCGCAACTCGGCGCGCGGGCGGTGGTGATCGTGCGCGGGGCAAGTCTCGAGGGCCGGGCGCGCGATGGTGGACAGTGGGTGGGGGAACGTCTGGCCGGTCGGCGGGGCCCCCGGCTGCGCCCCGATCGCTGCCCTGCGTTCGAGTGGCGCGTTTTCGACTTCGATCCGGCGCGGCCGGCTGAACTCGGGAAGGCGGCGGCGCAGCTGCTTGCCTCCGGAGTGCCGTTAGCCGGGGCGGCGCAACTCCTCCGCGCTCCGGCCCTCGGCCTGTTGCTCGCCGTTGTGGCCGCGCTCGTCGCCGTGGCGCCGAGTCACCTGCGGGTGGCAAATCCAGCAGCGGACGAATCGGAATTTATCTTTTCGTTTCAAACCTTCGGCACCTTGCTCCCGGCGGGGGCGGAGGACGCGGCCACCGAGGCCGCCAAACCCGTGCACATGCGAGGCCGGGCCACCGCCAAGCCGCGGCGGGCGGTGGTGGTGGTGCGGCTGGAGATCGACGGCGTCGCCGCGGAGCGCGCGTTTGCGGCCAAGGGAGTTTCGCACGACGGACCGGCGATCGGGGAGTGGCGCCGGGATTGGGCCGCGGGCGACCATCGGGTGGCGGTGGAAATTCAGCCGGGCGGCGCCGCGCCCGCCGTCCGTTGGACCGGGGTCCTCCGGGCCGAGACGAGACACCTTAGCGTAATCACCTTCGATGCCTCCGGCTTTCGACTTGAGTGACCCGTTTCGGGCGTTTTTTGCTGCGCGTATTTTGGGGGCACCGGCGCGTGTCCGGTTGACGGTGTCGAGGGGAAATGACGGTTTTAGCGCGCGATTCGTGATTGGCCCGATGATCGCGCTTAATAAGTCATGACCACAACGGCTGGGGTATTGACCGTCGGGGAGCCACCAGCGGTAGTGGTCGCAACGAAACGTTCGGTGCGAGTGCGGCTGTCGCCGGTGGTCCCGGTCGGCGGCGGTATCGTGCCGGCTTCTGGTCCCAACATGCGTCTCTCCGTCCGCCCCCGTTCGTCCGCCGCCGCCCGTCGGCGGGGCGTGGTGGCGAAGTCGGGGGAGGCGTCTCCGTTCGCCGGCGGTTGAGCGCTGATCCGCCTTTTGTTCGTCGCCCTTTAGCCCTGAAAAACCGTCCGCTTCATGCATTCGAATCTCTCGTCCTCCGCCAAAACCCCGGCGCTCTCCGACCTTTCGACCACCGTGCGCGCCCACCGGGCCCACGGGGCGCAGTTACTGGACCGCGCGATTGGCGCGGAGGCCCGCATGGTTTTGAAGCGCGACGGCAACAAGGTCCGGTTCGACCTCACCAAGGTCACCCGGGCGATCGCGCTCGCGTTTCATGAGGTCCGGACCGACAACGCGACCAATCCCTACCGCGACGACATGTTGGCGTGCTATGGCCTGGAGAGCCGCGATTTTGCCGAAGTGATGAAGATCGCCGCTGCGGTGTCGCAGATGCTCGAGCTGCACTACCGCAACGGCAAGCACCCCACGATCGAGCAGGTGCAGGATGCCGTGGAAAAAGCGATCGCCGCGGGCGGTCACTGGGAGGTCGCGCGCTCCTACATGCTTTATCGCGCGCGGCGGGCCGAACGGCGGCTGACGCATTACGCCGACAGCGGCATGGCCGACTACATCGCGATGGCGAAGTACGCCCGTTACCGGCCGGAACTCGGCCGCCGCGAGGTCTTCACCGAGGGCGTCGATCGGGTGCGCGACATGCACCTTGAATTTTTTGCCGCGAAATTGCTGCGCGAAATTCCGGCCGTGCTCCCGCCGGACGTGACGGAGCTGGCCGGCGATGAAGCCGAATTGCTGACCCACGCCGTCGGCGGGGTGACGCTGGACCGGATTATCCGCGACGCGTTTGCCCAGGTTTCCGCGAAGAAGGTGCTGCCGAGCATGCGCTCGATGCAGTTTGGCGGCGAGGCGATCCTCAAGAACCACAGCCGGATGTTCAATTGCAGCTTCTCGAACGTCGACCGGCTCGAGTTCTTCCGCGAATATTTTTACCTGCTGCTGAGCGGCTGCGGCGTCGGCTTCTCCGTGCAAAAGCACCACGTCGCCCTCTTGCCGGAACTGCCGAAGCGTGCGGCGGAGTCCGACCTGCCGGTGTCGCACTTCGACGTCTCCGACACCATCGAGGGCTGGTCGAACGCGTTGCACGGCCTGTTTGAATCCTTTCTCCAGGGCAAGAAGATCGAGTTTAACTTTTCCGGCATCCGCCCCCGCGGGGCGGCGCTGCGCACCTCCGGCGGCAAGGCGCCGGGGCACCTCCCGCTCAAGAAGGCGCTCGTCAACGTCGAGAAAATCCTCGAGCAGGCCGGTGGCCGCACCCTGCGCCCGATCGAGGTTTACGATATCAACATGTTCATCGCCAAGGCGGTCCTCGCGGGCGGTATCCGACGTTCGGCGACGATCTGTCTGTTCTCGCCCGACGACGAGGAGATGATGAACGCGAAGACGGGCAAGTGGTTTGAAACCCATCCCCAGCGTTCGGCTTCGAACAATTCCGCCGTGGTTTCGCGGCGCGACACCTCCGCGGAATCCTTCCGCAAGCTGTTCCGTGCCCAGAAGGAATTCGGCGAGCCCGGCTTCTACTTCTGCGATCACGCCGAGGCCGGCTGTAATCCCTGCGCCGAAATCAGTCTTCTCCCCGTCGTGGATTGGGAGCTTTCCTCCGACGAGGTGAGCCGGCTCTATGAAAACGGTTACACCGGCGACCTGCCCGGCACCGTGCGGCTCTCCGGCTTCCAGCACTGCAATCTCACCACGATCAACGGCCAGGCCGCCACGACCGAGACCACCTTCTACAAGGCGTGCATCGCGGCCTCCGTCATCGGCACGCTGCAGGCGGCCTACACCGACATGCCCTATCTCGGCCCCGTCACCCGGCTGCTGAACGAGCATGACTCGCTCCTCGGGGTTTCGATCTGCGGTTTCATGGATAACCCGAACGTCCTGTTCGATCAGGACATCCTGACGAAGGGCGCGCGGCTGTGCCGGGCCACCAATCGCGCGATCGCCGCGCTCATTGACATCCGGCCCGCGGCCAAGCTCACCACGACCAAGCCCGAGGGGACGGCTTCGCTGATCCTCAACGCCGCGTCCGGCATCCATCCGCATCACTCGCGCCGGTACTTCCGCCGCGTCCAGGCCAACCGCAAGGAGCCCGTCTACACCTTTTTCAAGGCCACCAATCCCCAGATGTCCGAACCCTCGGTCTACAATCCGGACACCGACGATGTGATCACGTTTCCGGTCGAGGCACCGAAGCGGGCGATTTTACGCAAGGATCTCACCGCGATCCAATTCCTTGAACTGGTAAAGCTGGTGCAACAGAGCTGGGTGATCCCGGGGGGCGACTCGCAGTCGCGTTCACCCGACCTGCATCACAACGTTTCCAATACCTGCACGGTGCGGCCCGACGAGTGGGACGAGGTCGCCGAATTCATCTGGAGCAACCGCCGCTTCTTCACCGGCATCTCCCTGCTGCAGGACGCCGGCGACAAGGCCTACGCGCAGGCCCCGCGCGAGGAGGTTTCCGGTGAGGCCGATATTGCCCGTTGGAACTCGTTGCATCCCCACCGCGTGGACTACACCCAGATGCGCGAGGCGGGCGACAATACCGAACTCAAGCAGACCGTCGCGTGTGCAGGCGGCGCCTGCGAGATCATCTGAGCTGAAATTAGATCACGAACCGGATAAAAGCTCTGGCGCCGGTTGCCGGGCCGACCTCGGAGGATTTAAAGAAAGCGGGGGCCTGCTCTAAAAACGAGCGTTGCCCGGGGTGAGTGCGCGTGGTCGGGCGCGGCGAAAACGAATCGAGCGCGGGCTCCATTTCCATTTCGGTGGTGTGGCTTCCCGGGCCAGACGGTTGAAATTGAGCCAGGTCAAGGAGTGGCGCCGACGATTCGGGTAGGGTGGGGGATGCCTGCTGCTGCCGTCGCTCACGTGAACCTGCGTAACGGCTGGCTTGATCTCGCGTGGCCCAAGGAGCACGGCAGCTGGTCGTTGGCTTTGGAGCCGCTCGCGCTCGGGCTGGTGGCGGCGCCGTCCGCCGGCGGTGCCTGGCTTTCGCTCGCGGTTATCGGGGCTTTTTTTGCGCGGCGACCCCTGCGGCTGGCGTGGGTCGAGACCGCGCCGGAACGGCGCACCGCGGCTCGGGTCGTTTTTGGGCTGTTGGCTGGCCTCAGCCTCTTCGCGTTCGCCGCCGCGGTTTTAACAGGCGGGCTCGCCTGCTTGGGCTGGCTTTTGCCGAGTGCCGTCGGCGGGGGCGTTTTTATCTTCCACGATGTGCGCGGTACGGGCCGCACCGCGTGGGCGGAAATCGCCGGCGCCGCGGCCTTCGCCTGCGTGCCCGCGGCGCTCGGCATCCTCGCCGGGCGTTCCGCGGCCGAAGCGGCGGCCTTGGCGCTGCTGGGGTGCGGCCGGTCCTTGCCCGCAGTACTCACCGTGCGTGCGGTCCTGCGGGGCGCAAAGTCCGGGGTGCGTTCGGCTGGTCCCGCCGTCACGGCGGCGGTGCTCGCGGTGCTCGTGGCCGGCCTCTTGGCGGGATGCGGAATCATCTCCTCTTTTCCCGTGGCGGCACTGGCTTTGCTCGCTATCCGTACGACCGGACTCCTGGTATGGCCGAGTCCGATACTGCGAGCCCGTACCCTGGGCATGATCGAAGCCGGACTCGGGCTCGCGTTTGCGCTCACGGTGGGATTCGCGCTGCGGCGCTGAGTGGGAGCCGCCCCGAAGCGCCCCGGCCTCGGCGACCGGGCGCCGATAAACCCCGTCGCGCCGGTTTTTTTCCCGCGGCTAACCGTCGCCGGAGAAAGCGGCAAGTCCTTGACCCGCGTCAAAGCCGCCTGCCCCGCAGTGTGCGAAGATGACGCCGGTCAAAAAACACTTCACACCTCTTATGCAAAAATACCCCGCCGTCCGTTCCCGCATTGTTGCGCTGGCCCTGCTCGTTTCCGGCGGAGCTGCCGGCGTCCTCGCCGCGGAAGGTCCCTTGCTCGCCAAGTCCAACGGCCGCCCGCTCGCCGCCGATCTGCCCGTTGAGGTCGCTGTCCTGACCGAGGCGCCGAACGTCCCGCCGCCGATCACCCGCCGGCACGTGGCCAAGGTCATTGTTAACCTGGAGGTCCGGGAAGTGGTGAAAAGGCTGGCGGACGGCGTGGAGTATACGTTCTGGACCTACGGCGGAAACGTGCCCGGGTCCTTCATCCGCGTGCGCGAGGGGGACTTCGTCGAGTTTCACCTGAACAACCACCCGACCTCGAAGGTTCCGCATAACATCGATCTGCATGCCGTGACGGGGCCGGGTGGCGGCGCCGCTTCATCGTTTACCGCGCCCGGTCATTCGTCGCGCTTTTCCTTCACCGCGCTGAACCCGGGACTCTATATCTACCACTGCGCAACCGCGCCGGTGCCGATGCACATCGCCAACGGCATGTACGGTATGATCCTCGTCGATCCCAAGGACGGTCTCCCGAAGGTCGACCGCGAGTTCTACGTCATGCAGGGTGAAGTCTACACGGGCGGCCGCCACGGCGAGCAGGGCCTGCAAAATTTCGATCCCATGAAGGCCGAGGACGAGCGGCCCCCGTATGTCGTCTTCAACGGCTCCGTCGGTTCGCTGGTCGGCGACAAGGCGCTCCAGGCGAAGGTGGGGGAGACGATCCGCATCTACTTCGGCGTGGGCGGACCGAACGTGACGTCGTCGTTTCACATCATCGGCGAAATCTTCGACACGGTCTATGTCGAGGGCGGTACGGTCGCGCAACACCACGTGCAGACCACCATGGTGCCGGCGGGCGGATCCACCGCGGTCGAGTTCAAGGTGGACGTGCCCGGCACGTTTATCCTCGTCGACCACTCGCTGTCGCGGGCCTTCAACAAGGGCGCGCTTGGCATGCTGAAAGTCACCGGGCCCGACAGCCAGTTGATCTACTCCGGTAAAGAGGTCGACGAGGTCTACATCGGCCAAGCTTCGGATGCGGGCTTTGCGGCCAGCAAGCGCGAGTCGGAACTCATGCTGCAGAAGGAAAAGGCCATGGCGTCCAATCCGCAGATTGCGAGCATCACGAAGGAGATCCAAGTGGAGCGCGGCAAGAAGGTCTTCCTCACCTCGTGTTTCGCCTGTCACATGGCCAACGGCGAAGGCCTCCCGGCGGTGTTTCCTCCGCTCGCTGGTTCGGATTTCCTGAAAGCCGACAAGGACCGGGCGATCAAGATCGTCACCAAGGGGCTCAGCGGCCCGGTCACGGTGAACGGGAAATTATTTAACAATATGATGCCGCCGCAGGAGTTCTCCGACGATCAGGTCGCCGATGTCCTCACGTTCGTGATGAATACGTGGGGGAATGATTTCGGCACCGTGAACGTGAACGACGTGAAGCGGGTGCGGGCCCAGAACAAGTAATCCCATGCGCCCGACCACCGCCACCGCCCTGGTCCGCTGCTGGCTCCGCGGGATCGGAGCGGCGGCCGGTTGCGCACTGGCGGCGGCGGGGTGGGCGGAAGACCGCGGCGGCGACGGCATGGTGTTGATCCCCGCCGGGGAGTACCGGCCGCTGATCCGCAGCAAGGACGAGCCGGAGCGGGTCGCGGTGGCCGCATTCCGGCTCGACGTCCGGCCGGTCACGAACGCCGAATTCCTCGCCTTTGTCCGCGCGCACCCGCAGTGGCGGCGTTCCCGGGTTAGCCGGTTGTTCGCCGACCCGGGCTACCTCGGTGACTGGGCCGGAGAGCTGGAGCCCGGGCCGCGGGCGCCGGCGGATGCGCCGGTGGTGCGCGTATCCTGGTTCGCGGTACGGGCCTTTGCCCAAGCCGCGGGTAAGCGTCTGCCGACCACGGCGGAGTGGGAGCGCGCCGCGGCCGCCGGTTTTACGCAGGCGGACGGTGCCAGCGAACCCGGTTTCCAGTCGACGGTCCTCGCGTGGCTCACCCGGCCGAACCCGGAGCCGTTGCCGGTCGCGGGGTCGGGGCGCGCCAACGCCTTCGGGGCCCGCGATCTGTTGTCGCTGGTCTGGGAGTGGGTCGACGACTTCAATACCTCGATGGTGACGGGTGAGTCCCGCGCCGACTCGGGGCTGGAGCGCACTCTGTTTTGTGGGGCGGGCGCCGCGGGCGCCCGTGACCCTTCCGACTTTCCCGCGTTTATTCGCGCCGGCTTTCGCAGCTCCGTACGCGCCAACTATACCGTGCCGAACCTCGGCTTCCGCTGCGCCCAAACGCCATGAAAACCACCACCGGAATTTTGATCTTTTCATTCCTAGCGGCCGCATCCGCGCAGGCCGTCGCTCCGGCGACGCCACCCTGCTGCCCTGCGCCGGAGTCTAAACCCGCGTGCTGTGCCGGGCCCAAGCCGGCCACGGCTGCCACTGCCGCCGCGTGTTGCGAGGAGCTGAAATCCGCCACGCCGTTTACGGGGCAGTCGCTCTATCTGCTTGATGCGAAGTGGACCGACGACGCGGGCCGGACGGTCACGCTCGGCTCGCTGCGCGGTCGTCCGGTGATCCTCGCCCTGTTTTTCGCCAGCTGCGAGTATGCCTGTCCGGTACTCGTGAGCGACATTCAACGCCTGCGGAAAACGTTGCCCGAGTCCCTTCGCAGCCAGGTGCAGGTGGTGCTCGTCAGCTTCGACGTGGCGCGCGATACCCCGGCTGCGCTGGCGGCCTTTCGGGCGCGTCAGGGGCTCGACGCCGGGTGGACCCTGCTCCGGGGGGAGGCTGTTCCGGTCCAGGACCTCGCGATGCTGCTCGGGGTTAAATACAAGCAGGACGCCCGCGGGCAATTCTCCCACTCCAACGTCTTCACCGTCCTTAACGCCGAGGGCGAGATCGCGCACCAGCATGCGGGGTTGATGGGCGATGTCTCCGAGGCCGCCAAGGTGGTCGCCGCGGTCATAAAGTAACTCGGCGGCGCGAGGAATCGCACCACGGTGGTCCGTGGTGCCGACGCCTCCGCCGCGGGTGCTGCTCCCATTCCTTATTCACGCCCAAACCATGAAACGTTTCACCTCTCTGCTCCTCGGGGTTTGTCTTTCCTCCGCCGCGGCGGATGTCTCGTCGCTCGCCGACGCCTTCGACCAAGGCAAGGTCTCGCTCAACGTCCGCCTGCGTTACGAAGGCGTCGCCCAGACGAGCTTGCTCGATGCAAATGCCCACACGTTACGGACGCGGCTCGGCTTCACTACCGCCCCGCTGCACGGTTGGAAGGGAATGCTCGAGGCGGAGAATGTGGCCGCGTATGACGGCGACAGTTATAGCCAGGCCGGGCTGAATCCGGCCGCGGCGCGCCGTGCGGTGGTCGGCGACCCCGAGACCTCCGAGATTAACCAAGTGTACGTCGCCTATGCGACCGGCGCGACGAACGTGACGATCGGACGGCAGCGGCTGGTGTTGGATAACGCCCGCTTTATCGGCGATGTCGGTTGGCGGCAGAATCAACAGACCTTCGATGCCGCGGTGGTGCAGGACAAATCCCTGTCGAAGACGACGTTGACCTATGGATTCCTGCAGCAGGTAAACCGGGTCTTCAGCGAGCGGCATGCGCAGGGCAAGTGGCAGTCTGATTCGCATGTCTTCAACGCCTCGTACGCGGGGCTCCCCGCCGGGATCCTCACCGGCTACGCCTATCTGCTCGATTTCCATAATGCCGCGGCCACTTCCTGCGCGTCGTATGGGCTGAGTTTTACCGGGGCCACGCCGTTGGACCGGGACACCACGTTGCTCTATCGAATTGAAGCGGCGCGCCAGAGTGATTACGGCTCCAGCCCGCTCAGCTACCGCACAAGCTATGGAATCGCGGAGGCCGGAGTCGGTGTTGCTCCCGGCACCTTGTCGTTGGGTCACGAAGTGCTCGGCAGTGACCACAACGTCGGATTTAAGACACCCCTGGCGACGTTGCACGCGCTCAACGGCTGGGCGGATCTGTTTCTCGCCACCCCCGCGGCCGGCCTGCGCGATTCATACTTGAAGGCGACGGCCAATCTGCCGGCGGCCTGCGGACTGACCGTCTTCTATCATCGGTTTGCCTACGCGCGGGGCGGGGAGCAGGTCGGCACCGAATGGGATTCCCAGCTGACGCGGAAGTTTGGCAAATGGATATCGGCAACCGCCAAGTGGGCGGACTATCGTCGTGATGTGGTGGCTTTCCCCAACGTCCGCAAGGTGTGGCTGATGGTTGATTACGCCTACTGACCCGCCTGCGATGATTCCGACCAAGTTCAAAATCTTTGACGTGCGTCCCTACCTGGCGCGGGGAGAGGAGCCTTTCGGCGTGATCCGCGCGCGGGTGGATATGCTGCTGCCCGGACACGGTCTGACGGTGATTGCCCCTTTTCTTCCCGCGCCGCTGATCGAGGTGCTGAAGAGTGAGGGTTTCGCTTCTTCGATGGAACGCCGGACTGACGGCGGGTGGGCGGTAAATTTTTGGCGGGATTGACCTTGTCTCCCGCATGGCGCGGACTGCGGCCCTTGTGCCTTCCGCCGCCACCCCGCGATGCCATTGTTATCCCGTGCTGCTGAACTGAAGCTGACCGGACTCGTCGGCACCCTGCGCTGCTGCCAGCTCTTTGGCGGGCTTCCGCTGGAGGACTTGCAGATCATCGCCGGTTTCTCGCAGGCGTTGAAACTGGCGAAGGGCGAGTATCTTTTTCACGAGGCCGAGCCTTCCCGCGGCTGCTACCTCGTGCAGAGCGGTGCGATCAACGTTCACCGGGTGAATGCGTCGGGCAAGGAGCAGGTGATCCATGTGTTTCGGGGTGGGGAATCCCTGGCGGAGGCGTCGCTGGCCTCGACGACGGGTTATCCTGCCAATGCGCGGGCGGTCGAGCCCAGCACGGTGCTACTTATTCCGAAGGGGCCGATCCTCGAACTCATCGGCCGCCGGCCGGATCTGGCGCTCCGGATGCTCGGCTCGATGAGCCAGCATCTGCGGGTGGTCGTCGGCATGTTGGATGATCTCACGCTGAAGGATGTGGAAACGCGGTTGCTGAACTGGCTGATCAAGCACGGTCGTAACGCCCCGCATGGCGTGATCCGGCTCGCCGGCACCAAGCGCGTGCTCGCGGCCGAGTTGGGTACGAGCAGCGAAACCTTGTCGCGGACGTTTGCCCGCCTGAAGGGGGAACGGTTGCTTGAGGTGACGGGCAATACGCTGCGGATCTTGAACGAGTCCGCCCTGCAGGCCCGATTCGGTCAGTTGTTGGGCGAAGCCTGACCAGAGCTTAGGCCGTTGATAGCTGAGGATTGATCGACCCATCCCAGGCGGAGACTCCGGCTACGTGGGCTGTTCAGCAAAATAGCACGTTACGAAAAAGCCCGACGGGGAAGCGGGCTTCACCCCGTAGCGCTGGCGTTCGCCTTCGGTTTTGTCGCGGGCTTCAGGGCAAACGGTCGACGTGGTCGTCGCCGGCCTCGGTTACGCTGCCCTGCATGACGGTGGCGTGGCCGTCGCCCTTTTCACGAAACTGGCAGACGCCGCAGAAGGCCTCGATCTCGCGCCGGGAGATTTGCTGCAGCACCATATTCAATTCGCGGAACGAGGCGTCGCGTTCCAACGGATCAAGATTGGCGGTCGCGGCTTGGGCCAGGATCAGCGCTTCGTGCAGCGATTGCTCGCAGGCGGCGAAGTAGGCGAGGAGAGGGTTGCGCCCGCACGGGCACTGCGGCTGCTCTTCGGGGTTCAGGCGGTTGTGGCCGGCGCGGTGGCGGGCCAGCGGATTGGCCAAGGCGGTAAAAATCTCATCGAGCGTCCAGTCAATGAGGTGAACCAAGGCATCGGGGTGTCCCAACGGCGAACCGACCGGCTCAACGCGCAGCAGGGCTTCCCAATGCGCGCGGACTTGCGGGCGCTGGGCGCGCAACGCGCTGACCAGAAGTTCTTGCATGGTGCTAATTATGCCTAGAACCCGCTCTGCTGCCTATGCACGTGTTGGCCAACGCTGCGCAACCTTTGCGGAAAAGCGTTTGCGGGCCCGTGGTCCCGCGGGGTTTCGCCCAGCGCCTTGGGCTAGCGCCGGAGCGTCGCTCGGCGTGAAAGCGCGGGGCGGCACTGTGGCGATAGGGGGGGCCGTGCTCACGCGCCGGGCCACGCGGGCAGAGGTCGCTTATCCCTGCTGCTGCGTCTCGACCCACCGGACGGCGTGCCGGATCAGCGCGGTCACGTCGCCCAGCTCAAGCTTCGCCTTGATATTGCTCCGGTGCACGTCGACCGTCTTCGGGCTGAGGTGCAGTTGCTCCGCGATGTCGCGCGTGCTCTTGCCGTGGCCGATGAGCTGAAAAACCTCGAACTCCCGGTCCGTGAGTTTCTCGATCGGCGACTTCGAACCGCGCGGTCGCACCGTCGAAATGCCTTCCAGGATCCGCGCCGACATCCGCGGACTCACGTACACTTCGCCGCGGAGGACCTGCCGGATCGCCGTCAGCAGATTTTCGCCGCCGGCCTCCTTCATAATGTAACCGCGCGCTCCGGCCCGCAGCGCCCGCTCCGCATACACGACCTCGTCGTGCATTGAGATCACGAGGATCGTGAGTTCCGGCGACATCGCCCGGAGGTCCTTGATGAATTCAAGTCCGCTGCGGCCGGGCATCGTGAGATCGGTGAGGACCAGGTCCGGGCGGCTTTTGCGGAGTTCTTGCAACGCCTCGGCGGGGTTGCCCGCCTCGCCGCAGACCCGCAGGTCCGCTTGGCGTTCGATGAGCTGCGCCAAGCCGGCGCGCATGAAGGGATGATCGTCGACCACCAGAATGCCGCGTTTGGCCGGAAGGGCAGGGGCGGGGGCGCTGCTCGGGCTGATCTTCATGGTTTCAGGGGCAGGCGGCACGTGATCGCGACGCCCTCACCCCGTTTCGAATCGATCGTCAGGCGGGCGCCGATGACGCTGGCCCGGTGCTGCATTACACCCAGGCCGAGCCCGGCCTTTTTCACCGGGTTTTTGGGCAGACCGGCCCCGTCGTCGCTGATCTCCAGCCGAAGCTCGGTGTCCGAGGTGGCGAGTCGTACCGTTACGGTTTTGGCCCGCGAGTGTTTGACCGCGTTGTTCACCGCCTCCTGCACAATGCGGTAGAGGTGGCCGGCAACGAAGGTATCCGCGACTGCGACCGGCTCCTTGCATTCGAATTTGCAGTGCACCCGGCCAAGGGTGTTCACGCGGTCGACCAGTTCCGTGAGTCCGATTTGAAGCGCTTCGTGGTCGCTGCCCACGGGTACGAGGCCGCGCGCGAGGAACCGGGTCTGCGTGATCGCCTCGCGCAACATTTGGCCCATCAGGTCGAGCTGCTTCGCGAACTGCGGGTGACCGGCCGCGTCGCCCTTCAGACTGGCGCAAAGAAATTCCAACGCCGTCAGCTGCTGGCCGAGGCCATCGTGGAGGTCGGCGCCGATGCTGTGCCGCTCGCGTTCCCCAACCTCGAGGATTTCCCGCTCCAGTCGCTTGTGTTCGGTCTGGGCTGCGACCAAAGCCCGGCCCTGGCCGACCGCCGCGAGCGCGCGGCGCACGATGGTTGGCAGCAGGTCGAGGAGGGCGGAGTCCTTCATCACATAGTCGAGCGCGCCCTGCTTCATGATCTGGACCGCGACCTTCTCGTCGCCCTGGCCGGTTACGACCACGAAGGGCACAGGCGCTCGGTCCTGTTGCAGACCTTCCACCAACCCCGGGCCGCTGCCGTCGCGCAGCTTCAGGTCGAGGATCATCAAGTCCGGCGTCTGGCGGCCAAGCCACGCGCGGGCGGCCTTCGCCGATTCGGCCGTGGCCACTTCGAAATTTTCCGCCCGCAGCGTTTCCGCCATCAGCACGAGCATGCCTTCGTCGTCGTCGACGACGAGCAGGCGCGGGGCGGGGGACTCGGCGGCCACGCGGGGAGACGTCACCGCGCGCTCACCGCTGGCACCAGCAGCAACGGCACAAACAGCCCGAGCCGGCGGATCGCCTCGGCGAAGCGGTCGTAGTCGACGGGCTTCTGAATATAGACATTGCAGCCCAGTTCGTAGCACCGCTCGACTTCGCGCGAGTCGTCGGTGGTCGTCAGCATGATGACCGGGAGCCGTCCCAGCTCGGCGTCGGACTTCAGCCGCCGCAACACTTCGATGCCGTCCACCTTGGGCATTCGGATATCAAGGAGAATCAGGAAAGATTGGGACCCGCGGAGCGGTTCCTGCGCGAAGAAGTCCAGGATGGCCTGGCCGTCGCGAAAATGCCGGATGGTGTTGGGCAGCCCGGCCGCCTCAAGGTTTTCACGGATCAGGATGGCGTGGCCTTCGTCGTCGTCGACGATGAGAATGGTGGGGGGGATGGCGTTGGTCATGGCGTCAGCTGCGGGTCTCCAAAGCGGGAAGTGAAACAAAAAAAGTCGAGCCTTCGCCTCGCCGGCTCTCAACCCAAATTTTCCCGCGCTGTCGCTCGAGTACGCGCTGCGCGATGGTGAGTCCGAGGCCCTCGCCGGGCGTGTCATCGGGATTCAACCGGTGGAAAATTTCAAAAATCTTGCTCTGGTGCTCGGCGGAGATGCCGACCCCGTTGTCTTGCACCGTGTACACCGCCTGATCGCCCTTCACTTCGCCGCGGATTGTCACGCGCAACAACCGCGCCGGATCCCGGTACTTGAGGGCGTTGTCGAGCAGGTTGGCGAAGACCTGTCCGGTCTGCACGTGGTCGGCCTGGCAGGTGGGCAGCGGGCCAATGTCGACCTCCGCCCTGGCTTGGTCGAGTTGGAAACGGGTGGCCGCGACCAAATCCTCCATCAGACCCCCGACGTTCAGCGGGCGGACCGACAGGGCGACGCGCCCAAGCCGCGAATAACGCAGCAGCCCGGCCAGCAGGGCCTCCATCTTGTGCACGCCCGCATTGATAAAGCGCAACGCCTGGGGAATCGCCACGTCCACCGGCTGGCGCAAGGGCTCCGCCGGCACCGGTCCGGGGCCCGCTGCGGCGATCGCCGTCCGGATCGCGTCGCAGGCGCGGTTAAGTTGCTTGCCGAAGCCCTGGACGTTTACCAGCGGCGAACGCAGATCGTGTGACACCGTGTACACGATCGCCTCGAGCTCCTTGTTTTTCTCCGCCAACTCCGCGGCCACCTGCTGCAATTCTTCCTCGTTGGCTTTGCGTTTCGTGATGTCGGTGCGGATCGCGATGAACTGCAGCGGCGCGCCGGCCTCGTCGAGGAAGGGATAGATGGTCGTTTCGACCCAGTAGCAGGTCCCGTCCTTGGCCCGGTTCCGGATCTCGCCGTGCCACACCTGCCCCGCGGTGATCGTCGCCCAGAGGTTTTGGAAGAACGCCCGGGGGTGGTGGCCGGAGTTGATGATGCGGTGGTCCCGCCCGAGGAGTTCGTCCCGGCTATACTGGGAGATCGCGCAGAACTTGTCGTTCACGTGCGTGATCCGGCCCGCGGCGTCGGTGATGGCGACGATGGAGTGTTCGTCCAGCGCCGCCTTCACGTCGCGCAGCTCCTTCACCGTCTTGAACAAGTCGGTCTCCAGCCGCCGGCGGTCCGGGGTTAAGTCGTCGGGTGTAGGTACCACACTGTTACTGTCAGCGGCGTTCTTGTCCGGCGCAAGATTCCGCTTTCGCAAGTGGCGGGGCGGGGCGCCCGCTGCTGCGGCAGTCCCGCCGCCCGCCCGCGTTATTTTCCTTCCCGCGCCCACTGTTTCATCAATGCGATGTTCTTCTGCAATTCGGGGTTGGCCTTGCGCCCGACGTAGACGGCCATGTCGCTGTCGTAGCTGGATTCCGACTCGGGCGTGCGCCCGTGGTCGTCGGTCTGTTCCATCCAGCGATCCAAGCGCGAGCGCAGTTGCCGCAGCGTCGCGGCGTGGGCGGGATCGGCGGCGAGATTGCGGATTTCCCAAGGGTCCGCCGCCAGCTCGTAGAGCTCCTCCGGCGCCCGGGTCGGCGCAAACAGCAGTCGCTGCACGTCGTCGAGTTGGCCGGCCGCTTCCGCGGCGCGCACGGCGATCACGCCTGGCTTGTGATCCTTGTAGGCGTTGGGCTGCAGGTGGGGGCGAAGCGGTAGAAAGTTGCGGATGTATTTGAAGCGCTCCGTACGCACGCTCCGGATATGATCGACGGTTTCGTCTGCCCGGTCGCGCGCGGAAAAGACCGCTTCCCTCGGCCGGTAGTCCGAGGCCAAGGCGTTGCGCGCTTGCATCAGCGCGGGCCGGGGAATACCGGCGAGCGCCAGCGACATCGCGGCGAGATCGATTTGCTCGATCAAGTCTTTGCGCCGCTGGCCCGGCGCGAGACCCGGGCCGCGCATGACAAAGGGAATGTGCGTGCCTTCGTCGTAGAGGAATTGTTTGCCGCGGGCGTGGCTCACCCCGTGATCGGAGATAAAGCAGACGATCGTCTGCTCGAGGATGCCCTCCTTTTCCAACCGGGCCAGGATCTCGCCGATCTGCCGGTCGGTGATACGCACGGCGTCGAGCGTGGCCGCCCAGTCTTCGAGCACGCCCGGCGTCCGGGGGTAGTAGGGCGGGAGCGGCAGTTTCTCCGTCGGCGTGGAGTCACCGAGTTGTTGCCGCGCCTTGGCAAGCTCCGCGGGCAGGTCGCGGGTTTTGCCGCCGAGCAATTGAATCTGGGCGAAGAAGGCTTGTCCGGGCTTACGGCCCGACCAGTCCGTGCCGTCGTAAACGTGGGGATCAAATTCAAAATTATAGTCCGTCTTTCCTTTGCGTTGAGCCGGATAGTAACCGCCGTTGGCGGTGTAGTAGCCCGCGGCCTGGAAGAGCCGGGGCACCAACTCGACTCCGGGCGCGAGGTGGATTTTCTCCCGGCCGACGCCGCTGCGGTGATTCTGCGCGCCGATACTCGTCTGATACATACCGGTGATGAGCGCGGAACGGGCCGGGGAGCAGATCGGCCCGGTGGTAAAAGCCCGCTCGAACAGCGTTCCCTCCCGGGCCAGCCGATCAACGTTGGGCGTCTGGATTACCTTTTCGCCGTAACACCCGAAGTGCGGTGACATATCCTCGGCGACGAGCCAGAGAATGTTCGGTTTTTCGCGACGCGGGGTCTCCGCCGCGAACAGGGTCACCGTGAGCGAAAGGAGTATGAGAGGGGTAAGTGATTTCATGATCCGGTCCCGACGCTGCCATGTTTCAGGAGTTTTGTCTGTAGTCGGTGATGGCCACCCGGCGCAGTTCAGCGTTGCGGGGCCGGCCGCTCCTAGTCCGGACTTGGCGGGATTGGGCTACTCTGGCGGGCGCGGAGGATGGATGTTTTAGTCTCCCTAAGTCGGTCGCGCATTTGGCCGGGATTGCGGGGGTGGTCGCGAGAATCGGGCCGAATGCGCCGAAGTCAGGGTGGGGGTGGAGAGCGTCGTCGGGTCCGAAATCGACGGACTCGTGCACAAGCCCTGAGCCGGGCGCAGAAGACCCGATCATTTCTGACGCCTGCCTTCTGACTGAGCGGTCGGGGGGTGTGAATATGTGAGTAAGTTTTGGGGGATTTCGGGGGTCTAGTCTTGACGATTGGGGGTTAAAATGGGTTGAAATGCAGCGTTTTGGGGCGCTTCGCGTCCCTCTCCCCATGGCACAGTCAGGCAAATCGATCTATACGGGCCTTTTTCGGCACACGTTGGACGACAAGGGTCGACTCACGATCCCGTCGGGTTGGCGGGCTGCGCACGCAGCGGAAGACACGTTTCTCGCGACCCCGCATCCGGATGGTTACATCGCGGTGCTGCCGCCGTCCGAGGTGGAGAAGCTGCACGATAAGTTTTCGGCGATGAAGCTCAGCGACGCGTCGGCCCAGGCGTTTGCGGCGCGGTTCTTCTCCCAGACGCAAAGTTTTTCCTTCGACAAGTCCGGCCGCGCCGGCCTCACGGCCGAGTTGCTAAAGCACGCGGGCATCGAAAAAGACGCGGTGCTCGTCGGCTCGCTGACGAAGTTCAACATCTACAATCCGGCCCGCTGGCAGCAGGAGGAGGCGCGGACCGCCGGCGACAACTTCGGCGACCTCATGCGCCGTCTGGACATTTAAGCGCATCCGCCGCCATGGGCACCACCGCCAACCGTTATTCCCGCCGTTTCGGCGCGGGCATCTGACCGCCATTCATGCGCCGTCCCGTCAAAGTGAAAGCCCGTGCCACCAGCGCCGTCCTGCGCCGCGCCGCCGTGATTGCGACCCCCGCCGTCCGGCGCCCGTTTCCGGCGTGGATCGTGGCCGACGAGGGTGGGCTGGCGTTTCCGGCCCGGACGGCGGTAACCACCCGGGTCCGCGACGGGCTGGTGCTGCGTCAGGTATCCAAAAAAAAAGACAGCGCGGCCGTGCGCTCCCGCCATGTTTGCCGCGCGCGATGAATTTCCCCCCGTCGTCATGACCCCTGGACACCAGCCGGTGATGCTGCGCGAGGTCCTGACGTTGCTGGCGCCACGGCCCGGCGGGCGCTACCTGGACTGCACCTTCGGTGGCGGCGGTCACACCCGCGCGCTGCTCGAGGCCGCGGCCGGCACGACGGTCGTGGCGCTGGACCGCGACCCCGCCGCGGTCGCGCGGGCCGGGGCACTGCAGGCGGAGTTCGCCGGCCGCCTGACGCTGATCGATACCGACTTCGGCCGGCTGGCGGACATCCCCGAGCGGGCGTTCGACGGCATCCTGTTCGATCTCGGGGTATCGTCTTTCCAACTCGACGAGACGGAGCGCGGCTTTTCTTTCCGTCACGATGCCCCTGCGGACATGCGCATGGACCCGCGTCGCGGCGTGCCGGCGGGCCTCTGGCTGGAGACCGCAACGGAGGACATGCTGGTGCGGGCGGTGCGCGATTTCGGCGAAGAACAACACTGGCGCCGCGTGGTGCGCGCCATCGTGGCCGCACGCGGCGGCGGGGCCCTGGCGCGCACCACCTCACTCTCCGCGGTGATCGCGGAGGCGATCCCGGCCCGGGATCGCCACACGTCCCGGATCCATCCGGCGACGCGGGCTTTTCAGGGTATCCGGATCGCCGTCAATGACGAGATCGGCGCGATCGAGCGCGCCCTGCCGGCGGCGTTTGATCGGCTGGTGTCCGGGGGCGTCCTCGCCGTGATCAGCTTCCACTCGCTCGAGGACCGGCCGGTAAAACAGTTTGTCCGTCGCATGTGCGGCCAGCCCGAGAGTGCCGACGACCACCGCCCGCAGGATTTCCGGGTGGCATTCGCGGCGCCGCTCACCCGCAAGCCGCTCACGCCGGCGGACGACGAGATCGCCGCCAATCCCCGCAGTCGCTCGGCCAAATTACGCGCCCTGCGCCGGCTTTGAGCCGGCCGTCGATCCCTGCACTCCCTTTCGCCGATGCAAAAGAACTCCCAAGCCTTCGTAAACCAGCTGCTCGTGTGCGTGCTGGTTACCATGACGTTCGGCGGGTCCATCGGCCTCGGCACCGTCTGGGTGCGTCACCAGAATTCACTTACAGCAAAGGCCAACCGCGACCTCGCGGCGCGCATCGCGGAGGTCGAGCGCCGCTGTGATGAGATGACGACCCTCATCCAGGGCGAGCAGCGGCCGGAAATCCTGCGTACCCGCAACGTGGGGATGCGCCTCGGCCTGGTGCCGATGAACGAGGTGACGGTCGTCCACGTGGCGGAAAATGTCACCGACCGGCTGGTCGAACGAGCCAACCGCGAACTCTCCAACACCGACCGGGCGCGGACGCCGTTCGTGTCGTTTAAACTCGCCCAGCGCTGACGCCGATGTCGAAGGGCTTCGCCTCGAGCTCCCGTATCATCCTCCTGTCGACCGGACTCTTCGTCTGTTTCGGCGGGCTGGCGATGCGTCTCGTCTGGCTGCATGTCGTCGACCGGGATTCGCTGCTCAAGACCATCACCAAGGCCCGCTCGCAG
The DNA here is from genome assembly GCA_903820035.1 of uncultured Opitutia bacterium. Taxonomy (GTDB): domain Bacteria; phylum Verrucomicrobiota; class Verrucomicrobiia; order Opitutales; family Opitutaceae; genus ER46. Next base: position 57,097 of record CAIJFT010000304.1, read on the forward strand.
CTGATTCCCGAAAAGGCGCGGCGGGGGGACATTCGCGATGCCCGGGGCGCGATCCTCGCGACCAGCAGTTCCAAGCTCATCCTTGGCGTGGATCCACAAGCGTTGCGGCCGCAGGATGAAAAAAAGTGGCCGCAGTTGGCGGCTCTGATCGGCCTGCCGGAAGCCGAACTCGGCCGGATCTTCCGCACGAAGTACCGCGAGCCTGGCGCCTCGGGCAAGGGTGGGGCGGTGAAGGCCGGGACAGCGGTGGTGCAGATTAAATTTGCGACCGACGAAGCGGCGGCGGAGCCGGCGGCCGGCGAAGACGAGGATGATTCCGACCTGGATCCGACTCCCGATGAAAAGGGCCGGCGGGCGATCCGCTGGACGAAATTACGCGAGGATGTGACGGAGTTGCTTTACCTCGAGGTGCAAAAGCTGGGGATCAAGGGGGTCTACGGCGACCGCGTTTATCACCGCGCCTATCCGAACAACCAGCTCGCCGCGCACATTCTCGGCTACGTGAACAAGCAGCAGGAGGCCGCCGCCGGCATCGAGGCCAACCTGGATTTCTTTCTCCGTGGCCAGCAGGGTTGGCGGGTCGGCGAACGCGACGGCCGCGGCGGCGAGCTGCCGCAGTTTTTGACCCGCCAGGTGCCGCCTTCGCACGGTTTCAGCGTGTTGCTCTCGATTGATCTGATCGTGCAGGATATCGTGGAGCAGGAACTGGCTTTCATCGCGGACAAGTTTCAGCCGCTGAAGGCATCGATCATTGTGAGCGACCCGCGCACCGGGTTCATCCTCGGGATGGGCAACTACCCGACCTTCAACCCCAACGACTATAACAAGGTGCCGAAGGAGGAGATGGCGCGGATGAAAAATACGGCGGTGGCCGACATCTACGAGCCGGGTTCGGTATTCAAGATCGTGGCCGCCTCCGGCGCGCTCGAGGAGCGGTTGGTCACGCCGGCCTCGACCTTTGACTGCTCGCAGGAGCGGATCACGCGCGGCGCCCGCAACTACAAGTTGCCCGGGGAAGACCATAAGATGGGCGTGCTTACCGTGTCTGAGATCATCAGCCACTCCAGCAACCGCGGCGCGGCGCAGCTCGGATTGGCTTTGGGCGAGGAGCGCTTGGACAAGTACGCCCGCGCCTTCGGCTTCGGGGCCAAGCTGGGTTTCCCGGTCGGCGGTGAGGTCAGCGGGATCCTGCACCCCTACAAAAAATGGAATCTTAACGACATCGTGATCATCCCGATGGGTCATACGGTTTCGGCCACGGTCCTGCAGATGCA
>CAIJFT010000305.1 GCA_903820035.1 uncultured Opitutia bacterium
CAAGCGCTCGTCAGCCAATTGGCCGCCAGCGCCACCGGCAGGGAACCACCGATGACAAAACCAAAGAAGCGGCGGCCAGCCATGGCTGTCGTCGCCGGCGAACCGACCTCGTCAAGGAGGCGCAGGACCTCCGCGGGATCACCCGGCGTTTCGGGCAACGGTTCGTCAAAGGCCCGCAGGGCCGCCACCGCCGCATCCGTCGGGGCCACACTCCTTGCGTCCAAGCCATCCAGATACCGTTGGGCCCGTACGGCCGCATCCGCCAAGAGATCATTCATCGCCGCCAGCAAACCGACTGGTCCAGGCGCGGCAAGCCCCGGCCTCGGCCTCACAGGTCAGGCGCCACCGTCAGCCCTCGGCCGACCAGGAACGTCCGCAAATCCGGCGGCAGCGGCGCCACGAAGGTAAACGCCAACCCCGCAGGCCGGAGGTCGATCGCGGCACAATGCAAGGCCTGCCGCGGCAGGTGCAGGCGCTCCGCGAGCGCCGGCGTCCAACCGTGATCGATGAAGTCGAGGTAAAGGCGGGAGTCGGGGCCGTAGATCTTGTCGCCGATAAGCGAATGCCCGAGCCATTCGGCATGCGCGCGGATCTGATGCTTGCGCCCGGTCTCCGTCACGACCCGCACCAACGTGACTCCGCCGCCGGCGACCAAAGGCGTAAAGTGGCTGACCGAAGCCCGACCCTCGCCCTCGGGGACGACCGCCGATTTCATGAAAACCGGACTGGCCAGATCGTCCCCCAACGGCCGGTCCACGGTCACGGGGTTAGGCAGTTCACCGGTCATCACGGCGAGATAAGTTTTGCCGATCTTTCGCTCCTGCATCGCAACCTGGAGCCGGCTCGCCATCTTGGCGTCCTTGGCGAGCACGACGATGCCGCTCGTTTCGCGGTCGAGCCGGAAAACGAGATGAACCGTCGGCAACCCGGTGTATTCCCGGAGCGCGCCCACGAGACTCGACCAGGGACCCGCCTTCGAGGGATGGCATACCACATCACCTGGTTTGTTCACCACGAGGAGGCGCGGATCCTCGTAGATGATCCAACCTGGAACTTCCGCCGGATCAATCATCCGCACCGGCCCCGGCACGCGCGCGCGCCGCGGCCAGGCACAAGCCCGCTGCGAAAAATCGTCGTCCGGCACCGCTGCCGCCGCGGGCTCTGGATGCGTTAGCTCACCCACGGGGTGACGCCTCCGAACGCCGGTCCCGCAGAAAACGCGCGGCTAAACGCGCAGCCAGCGGTTTTGGGAGGCGGGCCCCCAGCCAAGCATACAGGGCGTTTGACCAGCCTGGAACCACCTGGCCACGCCCCGCGGCAAACGCGGCCAGCGCGCGGACTGCGACCTCGTCCGGGGTCATGGCGAGCCCCCCCCGTCCACCGCCGCGCAGTCCGGCCGCCGTAAAAAAATCCGTCCGCGTCGTGCCGGGCGAAACCACCAGTGCGCGGATGCCACTCCCGCGCAGTTCTTCGTTCAGCGCGATGGTCCAATGCAGTACAAACGCCTTCGCCGCGGCGTACGTGGCGGCGTAGGGCGCCGGCTGGTACGCGAGCGTGGAAGCGACATTGAGCACCGCTCCGCCCCGCTCGTGCAGGAGCGGCAGAAGCAGGCCCGTCAGGTGCACCACCGCCCTGACATTAAGATCAACCAATTCAACTTGCCGCTGCACGGACGGGCTGGGGAATTCGCCGAAAGTGCCCTGTCCACTATTGTTAATCAGGAGCACCTGCCCCTTGGGTCGCACGCGACCGACCAGCGCGATCACCTGCTCCGCCGCGCGGTTCAATTCGTCCGCGCGCGACAGATCGCAGGCGAAATGGTTCAATAATACTTCGGAATTAGGACAAATATTTAACCGCGGCGGACGACGGGAGAGGTTGCAAATAAGGAGATCCGGCTTCACCGTTTGAATCAGCCGAATGAATGAACTTCCAATGCCGGAAGAGGCCCCCGTCACGATGACGACTTGGAATGGATTTAGCGCTTCGCGAAGCGTGGGCATGTGTCGATTGGTGAAGCGGCTAAGGAACCTTTTTTCAGTGGGGCCAGGTTTCGACCAGGCTCCACTTCACCCGAACCCATACGTCGAAACATGAACAGCCAAAACAACCACGAACTCATCGTATCAGGCATTCACCTCGATCTCACACCGTCGCTCAAGACGTACGTCCAGGAGAAGGCCGAACGCCTCTTCCGTCACGAGGAACGCATCGTCCGGCTACGCGTGGAACTGGAGTGCGACCGCAGCAATACCTCCGGAGTCCAGTTCACAGCCAAGGGCCATATCCAAATCCACGGTCCCGATATGAACGCCTCCGTCCAAGCCGACGAGTGTCACAAAGCGGTTTCCATGCTAGTCGATAAACTCGACCGGATGCTCCAGCGTCGCCACCAACTTCACCGCGTAAAAAGAAATCACCCCCACGCGGTCGATCTCAACGTCGAGATCCCCAAGGCACTCGCTTGATCTTCCATTAATCTCTTTCTGATTGTTCGACCCGCCGGTTCGCCGGCGGGTTTTTCATTTCCGCCGACCATCGCCTGTTTTCCAATGGCCGCAGGCACGACACGGAATTGAACTCGCGGCATGTCGTACCAGCCATCGCCGGAACGTTACCGAGACCCTGAACTCTACCGCCGCTGTGGCCACAGCGGATTAAAGCTGCCAGCTATCTCCCTCGGCCTCTGGCACAATTTCGGGCCGCTGCCGATTACGCGACCGCCGCACTCAGTTCACGGGAGTCCAGTCCCGGTCCGCCCTTAATCGCGCCACGATCCGAGCTCAGCGCCGAATCCACCGAAATTTACTCA
>CAIJFT010000306.1 GCA_903820035.1 uncultured Opitutia bacterium
CACCGGCGGTGAGCCGCTGCTACGCGCCGATGTCCCCGACCTCATTCGTATCCTCAAGCAGGAACTCGGCATCAGGGACGTCGCGCTCACCACCAACGGCTGGCTGCTGGAAAAACTCGCCCCGGCTTTGCGCACCGCCGGCTTGGACCGGCTCAATGTTTCGGTCGACTCACTGAACGACACGACCGCCGGCCGGCTCAACGGCCTGGGCTTTAAAGTTAGCCGGGTTCTCCGCGGCATCGACGCGGCGGCCGCACAAGGCTTTGCCCTCAAAATCAACTGCGTGGTCCAGCGGGGGGTGAACGACGCAGAACTGCCGGAGCTTTGCGCCTACTTCCGCGAACGCGGCCACACGTTGCGTTTCATCGAGTTCATGGACGTGGGGAACACCAACCACTGGACCCAGGACCGCGTGGTGCCCGCCCGCGAGATCGTCGAACGCATCCACGCCCGGTGGCCACTGGAGGCGGTTGGACCCGCGTATCGCGGCGAAGTGGCCGCCCGCTACCGCTATGCAGACGGCCTCGGCGAGATCGGTCTAATCAGCTCTGTGACGGAGCCGTTTTGCCGCGACTGTCACCGCGCGCGGCTCTCGGCCGACGGCAAACTCTACACGTGTTTGTTTACGGCGTTCGGTTGGGATGTGCTTGGCGCCGCCCGCGCGCCCGGTTCGACCGCCGAGGGTCTGGAGAACTTTCTGCGCCGCGTCTGGCAGGGTCGTGTCGACCGCTACAGCGAAGAACGATCCGGCATGCTCGCCGCCGGCGAGGCCCACGCGAAAGTAGAAATGAGCTACATCGGCGGGTAAGGCGACCCGAGGGTCTTTCGTGGGTGAGCGCGTTTGCACGTGCTCCGCGCTTCCAAGCCGGCCGGCCTACCTTGCACCACCCTACTCGTACCGCGCGGAACGGCCGAGGTAGTTGAGCATCCAAATTTCTTTCCACACGCGGTACCGACCCTCGTGGGTAAACTTCCCGAGGTCCTCGCGCTGGCCCTGCGGATGCAGGAAACCCATCTCGGTATTTACCTCGTCGAGTTCGCGTTGGACCGTGTTGAAGTCTTCCAACGGCTCGGTCGTAAACGGCACCACTTGGGCGCCGCTCTTGAGCAACCGAGCCCGGTGGCGGGCGAGCAAACGCGGTAGGGAGCGTCGCCAAGGAGCACGTTCAACCAGCCAATTCTCGGGATAAAAACCGGCAAAGGGAATGTAGAGATTGTCGGTCAGATAGCGGCGGCCGTCGGCTGCAACCGAGGTCACCGCAAAGCAAACCGAGATGGCCCCGTTGGTTTGCGGAATGAAGGTGACTTGGACCCGTACGCTGGCCTGGGCGTCGTGATAAATCGATACACGCAGGAAAGCGGCGCCGCCGATCTCGGCCTTGAGCGCCTGGACCTGACGGAAGCCTTCGGCGCGGAGCCACTCGCGGATCTTGAGGAGGCGTGGCTGCACCGGCCATTCCTCGCCCGTCGTGTTCACCACGTAGCGGGGAAACAAGGGCAACGGGCTCAGGCTGTGGGCGGAAATGGCGAGCCAGTTGTAGAGCGTTTCACCAAGGAACCAGACCGTGAAAAAAGTCACGGTGAGAGCCCAGAACGGCCGGTCGAGCAATTCAAAGTCCAGACAGAGCTGGGCCCCACCGAAGGAGAAAACAAACCAGCGCAACCAGCGGTCGATGATCGAGAGCAGCGGTGAGCCAACGCGCTGATTCACCTGCATGACGATCAGCGACACCACAATGGCGACGAGGATGACGTAGGATGTCTGCACTCCGTTGATGAGGGCCGTGAAAACCTTAGCCGAGTCTGGAACGATAAGAGGCCGGGGCGGTAAAACCGCCTCGGCGAATGCGCCTTAGCTGAGGCGCACCGGCATGATGACGCAGACGAAATTATCGAGGGTCTTGAAGACGCCGGGGCTGACCTCATCTTTCACTTCGAAAAATACTTCATCCTTCGAAAGGGCCTTCAATGGATCCATGACGAAGCTCGGGTTGAAGGCGACCTGCAGGTCGGGTCCGCTGTAGCCGATGGCCATCGATTCGTGCGCTTCACCGAAATCCGGGCTCTGGGCGGTCAGCTCAAGCAGATTGCTCGAGAGCTTAAGCTTCACCGAATTGGCCTTTTCCGAACAGACGAGCGCGGCGCGGTGCACGCATTGGAGGAACAGTTCACGTTCCAACTTGATGCGCTGGTGGGTCTCCTTCGGGATGACCTGCTGGTAATTCGGATAGTTGCCCTCGACGACCTTCGAATAGAGGTAAACGTGGTCGATCAAACCGCTGGTATCTTTGTCGGTCGCGATCTGAAAAGCGGCGCGGCGGTCGTTGAAATTGATCTTCACCTTCTCGCCCTTGTCGAGGAGGCGGGTGAGCTCGCCGACGGTCTTGGCGGGCAGAATGATCGCGCCGGCGCTCGAGGCGGGCACATCCATTTCCTTCGCCATCAGCGCCAGCCGACGCCCGTCGGTTGCGACTAGGGAGAGTTTTCCGTCCTTAAAATTGAAATAGACCCCGTTGAGGATGTAACGGGTCTCGTCGGTCGACTGCGCGTAGGAAACGCTCTTGAGCATGCCGGCAAGCTCGCCCTGCTCGAGGGTGAAGGCTTTCTCTTCGCCAAACTCCGGCAACGGCGGAAATTCTTCCTTGCCGATGCCCATGATGCGGAAGGTCGAACCGCCCGAGGTCAGCTTGATCTGGTGATTGGGCGAGGCGTCCAGCGTAACGTCGATGTTAGGCAGTTCGCGCACGATTCCGGCCAAACGTTTGACCGGCAGGGTAACAGACCCGGTTTCCTTGACCTCCGCCTTGATTTTACAACGGATCCCCAAGTCCAGATTGGTCGTGGTCAGTGAAATCTGATCCTTCTCCGCTTCGATCAGCACATTGCTCAAAATGGGCATGGTGGCTTTGGAGCCGACCACGTTGAGGACCTGAGCTAGGCCATTGGCGAAGTGATCGCGGTTGATTTTGAATTTCATTGCGTGGCCACGGGGTGGTTTCTGAAGAAACTAACAAAGGCTAAAAGAATAGAGGTTCAATAAGTAATTCTATCCGTATTCATATGCACTGCGAACAACTGCAGTAACTTGCGGTTTCTCCTCTCATCCGAGGCGGAAAAACAGCGTGAGCATCATCTGATCGCAGGGCTGAAAGTCGGGGGTTATGCGCAGGGGGAAAGTTGTTCGGAGGTTATCCCGAGGTTCTTCACGCGCTATTCGGAGGCGACTCTTTCGGCGACATTCCGGGTTGGCGGCTGCGGCGTAAATGCCGCAGGAGCCCGAAAAAGACATACGCCAGACAGATCCCAAGTACTGCGATCTCCTTGTAGAAAATAACCAAACCGATGACCGTGAGAAGCAGGATAAAGGGCCGTAGTTTGGTCTGCGTCTGCATGTCGACGTTCTTGCCGCTCGGATAACGCACCGTGCTCATCATGAGCATCGCGACGAGGAGCATCAGGAAAGGCATGGTTAGAGCCCACGCCTTGAGGGAACGATCACTTTCCGCCAGCTTCAGCAGGAAAAGAACCGTGGCGGCCACCGTCGCCGCCGCCGCCGGAACCGGCAAGCCGACGAAATCCCGCCCCGAGTCCTTTTTGC
>CAIJFT010000307.1 GCA_903820035.1 uncultured Opitutia bacterium
CATCACCACGATCGATTCGCCCGCGGAGGTCGATGTCCGCGCCGTCGGCCGGCTGCTGCTCGCGCAGACGCCCGCCGACCTGAAGCCGCACCGCGCGGCGCTCCTCAAGCTCGCCCTGACCGACAACTCGGAGGCGCGCACATGGGCCTTTGCCGCCACGGCGCTCGCGGACGGCTCGCTCGACCGCGTGTGGAACGAGGCCGCCGCCACGCCGTTGTCGAAGGCCAGCCTGATCGGCAGTCTCCCGCTGATCCCGAACGCCGACCTGCGCGCGACCGCCTACGAGCGCGTGATGCCGATTCTGGCCCTCAACATCACCGACATCGCGGGGCCGGATAATATCGTCGCCTCGATCCAACGTGACGCGATCCGCACCGCCGTCGCGACGCGCCGTGAACCCGCCAAGGTCTTCGCCGCCCTCGTGGCCATGATTGAGCGCGGCTACCAGGCCGCCGCCGCGGCCCAGGGCATCCGCTCCCTGCCGCGCGCCAGCTGGACGCCCGAGCAAGCCGCGCCCGCCGCCCGGGCGCTGATCGCGTGGGCCGCCAAGACCCACGCGAGCGAGCGCACGAGTCGGGACTACGTCGAGGCCATCCAGGTGGTCGACGAACTCGCGGGCGTGCTGCCGGCCGACCAGGCCGATCCGTTGCGGAAGTCACTCTCGGGCCTGCGCGTCGCGGTATTCATCGTGCGCTCGGTGGTCGAGCAGATGAAGTTCGATACGCCGCGCATCGTCGTCGAGGCCGGCCGGCCGTTTGAAATCATCTTCGAGAACCCCGACGTGATGCCGCACAACCTCGTCGTCACGAAGCCCGGCACCCGCGCCAAGGTCGGCACGGCCGCCATGGAGCTGGCGCCCGAGTTCCTCGACAAGAGCGGCCGCGCCTGGGTGCCCGAGACGGCCGACGTCATCGCCGCGACCAAGCTCATCGAGCCCGGCCGCAACGAGACGCTGCGCATTGCCGGAAACGCGGTGCGGACGGAAGGCGTCTATGACTTTGTGTGCACCTTCCCCGGCCACTGGCTGGTCATGTATGGCGAGCTCGTTGTGACCAAAGACGTGAACGCCTACCTCAAGGCCAATCCCATCAAGTCCGCCGCGCCGGCCCCGGCGGCCACGCACAATCACTGATCGAACCCTTAGCAACGCCCTCCCGAACCGCTTTCACCCATGAAAATCCGCCACCTCCTCCCGCTCCTGATCGCCCCGCTCGCCTTTGCGGCCGACTCCGGCTTCAAGAGTATTTTTAACGGCAAAGACCTCTCCGGCTGGGAAGGCCTGCCCGGCTACTGGTCCGTGCGCGACGGCGCCCTCACCGGCCAAACGACCGCCGAGAAGCCGCTTAAGTCGAACACGTTTCTGGTCTACAAGGGTGGCGAACCGGCGAACTTCGAACTGCGCGTGCAGTTCCGCCTCACGTCGCAAAACCCGGACGGCTTCGGCAACTCGGGCATCCAGTACCGCAGCAAGATGGTCGACGCGGCGGGCTTCGTCGTCGGCGGCTACCAGGCCGACCTCGACACCACCGGCAAGTACGCCGGCATGCTCTACGAAGAAAAGGGCCGCGGCATTTTGATGGGGCCCGGCGAGAAGATCAAAATCGGCGCCACGACGATGGTCGACGACGCCAAGAAAAAGGGCGGCAAGCGGAGCAAGACCGAGGTGGAAAAACTCCCCGGCGCCACGCCGCCCGCCGACATCCTCGCCGCTTACAAGCTCGGCGAATGGAACGAGATGGTGATCATCGCCAACGGCCAGCACCTGCAGCACTTCATCAACGGCAAGCTCACCGCCGATGTGACCGACACCGACGACACCAAGGGCTCGAAGTCCGGTGTGATCGCCTTCCAGATCCACGTCGGCAAGCCGATGACAGTGCAGTTCAAGGACGTGAAGCTGAAGACGCTGCCGTAAGCCGCCACGGCGGCCTTCCCGAAGGTCAGCGCGCTGGCGCGCCCAGGAAAGGAGCGGCGCTTTTCCAAGCGCCGCCGCCCGGAACCCGGCGGTCGAAAACCGCCGCTCCATTGGGATCAGCAAGTACGCCGACCTACAGGGAAGACGGCATCCCGCTTTGAACACCCGATGGCGACATCGGGCGACACCCCGCAACCCCTTCCCCCCATGCCCCGCCTCCCCCGCCCCCTGCTCGCCGCCGCCCTGTGCGGACTGACCTCACTCGCCCCGGCGCAGGTCGCGCCCAACCCGCCCGCGACCGACCCGGTCAACGCCCCCAAGGGCGGCGCGCTCAAACTCGACGAGTTTGTCGTGACGGGCGTCTTCAACGCCACCGAAGCCAAGAAGGCCACGACCGCCATCACCGCGCTCTCCGCCGACATGCTGTCGGAACAGGTCGCCCTGAGCGCCGACGACATGCTGCTCAACGTGGCGGGCGTCTTCGTGAATTCCTCCCTGGGTGAAATTCGCGGCATGGTTTACTCGCGCGGCATCTCGGCCGACAGTTCCGACGGCGCCAGCGGCACCTATTATGTTTCGATGCAGGAGGACGGCCTGCCGTTCACCAACGTCAGCTTCGGCAATTTCGGCGCCGGCTACTTCAACCGCCCCGACGCCACGCTGCAGCGCGTGGAGGCCGTGCGCGGTGGCAGCGCGTCGATCACGTCGTCCAATTCGCCCGGCGGTGCCTTCAACTACATCACGCGCACCGGCACCTCCCGCTTCGCCGGCGAAGTCCGCACCCGCTACGGGCTCGAAGGTCAAAGTTCACCGCAATACCGCTCGGACCTGACGATGGGTGGCCCGCTCGGGACCAAGGGCTGGGTGTACAACACCGGCGGCTTTTACCGCTACGCCGAAGGCCATCGGCCGGCCAAGGGCTACCCGATGAATAACGGCTTCGGGCTCCACGGAAACCTTTTCAAGGACTACGGCCACGGCTCGATCAAACTCTACGCGAAGTACCTCGACGACCGGAACCACTGGTACGAATACCTGCTCGCGCGCGACCCGCAGAACCCGAAGCAATACCCGGGCCTCAGCCGTTACAGCACGAACCTCCTGCCCAAGGCATCGTTCCAATACCCGCGCGAGGCCGAGGATAAGTTCGCCACCTTCGACAGCACCGACGCCGTCCGCTCGCGTTCGCGTTACGTCGGTGCCGAATGGAAACACGAGTTCGGCGACGGCTGGTCGCTGAGCAACAACGTCCGGATCAGCCGCAATTGGGCGGATTGGAATTCCAGCTCGGGCGTCACCCCGCGCTCCCTCGAGTGGCCGAATTTTTTCAGCACGATGGGCATCCAGTTCAGCGGCGGCACGCAAAACACCCGGGTGCCGGCCGGGCTCTATCGCTTCTCGGATCGTTTCACCGGCGCCGTGCTCGCCGAGGTGACGTCGAACGGCAACTACACCGTCAACGCGAACGCCCTCAACAACGCCGGCCAAGTGGTCAATTTCGCCAAGCTGCCCAACCAGCAAATCGTGCCGAACGCGCTCTGGACCAATAACGCCCGCGTCGCCAACGAGCACATGAACGAGCTGATGAACAACCTCACGCTCACCAAGCGCATCCGCACGCACACCTTCGTCACCGGCGGGTACTTCGGCTATTCCGGGATTTCCGACCGGCAGTCCAGCGGCGGTCGTACCGCCTCGCCCCTCACCGAGCAGCCGGAGCCGCTCGCCATCACGTGGATTCCCGCCACCGCCGCCACCGCGCCCGCCGGCACTCCGGCCGCCGCGCTCACCGCCGTCGCCGGCTTTGGCGGCAAACCCGTGGCGCTGACCAACCCGGAAGGCTACACCGCCCTCGGCGTCGGCTATGTCCGCGACAAGGCCCTCGCCCGCCAATTCGCCTACTTCTTCGGCCACAAATGGGACGTCACCCCGCGCTGGGGCCTCGACTGGGGCTTCCGCGGCGAAAAGTACCGCGTCAAGGGTTTCAACCAAAGCGGCGTGCAAAACGCGCGGGGGAACTGGGACCCGACCTACGGTGGGGCGGACGGCAATCCGTTCACGATGGCCGACAACCGCTTTCAGGTCCCGAATCCCGCCGGCAAGTGGGACTTCGACAAATACGTCCGCAGCTTCTCGTGGTCCGCCGCCAGCAACTTCGTCATCGACAACCAAAACTCCTTCTACGTCCGCTACGCCGACGGCGAGAAGGCGCCGGACTACGGTTTCTTCCGGAACTACAATTCCACGTTCCGGATCAACAGCCTGAAGCCGCGCCCGCAGACCATCCAGCAGGCGGAGCTTGGTTACCGCCTGAAAATCGGCCGGGTCACCCTGACCGCCACGCCTTTCTACAGCCACCTCGACAACATCCTGGCGCTGACCCAGGCAACCGACACCGACGGCGTTACGCCCTACTTCCCCGATCCGGTCTACAACGCCACCACGTCGTACGGCCTGGAACTCGACGGCACGTTTCGTATTTCCGACCGTTGGAGCTGGCGGAGCGTGTTCACCGCGCAAAAGGCCAAGAACGATGTCTGGATGATCTTCGTCGCGGGCGTCAACGGTCGCGCCGACGATTCGTACATCGACCTGTCCGGCCGGCCCGCCGACAACAACCCGGACTTCATCCTGAACAACACGCTCAGCTACCGCACCCCGACGTACTTCGCCAACCTCTCGTGGAAGCACATGGGCGAGCGCGCCGGCAACGCGGCCAACGTCATCATGCTGCCCCGTTTCAACCAGCTCGACCTGGGCATGGGCTGGACGCTGACCCGCCACTGGTCGGTCAATTTCAACATCAACAACCTCACCGACTGCGAGGGCGTCATGACCTGGCGCGGCTGGGGCGTAAACCCGGGCGACCGGCAGAGTTTCACCACCCTGCCCGCCACCGGGAAGGACACGATGCTCCAGTACGTGCCGATCCAACCCCGCGCGTACTTCGTGTCGTCGACGTATAAATTCTAAGGACGCCTGCCACGCACCGTTGCAGTTTATCCGTTCCCTCCGCCCTCGCCCAACGTCATCCTCCTGACGCTCAACCCATTTTCCCCCATGCTCCGCTCCTCCCTCACCCTCGCCTTGCTGCTACCGTTGTCGGTCGCCATCGCCGCCGACAAGAAGGCGCCCAAAAACGAAACCCCCGGCCAAAAGGCCCGGGTCGCCATGGCCGAAGTCGCGGCGGCGCCGGACCCGGCCGCGCTCACCGTCGCGCCGGGCTTCAAAGTCGAACTGCTCTACACCGTTCCGAAGGAGGAGCAGGGCTCCTGGGTCGCCCTCACCGTCGACCCCAAGGGCCGGATCATCGCCGCCGACCAATACGGCAGCCTCTATCGCATCACACCTGCGCCGCTCGGCTCCACCACCGGCTCCAAGGTGGAACAACTGGCCGTCACCCTGCCCGCCATCCCCGCTACGCCGGAGTACGAGCCGACGCCGACGCCAAAGCGCGCCCAAAACGCCGCCGGCAAATCGCCCGCCATCGGCGCCCACGGGCTGCTTTACGCCTTCGACAGTCTCTACGTCATGGTCGACGAAGTCCCCGGCAAACAGGGCCTGTGGCGCCTGCGCGACACCAAGGGCACGGACCAGTTTGATGAGGTGACGTTTCTCCGCGGCATGAAGGGCAGCGGCGAGCACGGGCCGCACGGCCTCGCCCTCGGACCCGACGGCAAGTCCATCTACTTCGCCAACGGCAACCACACCGACCTGCCGAACCATATGGAAAAGTCCCGCGCCGTGCGTTGGGACGAAGACCATCTTCTCCCCCGCATGTGGGACGCGCGCGGCCATGCGAAGAACAAGTTCTCACCCGGCGGCTACGTGGGTCGCACCGACCCCGACGGCAAGACCGTCGAGCTCTTCGCCCTCGGCTTCCGTAACCACTACGACATCGCGTTCGACCAGAACGGCGAGCTCTTCACCTACGACTCCGACATGGAGTGGGACCAAGGCTCGCCCTGGTACGTCCCGACCCGCATCAACCACGTGGTCGACGGCGGTGACTACGGCTGGCGCAGCGGCGCCGGCCGCTGGCCCGCTTACTACGCCGACAGCCTGCCCGCCGCGCTCGACATCGGCCCGGGTTGCCCGACCGGCACCGTCTTCGGCACCGGCGCGAAATTCCCCACCAAGTACCAGCGCGCGTTCTTCGCCTGCGACTGGACCTACGGCACCCTCTACGCCGTGCACCTGGCGCCCGATGGCGGCACCTACCGCGGCACGAAGGAAGAATTCATCACCGGCAAGCCGCTCCCGCTCACCGATCTCGTCATCAACCATCGGGACGGCGCGATGTACTTCACCGTCGGCGGTCGCCGCACCCAGGCCGCGCTCTACCGCGTGACCTACACCGGGAAGGACAGCACGGCGCCGGCCGACGCCCTGCCGCTCACCGCCGAGGTGAAAACGCGCCGCATGCTTGAGACGCTTCATGCCGAAGGCACCGGCCCCGAGGCGATCGGCATCGCCTGGCCGCACCTGAGCAGCCCCGACCGTTTCGTGCGCTTCGCCGCCCGCGCCGCCATCGAACGCCAACAGCCCAGCAACTGGGCCAGCCGCGCGCTCAATGAAAAGAATCCGCAGGCCGCGCTCGAGGCCCTCATCGCCCTGGCCCGGGTCGGCGAGAAGTTCTACCAGCCCCGCCTCATCGAATCCTTGAGCCGCCTCGAGTTCGCCGCCCAACCCGCGGAACTCCGCCTGCCGCTCCTGCGCGCCTGGCAGCTCGCGTTCACCCGCATGGGTAAGCCCGACGCCGCCACGTGCGCCCGGCTCGCGGCGAAGTTCGACCCGCTCTTCCCGCACGCCGACCACCTCGTGAACCGCGAGCTCTCGGCGCTCCTCCTCTTCCTCGATTCGCCGACCGTCGTCGCGAAGATCGTCCCCCTCCTGAGCGTCTCGGAACCGATCGTCGTTACGCCCGAGGAGCTGGGTGGCGCCGCCCTCGCGGCCCGCAATGACAGCTATGGCAAGGTCGTGAACGGCGTCAGCAGCGGCCGCTCCGACCGCCAGCAGATCGCCTATGCCTACAACCTCCGCAACGCGACGGTCGGTTGGACGCCGAAGCTGCGGCTCGAGTACTTCGGCTGGTTCCCGCGCACCGCCGCCTGGAAGGGCGGCGCCAGCTTCAGTCTCTTCCTGCAAAACATCCGCACCGAGTCCCTGGCCAACGTCGGCGACGCCGCGGAGCGCGCCGCGCTCGACGCGCTCTCGAAGCCGCCCGCCCCGTCGTTTGCCGGCAGCACCTACACCCCGAAGGGCCCCGGCCGGAACTACACCGTCGCCGAAGCCACGACGCTCGCGCAGGGCCAGCTGACCGGCCGCGACTTCGCGCAAGGCAAGGCCCTCTTCACGGGCACCGCGTGCATCATCTGCCACCGCTTCGGCGGCGACGGCGGCGGCGTGGGCCCGGACATCTCCGGTGCCGGCAGCCGCTACACCGTAAAGGACCTGCTCGAAAACATCATCGAGCCCTCGAAGGTCATCAGCGACCAGTACGACAGCCAGCAGCTCGACCTCACGGACGGCACCACGCTGGTCGGCCGCGTCGTCGGCGAAGAGAACGGCGACCTGTTGCTCATGAGCAATCCCTTCATGCCCGACGAAAAGACCCGCGTGAAGGCCGGCACCGTAAAGTCGCGCAAGACGTATCCGATTTCCATGATGCCGCCGGGGCTGATCAACTCCCTCAATCCCGACGAACTGAAAAACCTCCTCGCGTACATCCTCAGCGGCGGCAACGCGGCCGACGCGATGTTCAAGAAGTAAGGGCGAACCGGTATCACTCATCCCCGTGGCCCGGCCTTACCCAAGGCCGGGCCCCGTTCGTTTTCGGCGGACGAGCGGCCCCGCGCAGGATTGCGCATCGGGCCGTTTCACCCTTCGATTTCGCCATCATGACCTCTCTGATCCGCACCGTTCGCATCGCGCTTTGCCTGTCCGCTCTCGCCTGGTGTAGCGCCGGCGCCCAGGGCGAGGCCACCGGACCCGCAGCCGATCTCAAGGCCCTCGTAACCAAAGTCAGCGCCAAGATCCGCACCAGCGAGCGCACCGCGGCGGCCCTCGCCCCGGAACTCGCCGAGTTCGATGCGCTGCTCGCCAAGTACAAGGGCCAGAAATCGGACGACGTCGCCCAAATCGCCCTGATGCACGCGATGCTTTACGCGCAGGTGCTCAACGACGAGGCCACCGCGAGGAAGCTGCTCGCGGCGCTGAAGGATAACTTCCCCGGCTCCAAACAGGCGGAGTCTGTCGCGCGCGTCCTCGCCTCGATGGATCAAGCGACCGAAGCGAAAACCAAGTTGGACACGCTCACCGGAAAGCAGGCCCCGGCATTGAATTTCAAATGGTCCTCGAAACCCGGCCTCAAGACCCTCGCCGACCTGAAGGGCCAGGTCGTTGTCCTCGACTTCTGGGCCACGTGGTGCGGCCCTTGCCTTTCCTCGTTTCCCACCGTCCGCGAGCACGTCGCCCACTTCAAGGGCTCACCCGTCACCTTCCTCGGCGTCACGAGCATCCAGGGTTTCGTGGCTAACCTCGAAGCGGGCCGCATCGACACCAAGGGTGACCCCGAGCGGGAGATGGGCCTGATGCCGGCTTTCATGAAGGCGAAGGAGATGACGTGGGACGTCGTCTTCAGCGAAGAGAAGGTTTTTAATCCGGACTACGGTATCCAAGGCATCCCGTACATCGCCATTCTCGCGCCCGACGGCACCGTGCGTCACGCCGGCATGAACCCGCACGATCCTTCCGCCCGGATCGCCGAAAAAATCACCGCGCTCCTCGAGGAATTCAAGCTGGCGGCTCCGGCGAAGTAATTCGCGGCGCCCACCAGCGGGCCGACGGGCGGAGTTTCAGACTACGTCACGCCTTCGCCGGCCGGTCGACCTTCACGCCGCGCTCGCGGAGTTTACTGCGCAACGCGGCGTAATCCACGCGCTGCACCGGCAAATCATCCTTAAGGGCAAGGGCTGCGGCGACCCCCGCAGCCTCGCCGAGGGTCATCCACACGGGCTCCATGCGGATCGACGTCATCGCGATGTGGCTCGCCGAGCAGCACACCGGCACGAACAAATTCCGGCATTCCCGCTCCTGCGGCACGATGGCGCGGTACGGGATCTTGTAGATGCCGCGATGCGCCTCCTCGAGGTAGAGCATCGAATAATCGCCGCCCTGCAGCGCCACGCCGCCGTTAAGCGGGTGCATCGCATACGGCCAGTCGTCGACGCCGTAGGACGCAAGACCGACCGAGTCGCCGGGATCGGTTTTACCCTCCATGTCGCGCTGCGCGACGACGTACCCGGAAATCATCCGCCGCGCCTCGCGCACGTAGAGTTGGTGCGGCCAGCCGGAGGTGTCTTCGAACTGGCCGGGATCGAAGCCGGCGACGCGGGCGCGCTCCCGGAGTGTCTCCGGTGCAGACGGATCGGTGCGGAGGAAGTGCGTGATGCCGCGGAGGAAATCCTGATGAAATTGCCAAATGCGCGCGCGCGTCGGCCAGTCGCCGTCGGGGTAGTCAGCGTTGCACCCGAAGACCGTCGGCGCGATGAGGCTGCGCGAGAGGTTGCCCGCCCCCGGATAATGGATTCCGCCGGTAGCGACCTCGTATTCGCCGAGCTTGCGCATGCGGCGGCCGTTGAGGTCGAGCTTCCGCGTGAAAGCGCGCCGGTACACCTCGAAGGTTCGCGGATCATAGTCCGCCGGCGCCTCGATCGGGATCTGGTTCTGGTCCAACGTGAACTTCCAGCGGAAGCCGTAGCCCATCGTGAGCTTGTCGGCGCTGCCCTCGGGCCCCGGCGTGAGATCCTGCAGCAACGGCAGCAACCCGCTGCCGCGGTCGCCCGGCTTCACGTAGGGGTCGATCGGGTACACGACCATCGGCGGCCGCACGCCC
>CAIJFT010000308.1 GCA_903820035.1 uncultured Opitutia bacterium
AATGCGCCCCCGGGCGCGACGCTCCTCGCCGCAGTCGGTCCCCTGCAGTTTGAAGTCGTGCAATGGCGCCTCCAGAGCGAATACGGCGCGGAGTCGCGCCTCACGCCCACACCGTGGACCGTGTTGCGCTGGGTTGAGCCGAATCCGATTCTCAAGGACACGTCGCGGCTGATCGTCGCCAGCGGCGTGAGCTTCGGCACCGACAAGTTCGACCAGCCGATCGTGTTGTTTCCGAGCGAGTGGACGATGCGGTACTTCCTCGAGAAGAACCCCGAGCTCAAGTTGCACGAACTGCCGATCGAGCAGACAAGGTAACGCGAAGCATAGATCAGCTCGCGTGCCGCATCGGCGCCGCGCAAGCGCACTGCCCTAGGCCTCCGAAACGCCCGCGGCTACCGACCTACGGCACGATTGCGCCCCGCCCCGCTTCGGATGCAATAAACGAAGCCCGCCGTCCCCATGCGCGAACCCTCTGCTTCCCGTTGCGGCCGAGTGCGTCCCGTGCACCGGCACGCGTGGCTCTGGGAGCCGCTCGAGTCCGACGTCACGTTGGTCGTGCGCCCCATGTTCGGGGCCAAGGCCGCGTACCTCGACGGCAAGCTGATGCTGTGCTTCTGCACCGGCGCGGAACCGTGGAACGGCGTCCTCGTGTGCACCGACCGCAGCCATCACCCGGCACTCGTCGCGGAGTTTCCCGAACTGACGCCCCACGCCATTCTGCCGAAGTGGCTCTACCTCACGGAGGCCGCGGACTCGTTTGAACGCACCGCCCGGCATCTGGTGACGCTCGCCCGCGCCCGCGATCCACGCCTCGGCGTCGCCCCAAAGCCGAAGCACAAATCAGCCAAGTCACCGCGTCGCCGCCTCGAACGCCCCGGGCTATGAAACGGGCGCGCCGGGTGTGGCGCATCAGGACTTGGGCGGCGGACCGGCCCATCCCGGATTGAAAAATCCACGCATTTCGTCTCGCCCCCGCGGCGGAAAAACCCTTGCTCGCGCGCATGATTTTCCCGCGCCACCTCCGCCTGATTCTCCTGGTGCTGACCGCGCCGGTAATGTTTGGCGCCACGGCCAAGAAAACGCCCACCCGGCCGGGCGAGATGGATAATAAGGCCGCGTTTAAGGGCGCGATCGTCGTCGATGCCGCGACCGGTGCCGTTTTATTCGAGGACCGCGCCACCGTCATCACCCCGCCGGCCAGCATGACCAAGCTCATGACCTTCGCGATCGTGCACGACCGGATCACGCAGGGCACGCTGAGTGTCACGACGCCGGTCAGAATCACCAACGAGGACGCGAAGATCGGCGGCACGCAGGTGTACCTCGATCCGCGCGAGACGTTTCCCGTCGATGAACTGCTTTACGCCATGATGATCCAGTCGGCCAACGACGCCGCGTACGCGCTCGCCCGCGCCAGCGCGGGCTCGGTGCCCGCCTTTGTCGATTTGATGAACGCCAAAGCCAAGGCGCTCGGCATGACGAACACGACCTTCCGCACTCCCCACGGCCTGCCGCCGTCGAGCCGGCGCGTCGCGGAGGGCGATCTCACCACGCCGCAGGATTTCGCTAAGCTCTGCCAATACCTGCTAAAAAACACCAACGTACTCCAGTACACCTCGGTGCGCACCCGCGACTTCGGCACCAGCCGTGCCGGCGGACCGCAGCACATGAAAAACCACAACAACCTCCTCGGTAAAGTGGATGGCGTGGACGGCCTCAAGACCGGCTACACGGAAGGTGCGGGGTATTGCCTCAGCGCAACGGCACAGCGCAACGGCCGCCGCGTGATTTTGGTCATCATGGGCTCGTTCGGCCCCAACGGCCAGAAGGACCTCGGCAAGACCCGGGACCTGAAGGCGGTGGAGTTGCTTGAAAGAGGTTTCGCCGCCCTCCCCGCCGCACCGGCTCCGTCTGCGACAAACGCTCCGGCGGTCAATGCGGCGACCGCTCCCGCGGCCTCGCCGGTGGTGCCCGCCCCGCGCCCCACGACGCCCGCTCCGGCTGCCGCCAGCCCCGCACCCGCGGCCGGCGAGCCGGTGATCAAGTTCTCGATCCCGAAGAAGTAGCACGCCGCGCTCCCCCCGCATAGCCCTGCGCGTGAGGGCCCGTGAGCGCAGGGATTGCTCTCTCCTTACCATCGGTCCCTGCGCTCACGCGCCGGTCTGCGGAGAACGCGTGCGGCTTGTTTCCTTGGAGGCGGGGCGAACCCGCCCGAGTCACCCTCCGTGCTCGAGCACGAAGATCACGACCGCGAGCACCGCGAACAAGGCCCCGAGTAGTCCGGCCTCGTAGCGCTCAAATGTCTTCAGGTGGAAGCGGTCGAAGCCGATCAGCGCGAGCCAGGTGAAGAGCAACATGCCGGCAAGCGTGCCGACGGCCAGAATCACGCTCAGCACAAAGAAACCCGTCCAACCGAATTGCACCCCGGACAAATACACCGGCAAGAATCCCTCGCAGGGTGAGAGCGTCAGCATGATGAACAAGCCGCTGATCGCGGCCCATTCGCCGGCATGGTGCGAGACCAAGGGGCTCCCCTTCAGCTCCTCCTGCCAGTGGCTATGCTCCTGCTCCTCGCCGCAATGTTCGTCGGCGTGGTGGTGTCCGCCCGGCGGATGGTGATGGCAAATCCCGCCGCCGGTCCACTGCCGCCAGCCGTAGAACGCGGCGATCGCCAGCAGCAGGCCGGTCGCCAGCCAGGAGAACCAGGCGACTTTTTCCTCGAGCTGAAAACCAAACCAAGCAATCGCCAAGCCGAGCAGGCTGGTGAGCGCGATGTGCCCCAGTCCGGCGAACACCGTGATCAGCAGGGTCTTCGCGCGGCTCCAATTGCGCGCCCGCGCCACCAGCACGAACGGCAGCCAGTGCGTCGGGATCGCGGCGTGGAAAAACGCCACGGTAAACCCGGTCACAGCGACGGTCGTGAGAACGGTGGATTGCATGCGGGGGGATCAGCCAGCACGCGAGCACGACGGGTGTCGACGGGAAAGCTGAGAACCCGCAGCATCGCAAAGTCCTCTAGGGACGGTGCGCCGTTGCCACGACCCACTTCGTTCTCGTTCCCAACGACGATCCCGATTCTTTTCCGCCTCCACCCACCATGTTTTCCACTCCCGATCTCAGCGCGGTCCGCACCTACCTTCACACGCTGCAGGACACGATTTGCACCGCCCTTGCCGCCGAGGACGGGGGCGCGGGATTTCGCACGGACGACTGGCAACGGCCCGACAGCGATCAACCCGGACTCGGCGGGAGCGGGCGGACGCGCATCCTGACGGAGGGGGAACTCTTCGAAAAGGCCGGCGTCGCATTCTCCCATGTGCACGGCACCCGGTTGCCGACTTCCGCCACCGCCCACCGCCCGGAGCTCGTCGGCAAAACATGGGAGGCCATCGGGATGTCGTTGGTGATCCACCCGCGCAACCCGTACCTGCCGACCAGCCATGCGAACGTCCGCTTCTTTATCGCGGGCGCCGACACCGCCAATCCCGTGTGGTGGTTCGGGGGCGGCTTCGACCTGACGCCCTACTATGGCTTTGAGGCCGACGCGGTGCACTGGCATGAAACCGCACGCGCCGCCGTCGCGCCGTTCGGCGCCGAATACTATCCGCGTTTCAAACGCACCTGCGACGAGTACTTTTATCTGAAGCACCGGCAGGAACCGCGCGGCATCGGCGGACTGTTCTTCGACGATTTCAACGAGCTCGGTTTCACCCAGTCGTTCGCGCTCCTCCGATCCGTGGGTGACGCCTACCTCCCGGCCTATCGGCCGATCGTAGCCCGCCGGCGCGAGCTGCCGTGGGGCGAGCGCGAGCGCAACTTCCAGCTCTACCGACGCGGCCGTTACGTGGAATTCAACCTGGTCTGGGACCGAGGCACCCATTTCGGCCTGCAAAGCGGCGGTCGCACCGAGTCGATCTTGATGTCACTGCCGCCGCTGGTGCGCTGGGACTATAGCTACCACCCCGCGCCGGGCACCCCCGAGGCGCGGCTCCACGAGGTCTTTCTTCAGCCGCGCGACTGGCTGAACCCACCGGCGTGACCGCAAGAAATCGCCGGACGACCGCAAGAAAAAGACGGATTTCCCTTTTGCGCCCGCGTCGTCTTTTTGCGGCAGTGGGGGCGACATGAGTTTAAGTTCCCGCGACCGTTTTCTCGCCGCCTGCGCCGGCACTCCGCTCGAACGCCCGCCCTTGTGGGTGATGCGCCAGGCGGGCCGCTACCTGCCCGAGTACCGCGAGTTGAAGGCCAAGTCGTCCTTTCTCCAAATGGTGCGCACACCCGAACTCGCAACCGAGGTGACGCTGCAACCGCTGCGGCGCTTCGCCCTCGATGCCGCCATCTTATTTTCTGACATCCTGGTGATCCCGGAGGCCCTCGGCCAAGGTTATCACTTCCGCGACACCGGAGGCATCGCGATGGAATACCGGCTCGACACGCGCGCGCAGGTCGACGCCCTTGCCCCCGCCCACGCGGTGCCGGATCGGCTGAACTACGTGGCCGAGGCGCTGGCGCTGATCAAAAAAGAACTCCGCGGCACAAAGGCGCTGCTCGGCTTCGGCGGATCCCCATGGACGCTCGCCACCTATATGGTCGAGGGCGGCAGCTCCGATGACTTCGAGCGGATCAAGCAGCTGTTTTACACCGACCGCGGCACCTTCGACGCGCTGCTGGAAAAGCTCACCACCGCCATCATCGCGTATTTCAAGCTGCAGATCGCCCACGGCGCGGATGCGATTCAGATCTTCGACTCCTGGGGTGGCATCATAGCCGGCCCCGACTACGAGGCGGCTTCATTGCAGTGGATCCGCCGGATCGTCGCGGCGCTGCCGCCGGATTTCCCCGTCATTCTTTACGCGAAGGGCACCGCTCCCCACCTGACCGATCAGGCTTTCACGGGCGTGCGGGTGCTGAGTGTGGACTGGACCTGCGACCTCGCGATCGTCCGGCGCACGTTGCCCGCCAATGTGGCGGTGCAGGGCAATCTCGACCCGGTTTTGCTCAACACCACCCCGGCGATCGTCACCCGCGAGGCCACCCGGCTCCTCGAGGCGATGCGCGGCAGCAACGGCCACATCTTCAACCTCGGCCACGGCATCATGCCCCACGCGAAAATCGAGTGCATGCAGGCGCTGGTGGACACCGTCACCGGCTGGAAGAACTGAGTCACGCCGCGGCGATTTACCGGCCGCCGTCCAACCGCCTTGGCCGGCGGCGCCCCGGGGCCGATTCCGATCGCAATTCCGCGTCCCGTGCGAAATCGAGAAAGACGCGCATGCGACGGACCTCGCCCTCACGTTTGGCCCCGTCGCTTGCGCCTGATTAGCGTCAGCCCGGTCCCGCTCCCCGCCCCGCGCCCCGCGAGCGCGCGTCTGGGGGACGTCACCGTTGCCGGGCGAGATCGTTTTTCGCCGGGCTTGGCTCCGACCGCTTACCGCCGGCGTAATGCACGCTACCAACCCCGGCAAAACCAACCTCGCCCCTTGACTCTCCTCGGTGCCAACTTAGCCTCCCGCCCCTTTATCCGGCATGGCCCAAGAACTCAAAGACACGCTGCAACTCCCGAAGACCGATTTCCCGATGCGGGCGGGACTTGCACAACGTGAGCCGGGCCGAGTCGCCCATTGGGAGAAGCTCGACCTCTACCAGCGCATCCAGGCCCGCCGGGCCAGTGCCCCCGCCTTCGTACTGCACGACGGCCCGCCCTTCACCAACGGCGACGTCCACATCGGCACCGCGCTGAACAAAATCCTCAAGGATACCGTCAATCGCTACAAGTCGATGCGTGGGTTCCGGACCCCTTACGTCCCCGGCTGGGACTGCCACGGTCTGCCGATCGAGCAAAAGGTGTCGCGCGAACTGCAGGAGAAGAAACTCACCCTCACCACCGGCGAATTGCGGGCAAAGTGCGATGAGTTTTCCGAACGCTGGATCGCCACGCAGAAGACCCAGTTTAAGCGCCTTGGCGTGCTCGCCGACTGGGCCAACGAGTACAAGACGAAGGCCCCCGCCTTCGAGGCCGACATCCTCCGGACCTTCGCCACCTTCGTCGCGCAGGATCTGGTCTACCGCAGTAAGAAGCCGGTGTACTGGAGCATTCCGTTTGAAACCGCGCTCGCCGAGGCCGAAATCGAGTACCGGGACCACATCTCGCCGTCGATTTGGGTCAAGTTCGCCGTGCCGGCCGACCAGGCCGCGAAGTTCAACCTACCCGCCGACAAGCCGCTGTACGTCGTCATCTGGACGACCACGCCGTGGACGATCCCCGCCAATCTCGCAATCGCGGTGCATCCGGAAGTCGAGTACGCCGTCGCCGATCTCGGTGCGGAACGTATCGTCGTCGCGCAGGCCCTGCTGGGCCCGGTCCTGAAGGCCGGGAAGATCGAAGCCCAGCCGGCCATCATCACCACGTTGAAAGGCGCCGCCCTCGAAGGATTGGCCCCGCGTCATCCTTTTATCGACCGCGCGTCGCCGGTCGTTGTCGCGGACTACGTCACGACCGAAAGCGGCACCGGTTGCGTCCACACGGCCCCGGGACATGGCGCGGAGGATTATCTCACCGGTCTGCGCTACAAACTTGAGATCTATTGCCCGGTGGGCGACGACGGACGCTACGTGGCCGACGGTCGCCTGCCCGCCGATCTGGTGGGGCTGAGCACGCTGGAATCGGTCGAAGACCTCGCCGCCAAGAAGACGTCGGCGGCAAACATCGCCGTCCTGAAAAAGCTCGCCGAGTCGAACGGGCTTTTTGCGAAAGAGCGCTACACCCACAGCTATCCGCATTGCTGGCGCTCGAAGACGCCGATCATTTTCCGCGCCGTCGACCAGTGGTTCGTCGCCCTCGACAAGAACGGCCGCCGCGAGGCCGCATTGCGCGAGATCGGCAAGGTTGCCGCCAACCATGGCTGGATTCCCGCGCACGGCGAATCCCGCATCCGCGCGGCGATCGAGTCGCGTCCGGATTGGTGCATCAGCCGCCAACGTGCGTGGGGCGTACCGATTCCCGCATTTTACGACGCCAACAAGAAAGCCTACCTCGACGCCGGCGTCGCCCGCGCGATCGCGGACAAGCTCGAAAAGCACGGCAGCAACTTCTGGTACGATGCCACTCCGGTGCAGATCCTTGAGGGGGTGACGCTTCCTGCCGGCTGGCCGGCCCCTTCCGCCCTCACCTGCGGCCGTGACACCCTCGACGTGTGGATCGACTCCGGCAGCTCGCACGCGGCGACGCTCAAGCACGGCCAAGGCGCCACCCAATGGCCCGCCGATCTTTACCTCGAAGGCAGCGATCAACACCGCGGCTGGTTCCAGTCTTCGCTGTGGACGAGCGTCATCGCATTCGACGCCGCGCCCTACAAGGCGGTGCTCACCCACGGCTTCATCGTCGGCAAGGATGGGAAAAAAATCTCCAAGTCCGGCCAGTATGAGAAGCCGCCGACCTCGGACAACTACGTCGCCCAATACGGCGCCGATGTTATTCGCTGGTGGATTGCATCGCAGGATTTTCGCGAGGACATCCGCGTCTCGGATCTCGACAAAGACCTTAAGAACGCGAGCAGCATCCTGAACGTCGTCGCCGAGAGCTATCGCCTGCTCCGGAATACGTTCCGCTACCAGCTTTCAAACCTCTGCGACTTCCAGCCCGAACGCGACGCCCTGCCGACGGCCAAGCTCGATGTGCTCGACCGTTGGGCGCTGCACCAGACGGCCGCGCTGATCCGCGACTGCACGGCGGCCTACGAGGCCTACGAATTCCACCGCGTTTATCAGCTCTGCAACCAGTTCTGCTCCGTCACGCTGTCGGCGGTTTACCACGACATCCTGAAGGACCGCCTGTACACCCTGGGCACGAACTCCGCGTTGCGTCGCTCCTCGCAGACGGCGATTCATCACATCTTCGACGCGCTCGTCCGCCTCCTCGCACCGGTGCTTACGTTCACGTGCGATGAAGCGTGGGCTTACGCCACGAGCGGGGCGGAATACACCGACGGTTCCGTCCACCTGCAGGACTGGCCGCTGGCGCCCGCCGAATGGACCGACGCCGCCCTTGAGGCGGAGGTTGCGGCACTTCTGCGCGTGCGCGCCCAAGTGAACGAAGCCATCGAACCGCTGCGCGCAGCCGGTAAACTGGGCAAGTCGCTCGACGCCGCGGTCACCCTTGCCGCCGCAACCGGTGACACCTCGACGGTCCTCGCCAAACACCGCGAGTCTCTGCCCGAGCTCTTTATCGTTTCCCACGTCGCCCTGGAATCAACGGGCGCCGATGCACTACAAATTAAGGTCCGGCCCTGCAGCGACCTGAATCACGTCCGTTGTCCGCGTTGCTGGCGCTGGGTACCAGTCCTGGCGTCCACCGCCCACGGCGAAGTTTGCCCCCGCTGTGTCGAAGCGCTGAAAGCGTAAGCATTACTCCCCCCAAAACTCCCCATGGCTAAGAACAACAAGAAAAAGAAGAAGCAGCCGCCTGCTCCCGCCAAGAAATCCAAGCCCGCCCCCGTCGCCAAAAAACCGGCGCCGGCGCCCACCCGGCCAGCTCCGGCGCCCATCCGGCCTGCGCCGGTGAAGGCAAAGCCGGCGGCGCCCGCGGGCAAACCTGCCGAGAAGACTCCGACCATGGAAAAACCGTCCAAGAAAAACGCCCTGCGCGACAGCATCCTGAAGCGCAAGGCCAGCGCCAAGCCCATCGTCTTTAGCCTAGATGAGGTGCGCGCGATCGCCAAGACCGTCACCAGCAAGACAGATGCTCCCTTCCCGGCCAAGGCCGGGGCCAAGGCTCCGGGCAAGGCGATCGCCGCCGCCGACAACAAGCCAAAGCCGCAGCACGTCAAAGCCGCCTCTCTCGCCGATATCCTCGGCTTCAATCCCAAGAAGGGGAAACCGGCCGAGCCCCCGAGCGACAAGAACGTGCCGGAGAAATTCCGCCGCTATTATCGGCTGCTGCTCGACCTTCGCACCCACCTCACCGAGGGCATCGAGCGTCACTCCGAAGAGACGCTCAAGCGCTCCGCCAAGGACGATGCAGGCGATCTCTCCGCCTACGGCCAACACATGGCCGACGCCGGCACCGACACCTTTGATCGCGACTTCGCGTTGAGCATGGTCGCGAGCGAACAGGAAGCCCTATCCGAAATCGATGCCGCCATGAAGCGCATCAACGACGGATCCTACGGCATCTGCGAAATCACCCAGAAGCCCATCGCGAAAGAGCGCCTGCTCGCTGTGCCCTTTACCCGACACTCGGCCGAAGCCCAGAAGGACCTGGAACGCAACCGGCACCGCTCGCGCACGCAAGCGGGGCTCTTCGGCGAACACGGCGAAGATGGCGGCGGCAAGATGATGGATGACGGCGGCGGCGACGAATAACGCGACCGACCGCACCCCCGGGGAACCGTCGCTTGAATCCAGCTGAATCCGCTCCGACTGATTCCGCGGCTTCCTCCGCTGGATCCCCGCGGCTCGCCGCGCGTATCCGCGCGTACCGCCGGCTTCTCCTGATCGGGCTGGCTGTTTTCGCCCTCGATCAGGTCACGAAATGGACCGTGGTCGCCTCCGTCCCCTTTGACCCGATGCACTCGCACGGGATCGGCCGCGACGTTCCGGTGATCCGCGGCTTTTTTTATATCATCCACGTCGGCAACACCGGCGCAGCTTGGAGCATGTTCTCGGGGCGCAGCGTGGCGCTCGCCCTCCTCGCGGTCGGCACCCTCATTTCAATCTATTTCTGGCGGCACTCGCTCGGGCTGAAACAAACCGTCACGCAAATTTGCTTCGGCCTCCTCTGCGGCGGGATCGTCGGCAACCTCGTCGACCGCCTTGTCCACCATCACGTGATCGACTTCGTCGACCTGCACTTCGGAAGCTACATTTATCCGACATTCAATGTCGCGGACTCCGGCATCTGCATCGGCGTCCTCCTGTATCTCTGGCAGTCCCTCCGCACACCGGATCTAACCCCACCGGCGAAGTAGCCCGCGGTTGGAGCACGGCGACCACCCGGTCCCTAAGCGTAACCACGTTTTCGCGTCCGAAACAAACGCGGCTAAAGAAATTGTGGCAACGCTCTAAGATTATTTTCCCCAGGGCGCCGGAGACGCGAAGCGGACTCCGCCCCTCTTACGGCTGGGACGCAGCGCAGCATTCGTAAGCTGCGCAAGCTACCCGAGAAAACCCGATGGATCCATCGGGGACCCCATTCGGGCGTTTGCCGGTGGCTCTGATCACCCGTGCTGAGGTGCCGCCCGGGGCACTCCTCCAAACCCAGCAAACATAGCTCGCCCCGGCGATTACTCGACGTTGGCGATCTGCTCGCGGATCCGTTCGAGTTCGTTTTTCAGTTCGATCACGGCGCGGGCGACGGTGAGGTCGTTGGCCTTAGCGCCGATGGTGTTCACCTCGCGGCCAATTTCCTGCAGGAGAAATTCCGTCTTCCGGCCAATCTCGCCCTCGGCCCGCAGCAACGAGCCAAACTGGTCGAGGTGACTCCGCAAGCGCGTGAGTTCCTCGGTGACGTCGCAACGGTCGGCGAAGAGCGCGATCTCGCGCAGGACCCGCTCATCATTGAGGTCGATCTCGAGCCCCGCCTCGCGCAGGCGTTTAAGCAACTGCTCCCGGTACGCGGACGGCACCTGCGGCGCGCGGGCGGCGACGAGCTCCACGTGCCGGTGCAAAATTTCCGCCCGCCGGATGAAATCGACAAAAAGCGATTCGCCTTCGCGCGCACGCATGGCCGCAAATTCCCGCAGGGCGCACTCCACCGTTTCGAGTACAATCGGTTGCGCGAGCTCGGTGGTGGGGAAATCCTTCGTGCGGCGCTGGGCGTTCAAAACCTGCCAGAGCAGGTCGGTCGTCGGCCGGAAATCAAGGCCCTGCCGGACGGAAAAAACCTGCAGCCGCTCGAGGGTCGCCTCCGCCGCGGCCTCGTCCCAGCTGGCTTCGGTGCTGAATTTCTCGCCGGTGACCTCGACATCAACGTGGACTTTGCCGCGCGACGCGTAGCGGCGGACGATTTCACCGATCGGGGCCTCGAGGCTTTCCCATTCGTCGGGGAGCCCGACCATAAGATCGAGGGTCTTCCGGTTTACGGAGCTGATCTGTACGGTCAGGCTAAACCCCTCGAGCGCCGCGGTCGCGCGGCCGTAGCCGGTCATGCTTTTCATGGACTAAAATCTCAAACGCCCACGAGCCAAACGCCAAACAAAACCCCGCTTAACCTCCTTCGAGCTTCCCGATGATCAGGGAAACACGGAGTTTCGGTTGGCGCGCCTCGTGGTAGAGGAATGCCCTCTGCGCTTCGGCCGAACCGGCCTATCCGGGGCGCAGGAGCCCCAGCCAGAGCTGCACTCCTTCCTTACTTCCGGGCAGATACGGAGTTCGTGGTAATAACCGGACACACGCACGGGAATCCGCGGCAAAGTCCACCGCTCGTTGCTCGCGATCGCTGGACTTTGGCGCCTTCGGTGCGATGCAGTTTGGACCTTTGGCGTTTGGATTTTCTAGCCCAACTTTACCCCCAAAATCTTCGCCACCTGGTTCACGTCCTTGTCGCCGCGACCGGAAAGGTTGATGATGAGAACCTCGTCGGAACGCATCTCCTTCGCCCGCTTCATCCCGTGCACCAGCGCGTGCGTGCTCTCGAGCGCCGGGATAATCCCCTCCATTCGCGAACACAACTGGAACGCCTCCATCACCTCGTCATCGCAGGCATACGCGTAATCAATCCGCTGCCGGTCACGGTAAAACGCATGTTCCGGCCCGATTGCGGCATAGTCCAGGCCCGCGCTCACCGAGTGCGTCAGCTCGATCTGGCCGTCATCGTCCTGGAGGATGTAAGTCTTGCAGCCCTGCAACACGCCCAGCTTACCGCCTTCAAATCGCGCCGCGTGATCGCCCCGCCGGATGCCCCGACCGCCGGCCTCGACGCCGACGAGCCGCACCTTCGACTCCTCGAGGAATTCGAAAAAGAAACCGATGGCATTGGATCCGCCTCCGACACACGCGATCATCTCGTCGGGGAGCCGACCCTCACGAGCGAGAATCTGCTCTTTAACTTCCTGCCCGATGACCCGATGAAAATCGCGCACCATCATCGGATACGGGTGCGAGCCGAGCGCCGAACCGAGGATGTAGTGCGTACCGCGGACATTGGTGACCCAGTCGCGCATCGCCTCGTTAATCGCCTCTTTGAGCGTCTTCTGACCGGCCTCGACGCCGCGGACTTCGGCCCCCATCAGCCGCATGCGAAACACGTTCAGCGCCTGTCGCTCCATGTCGACCGCACCCATGTAGACCACGCACTCGAGACCGAACTTCGCGCACACCGCCGCGGTCGCCACGCCGTGCTGACCAGCCCCGGTCTCGGCGATGATGCGCTTCTTACCCATGCGCCGCGCCAGCAGGGCCTGCCCGAGGGCGTTGTTGATCTTGTGCGCGCCCGTGTGCAACAAGTCCTCGCGCTTGAGATAAATCTTCGCGCCGCCGCAGTACCTGGTCAGCCGTTCTGCGAAATAAAGTTCGGTCGGCCGGCCCGCGAATTCCTTCAGGTGATGCCGCAGCTCGGTGAGAAACGCCGGATCCTGCCGCGCCGCATCATACGCCCCACCCAGGTCATGGAGCGCCGTCATCAAGGTCTCCGGCACAAAGACGCCACCGTAACGGCCAAAATGACCACCGGCATCGGGCAGTGTGAAACGATCGAGCGGTGCAGCGACGGAAGCGGCCATGGTTTCAAAACACTGAGTGGAGGCCTGAACCCGACGCAAACCGTATCTTAGGGATTGCAGCGGGTCGCCCGCGCGCTCGCTCAAACCCGCCGGATTGTTACCAGCGTGATCTCATCCTGCGCCGGCGCCGGACCCGCAAAGTGCCGAACCGCCTCCAGCACCCTTTCATTAACCTCACGCGCCGGTCGGTGATGCAACATCCGCACCACCTCAGCGAGCCGGGCACCGGAAAAAACCTCCCCCTCCGCGTTCGGAACTGCGGTCACCCCGGCGGTGTACAACACCAGCACGTCCCCCGGCTTCCAGGGCTCAGCATGGTCGGCGATGAGCGTGTCGAACGCCGCCGCTGACCCCAACCCGGCGGCCAAGCCATCCGCGGCCACAAAGTCAGCCCGGACCAAGCCACTATGCGGACCACGACGCGCCAACAGCGGCAGTTCCTGTCCCGCCCGCGCGAACGTCACCCGACTACGTTCTGGATCGATAATCGCGTACAGCGCCGTAACCGAGAATCCGGCCTGCAGATCCGGCGCGATCGCGCGGTTCAATTCAATCAGGGCCTGGGCGGGCGAAAGGTCGCGCGGCGCGATCTGCCGAAAGTGCGTGCGGCAAATCGCCATGAGTAGCGACGCTGGCATGCCTTCGCCCGCGAACTCGGCGAGGAGCACCCCGAAACGACCTCCCGGCAACCGCACGAAATCGTGGAAATTACCCCCGACCTCCTTCGCGGCACGGTAGCGAGCATCGATTTCGAGTCCGGGCACCACGGGAGTCTCCCGTGGCAATAAAAATTGCTGGGTGCCGCGCGCGCGCTGCTGGTCGAAATCGAGGGGCAGTTCCTCAACCGGTGGGTGCAGAACTTCGGCATTGTGCAACGCGAGCGCTGCCTGCTCGGCCAAGGCCTGCAGGAGCGTGAAATCCGCTTGGTCGAAAAAATCATCGCCCGGAGGATTAGCCACCGCGAGCACACCCAAACAGC
>CAIJFT010000309.1 GCA_903820035.1 uncultured Opitutia bacterium
CTCCGCGCCTCCGCGTGAACCCTTAAAACGTTCCGCCCGACCAAACATCGCCGCCGATGCGGTCCGGCGTCGGTGCGACCGAATCAAACGGCCTAGTGCGGCGATCCGGTGGGGCCGATGGATTTCCTCCCTGCGCGCACGCGCAGGGCGACAAGGTGGCAGCTGGAGGGTTTTCCCAACGAGGGGTGGCACGCGGAGCCGCGGAGGTCGCGGAGCCAGAGCAGAGGTTTTCCTCCGCGGCCTCCGCGCCTCCGCGTGAACCCCTAAAACGTTCCGACCGACCAAACATCGCCGCCGATGCGATCCGCCTTCGGTGCGACCGAACCAAACGGCCGGGTGCGGCGAACGTCACCACATTCTGGATTCACCGATCAGGTGAAGCAGCCTTTTGCCCGCGGCTCCGGGTTTCCTCGGCCATCAGCGCAGATCAGCGGTTTCGGCTGGGGCGGTTTTGGGCCGTGACGGGGCACCGCCTGGCCCGGTTCGCCGGGTCAGCCGCGTCGGCCGGGCCAGGTTGCGGGGCGGGTCCAGAAGGCGTCGTCGCGTCCGCCGTAGTAGGCGTTCAGCACGCGGTCGAGGACGGCGCTGGCCCGCCGGGCCGACGTGCCGGTGCTCGGGCAGGGGGCGACGCCGCGCAGGTCATCGACAACGGACTGGATGAGGGGCAACTGGACGTTTTCGGGGTGCGGGCAATCGAGGCGCTGGACCCCGGCGGAGGTCTCAATCACGACGGGGCCCGGCTCGAAGACGGCGAAGTCGATCCGGCCGGCCGTGCCGTAGATGCGCAGGGACTCGCCGGCGACGTCCGAGGCGAAGTTCCACGTGGCGGTCCCGGGAATACCTCCGGCGGTAAACGCCATCGCGGCGACATCCTCCGCGAGATAGGGGGAGGCGAGATTGGCGGCCGAGCCGGTGACGTGTTCGAGCGGGCCGAAGAGAAAGTCGATCAGATCGACCGTATGGGAGCCGAGATCGAGGAGGTGGCCGGCGCCGGCGCGGGTGACGTCGGTGCGCCAGGCGCTGTCGCGGCGATGGAAGGGGGCGGTCTGGCAGTAAGTGATTCCGGTGACGGTGCCGATCGTACCGCGGGCCAACGCGTCCCGCACGAGGAGGAAGCGAGGCAGGCGACGCCGGTAGTATGCGACAAAGAGCGGCAGTTGCCGGGCGGCAAAGGCGCTCAAGATGGCGTCGCACTCGGTGGTGTTGCGCGCCATCGGCTTTTCCAGGTAGGCGGGCTTGCCGGCGGCGGCGACCTGCAGGGCGCAGTCGAGGTGGGCGTCCGGGGGCGTGGCGATGTAAACCGCATCGACCTCCGGATCGCGGAGCAGGGCGTCGACGTTGTCGCACCAGCGCGGCACCTGATGGCGCCGGGCGTAGTCGGCGGCCTTGGCGGCGTCGCGGCGCATGACCGCGACTAGGCGGGAGTGGGTTGCTTTGTTGAAGGCGGGACCGCTTTTGAGTTCGGTCACGTCGCCGCAGCCGATGATCCCCCACCGGACGGCGGGTCGATCGCGAAAGAAGCCGGTTCCGGGGGCGGGGGTGAGGCCGGTCGTAGACATCAATTGAATCCGAGGTAATTCTCCGCTCGTGTCGAATCCTACGGTAGGGCGGGGAAGGGAGGGGGCGTTGTAAGGTGGGTGGGGTTTTTGCCCCTTGGTTGCGGGTACTACTTCCGGAATAAATCTTGCGGGTGTTTACCCTAGGTAAATACCCTGTCCGGTAATGAAGATTGAACCCACGGCTGGTGTTTCACGTGTTGGTGCGGGCGGTTTTGCCGCGGTCGGGCGCAAGACTACGGTGTCCGTTGTTGCGCTGGTGGTGATGTTTTTGGCCGGGTGTGCCTCGCCGGTGGCTACGATGCCGCTCCCGGCCAAGACCTCGCCGGATGTCCAGACGCTCAATCCGGGCGACGTGGTTCGGATTTCGTTTCCGGGTGCGCAGAACCTCGATACGACCCAGCAGATTCGGCGGGACGGGCGGATCAATCTTTACATGATTGGCGAGATCAAGGTGGCGGACAAATCGCCGGCGGATTTTGAGCGGGAGTTGGTGCAGGCCTACTCCTCCCA
>CAIJFT010000310.1 GCA_903820035.1 uncultured Opitutia bacterium
CCCTGCGCGCCCGCGCAGGGCGACACCGGCCGACCAAACCGCGCCCGCGAGCGGGCTGGCCTACGGCGGAGCAGCCTAACGCTCCGCCACAAATTCGGTCGTCAGCACGTCGGCCACTTGCACCGGTTGCTCCAGAATCCCCAGGTCCCGCAGCGTCGCGATCTCCCCGGCGATCCGTGCGGTCGAAAGGCGGCCGACGTCCTCGCCGCGCGCCGGATCACCTGTCACCAGTCCGCGCGCGATCAGCTCATCCCGCGAAAAAGCCAAGAGTTCCGCGCTGCTTTGCGGATTGCGTTGCAGGATCAGCGCGTGGGCCGGCGCCGGATCGCCCGTGATGTAGTCGCGCCAGCCCCGCACCGAGGCCGCGACAAAAGCCCGCACGACATCGGGGGACGTCCGGAGTAGCTCCCGCCGCGTGAAGACCGTGTGATAACAATCGTAGCCCGAATCCGCCAGCGGCAGCAGGCGGACCGCGCGACCATGCTGCCGCACGAAGAACGGCTCGTTGGTCAGCATGCACTGCTGGATCGAATCCGGGTTAGCCATGAACTCCCCGAGCCCGAAGGTGTTTTGCCGCCGCTCGATCGTGATGCCGTAGCGCTTTTCGAGATACGGCAGGTAGGCCATGCCGACGTTGCCGATCACCGCGCGGCCGCCGAGGTCGGCGAGCGTCCGCACCGGGCTCGTCGCCTGCACCATCAACGCCATCGGATCGTGCTGGAGCACCGCAGCCACCATGACGAGCGGCAGGCCGCGGCCCGCCGCCACCAGCGCGTCGTCGCTGCGGATCATCCCGAAGTCGGCATCACCGCGCACCACCTTGAGTTTGATCCCCGAGCCCGGTCCGCCCGGCCAGATCTCCACCGCGAGTCCAGCCTCGGCGTAAAACCCCTTCGCCAGCGCCTGGTAGAAACCACCGTGCTCACCCTGCGGAAACCAGTCCGTCTGCAACACCACGCGGCGCAGCGCCCGCGGCGGGGCGGCCGGCGCCCTCGCCTCGCCCGACTCCACCCGGCCGCAGCCCGCGGCCCACAGCATCGTCAGCACACAAAAGAGCCGGAGTGTGAAACGGATCACACCCCACGTGCCGAACCGGCCGTCCGGCCGGCAGGTTCCCTTGGTGAAGGATTGCGTCATGACGCGGCGGCACCTTCTTTGAGGCATGACCTTTCGCGACTGGCAACACCTCGCGCCCGCCGCCGCCGCGCGTGAATTGCACCACCGCCTCCGCACCCGGCTCGCGCCCGCCCAGCAACGCGCGGCCGTCGCCCAGCTCCGGTCCGAGGGTGAACTCGCGGAACTTTTGGCCCGCGCCCGCGCCGCGACACCCCTCGGCGCCGTGCCCTACTTCGCCAAGGACCTGTACGACACCACCGGCTGGCCGACGCTCGCGGGTTCGACGTTCCTGCCGGAAGTGCGACCGGCCCCGGCTGCGGACAGTCATCTGGTCGGCGCCCTTGCCGCGAGCGGTGCGGTGCTCGCCGGCAAGTCACACATGCACGAATTCGCCTACGGCATCACCGGCGAGAACGCGCACTACGGTGACTGCGACCGTCCCGGCTTTCCCGGCCGCACCACCGGGGGATCGAGCAGCGGCTCCGCGGTCCTGGTCGGGGCCGGCGTCGTGCCTCTGGCGCTCGGCAGCGACACCGGGGGATCCGTGCGACTACCGGCGGCGTTTTGCGGACTCTTTGGCTACCGGCTTACGCCGCGCGACGTCTTCATCCGCGACGCCGTCGCCCTCGCCCCGAGCTACGACACCGCGGGCTGGTTCACCAATAACGCCGCCGATTTGCTCGCGGTGAGCGCCGCACTCGTGGGCTCCGAGTCGACCGTCCGCGAACCACGCGGCGGCTACCTGGAGATGCCCGGACTCGACCCGGAAGTCGCCCTCGCCTGCCGGCAGGCGGCGCTGCATTTCACCGCGGACCTCGACGACGCCACGCGCGACGCCCTGCGGGAGACCTTCGCTCCGGCCGTCGACACCTACAACACCACCGTCGCGCGCGAGGCGTGGGAGGTGCACCAAAGCTGGGCCGAGCGCTACCGCGAGCGTTACAGCGCGCCCGTCTGGCAACGGCTGAACCGCGTGCACACGCTTACACCCGAGCAGCTCGCGGCAGCCGCGACCCACACCACTGCCATTCAAGCGCGGTGGCGGGAGTATTTCGCCACGCATGATTACCTGGTCATGGCCGCGTCGCCCACGCCGGCACTGACCAAGCCGGAGTGCACCCTCGAGAACCGCGGCCGGATTTTGACCCTCACTGCGCCCGCGAGCATCGGTGGCCTCCCGGTGGTGACGATTCCCGTCGCCCTGCCCTCCGGGCTTACGACCGGCCTCCAAGTGATCGTGAAAGAGCCGCGCAGCGCGGTGGTACCGTGGTTGCTGCGGGTGTTCGGGGCGTAGGAGCGGATACGATTTCCTGAAACTGCGGGAGCGGGTTTATCCCGCGACCGGCGCGAGGTGAGGCCGCTCACACCATGGGCCCCATCCGCCCGACCCGACCTCACTTCAGCTCATACGCCACGACCGTGTTCGTCCAGAAGGTCGGGACGTACACGATGCGGCCCTTGCGGTCGTAGCCGATGTCGGCCGAATTCACTTTCTGGGGACGCGTGTCGAGCAGGAGCGTCTTCTGGTTGCCCTTCACGTGGTACACCGCGCCGGCCCAGCATGACACAATAAACTCGTCGCCCTTCACGTGCTCCACCCCGTCGGTGCTGGCATCCAGGCCGTCGACGATCGTGGTGCGGCTCTTGTCCTTGTTGACCTTGAGCAGCGCGCCGGAATCCAGCACGTAGAAATTGCCCCCTTGCGCCAAGACGCCATTCGGATGCTTGAGCCCCTCGACCCAGACCGCCGGCTTACCGTGGGTGATCGCGTAAATTTTGCCGGCCTTCATGTCGGACACGTACACGACGCCGGCTTTGTCGGTCGTGATGTCGTTCAACTGCTCGCTGCCCGCGATGGCGATGGTCTCGACGATGGCGGCTTTCGCCACGTCGATCACCATCACGCGATCGATGTCGGCCACGTAGAGCCGGTCCTTGACGAGACCCATGCCCTTCGGGGCGTTCATTCCCTTGACCCACTCGACGGCGATGATCTTGCCGTCGAGCCCAACCTTGGCGATCGAACCGGCCCCATCTTTGCCCCACGGCTCCTTGCCGTCGATGTTCGAGACGTAAAGGACCTTGCCTGCCGGATCGAAGAGCACGGACTCGGGCGTCTTCAACTCGGCCGCGGTTTCCCATTTCTTAACCAGCTGCGGCGCCGACGCCGCCAGGGCACTGGAGGAAAAGGCGAGCAACGCGGCGACGAACAACAGGGCTGATTGTTTCATGGGGCGGGGAAGACGCTGGCCAAGCCCGCCGCCGCCGTCGAGCGGGGTTTCCGATCCCCAGTTCCCCGTCGGAGAGCCCGCTCGCGACCGCTGCTTTCGTTTTTCGAATGCACAGCGGCGCGCGCCAGCGCGCTGGCCTACGTCCTGCTCCCACCTGCCCGGTCTCGAACGTGGGTCAGCCCGCTCGCGCGCCACCACCGGACATCTTGAATTGCCCGCCGCCGTCGGCTTCGCTGGGCGACACTCGCCCCCTCCCATCGCCTTCAGTCATGCCCCGCCTCCTTCTCGCCGCCCTCGGGAAAACCCTTTGGTTGACCGCCATCGCGCCCTTCGTCGCGCATGCCGGCACCTATACCCATTCCTTCAACTCACCGGCGAACGACACGCCGAACGGCGCCGTGAATACCGCGCTCAATCTGGGCGGAGGCCTCCTCAACGGCGCAGCGGCAAACGCCACGCTCATCTCCAACCGCAGAGACAACAACGGCAGTGGCAGCATCAACGTCGGCATCGTCAAGACCGGCGTCGGCGCGACTGGCGCCACCGCCCTGCGCCTGGCCGACAAGGCCACCGGTAGCGCCACGGCCGCACTCGTCCTGCCGGTGATCGACGCCAACGGCGCCGTGACCGAATTCACCGTCACGTTAAAGCTGCTGTTGGACCGGACCGCGGGCGCGACGCCGGCCGACGGGTTCAACATCAGCTTCGGACCGGCGCTCAGCGGCCCGGGCGGCGCCACCGGCCATCTGGCGGCCTACGGGTTGATCGTGAATTTCGACACCTATGAAAACGCCCCCACCGACCCGCGGAGTATCGAAGTCCTGGCCGACGGAGTTAGCGTGGGCAACTTCCTCGCCACCCGGTTGCCCGGCGGGAATT
Organism: uncultured Opitutia bacterium; assembly: GCA_903820035.1. Taxonomy (GTDB): domain Bacteria; phylum Verrucomicrobiota; class Verrucomicrobiia; order Opitutales; family Opitutaceae; genus ER46. The sequence continues at coordinate 4,227 of CAIJFT010000310.1, forward strand.
TCACCTACGACCGGAACTTCCGCACGGTGACGCTCCACTGGGATGCGACCAACGGACTGGATCTCACCTACGACGACCTCCCGATCTTCACCGATTTGCCGACCCCGGGATTTATCCCGAGCGTCGGCTGCAATTTCGCCGTCAACGCCTCCACCGGAGGCCTGATGCAGGACGTATTCATCGACGACCTGTCCATCACGACCACCACCGCATTCGCGGCGCCGGCCGAAACGGGCGGTGTGGTGATCGAGGAGATGATGGCCGACAACTCCTCCGGGCTGGAGGACGAGGACCTCGACCGGCCGGACTGGATCGACCTCTACAACGGCACCGCGACCCCGGTGAATCTCGCCGGCTGGTTCCTTCAGTACAGCGCCACGGGCAACCCGGATGCCGCCCCCGCGATCGTGCGCCACGCGCTCCCCGCCCTCGTCGTCCCCGCCTACGGACACCAGCTCGTCTTCGCTTCGGGGAAGAACCGCTACACCAACGTCCGGCCGCACACGAACTTCACGCTCCAGAAGGAAGGCGGCGTGCTGGCCCTGATCCGCCCCGACGGCACGACCGTTGCGCACAGCCTCACGTACGGTCCGCAGCAGGCGGATGTCTCGTTCGGCGGCAGCGGTCCCGCGCAAACCCCGGGCTACTTCGAAACTCCCACGCCGGGCGCCGCCAACGCGGGCCGGCAGGCGGCGGGACGGCGACTGTCCGCGCCGGAATTTTTCAAACCCGGGGTGGTGCCGGTGGTCAATCAACCGAGCGCGGTCATTGCGGCAGCAATCACCCTCGGACTGCAGTTGCCCGCCCATGCGCCCGCCGGCGCAGAGATTCGCTACACGTTGACCACCGCGGAGCCGAACGAAACGTCGCCGCTCTACACGGCGCCGCTCGCGATCACGACTGGCACGAGCGTAAAGGCCCGCGTGTTTGCGCCGGGGTACCTGCCCTCGAAGACCGGCAACCGTTCCTTCATCTGGCTCTCGTCCGCGGCGGACGCCAACGCCACGACGCTGCTCAACGTTGCGACCAACTACAACGGCTCGGGGCAGCCCTTCAGCAGCAACCTGCCGATCCTCGTCCTCGACAGTTACCAGCGGAACATCGACACGTTCAACAATCCCTTCGGGCTGCGTCCGTACCGCTTCACCCAGGTCGCCGTGTACGACGTAAAGCCCGACACCCACCGCGCGTCGTTCGCCCAGACGCCGGACCAGGTGCTGCGCGCGGGCACGCACGTGCGGGGCCAGAGTTCCGCCGCGCAGACGGAGCGGCCGTACGCCCTCGAGTTCTGGCAGGAGGACGCCGACGACGACCGCAAGGAGCCCCTGCTCGGGATGCCGGCCGAGAGCGATTGGATCCTGATGAGTCTCACCTTGGATAAATCGCTCCTGAGAAATTATCTCATGCAGCAGACGATGTTCGACGCCAACGGCCCGGGTGCCGGCGTACGCTGCCGTTTCGTCGAGGTATTTTTCAACCAGGGCAACGGCACGCTCGACTACGGCGATTACCGCGGCGTTTACCTCCTGATGGAGAAGTCCGAACGCAGCAAGGAGCGGATCGATATCGCGAAGCTCAACGACAGCATGAGCGACCCCGCGCTCATCAACGGCGGTTTCATTCTCAAAAACGACAAGCTCCCCTACACCCGCCAGATCAACGCCGCCGCGAACCCGGCGATCCCCGGCTCGGGCCGCGACTACGACATCAGCGATCCCGAGCCCGTCACCCCCGCCCAAGCCAACGCGTTGGTCGACTGGCTCAACCGGATGACGTCCGCGCTGGCCGCCCCCGACTTCGATCAGCCCGCGAGCGCAAACTACTATGGAAAATGGCTCCACGAACGGAGCTTCATCGACCGCGCCCTTTGGCTGGAACTCGGCAAGGAGGTCGACGCCTACGTCTTCAGTTATTACTTCGCCAAGGATCGCAACGGACCGCTCACCGCCTTTCCGCTCTGGGACGTCGACCGCAGCCTCGGCAACGCCAACTACGCGTATTCGAACGCGTCCTCCGGATTCAAATGGTGGGCGACCGGCGCCAACTACACCTACTACCCTCGGCTCCACACCGACCCCGAATTCAACGACCATTACTGGAACCGCTGGACCGCACTGCGGCGCTCGCACTTCGCGAAGGAGGCCCTCTTCGATCGTATCGAGTCAGCTTATACTCTGCTGACCGACGGCAGCCGCGCCGCCATCGTCAGCCAGGCCAGCACCGCCACCATGGCCGTGCAGGTGCCCGCCGCGCGCCACTACCGCAAGTATCCCATCCTCGGCACCAACAGCCTCCCCGCGGGCCAAGGCGGCCAGGTCAACCGCACCACCTGGAGGCAGGAAGTCGACGCCCTCAAGTCGTGGCTCGCCGAACGTTTGGACTGGATCGACGGCGCCCCCCAGACCGTAAACCCGTCCACCCTCGCCGCGCGCCTCAAGCCCGTCGAAGTCATCGACGCCTCGACCAGTCGCCCGCTGTACGGCGGCACCGTGCCCACGGGTTTCCAATTCCGGCTGCATAACCCCAATCCCGCGGGCGGCACCACCTACTACACGATCGACGGCGCGGATCCCCGCCAGACGGGTGGCTCACTCGACCCCACCGCGCTCACGGCCGCCGCCGGCACGGTCGCCGCGACCACCCTCTTCGCCTCCGGCCAAACGTGGAAATGGTGGTTGCCGTCAGCCGCGCCCGCCAACGACGCCGCCGGCGCCGCCTGGACAAGCCCGGCCTTCACCGACACCGCGTGGATCTCCGGCGCCGCCCCCCTCGGCTACGGTGAAACGAGCGGCCTCGCCACCAACCTCTCGCCGGTCGCCCCCCATTACACCGCGGCCGACGCCGAGCCGGGCCCCGCGTATTTCCGCACGTCCTTCAACGTCACGGGCGCGGCCGGTCTGACGAGCGCGTTATTCGAGATCATGGCCGACGACGGCGCTGTCGTTTACCTCAACGGCGTCGAGGCCGCGCGTATCAACTTCGCGCCCGCGCCCACCCCCGTCACCTACGCGCAGGAGGCGCTCGGGCCGATCGATCCGGGCGACAACTACGGACCGATCGAGACGATGTTCGTGAGCGTGCCGTTCGATCGTTCGCTTCTGCGCGAGGGCGCCAACACCGTGGCCGTGGAAGTCCACCAAGCGATCTACACCTACCCGCCCAATCCGACGCTCCCCTACCCGCGCAACGATTTTTCCGACCTGCGCTTTGACCTGCGGATCATCGGCCACACCGCGTCCGTCCCCGGACCCGCCCTCGCGCTGACCACGCCGGGCGCCCACACTCTCCGCACGCGCATCCGCAGCGGTGACACGTGGTCTCCGCTCACCGAGTCGACCTTCGTCCTCGCGGCCGTGCCCGCGAGCGCGACCAACCTGGTCGTCAGCGAACTGCACTACCACCCCGCCGATCCAACCGCGGAGGAACGCGCCGCCGGCCTGAACACCGGCAACGACTTCGAGTTCCTCGAGCTGATGAACATCTCGCGCACGCAGTCCGTCGACCTCAGCGGCGTGAAACTCGAGGACGCCGTGACGTTCGATTTCAACTCCGTCGCACCCGCCCTGCGCATCCTGCCCCCGGGCGGAAGGATCATTATTGCCGAAAACACCGCCGGCTTCGCCGCCCGACTGGAAGCCGGCGCGCGGCCCGTCGTGGCGGGAGCGTTCTCCGGCAACCTCTCCAACAGCGGCGAACAGGTGATCGTCCGCGCCGCCAGCGGCGCCATTATCCGGCAATTCACCTATCGCGACTCCGCCCCCTGGCCCGAAGAGGCCGACGGCAGCGGCTTCAGCCTGGTGCTCAACACGCCGTTCACGAACCCCGATCATGCGCTGGCCAGCAGTTGGCATGCGAGCCCGCCGGTGGCCCTGCAAAGGGCGGCGAACGCGCCGCCCGCCCCCATTGTCGTCGGACAACCCCGCGGCCAGACCATCCTCTTCGGCAACGACGCCACCCTCACCGCCTCCGCCAGCGGCACCGGTTTCCTCTGGTATCAGTGGTTAAAGGACGGTGCGCCGATCGAGGGCGCCACCCAATCCGTCCTGACCTTCAAGGCCGCCGGTCCGGCGAATGCGGGCAACTACGCGGTGGTCGTGGCCAACGCCGGCGGCACCGTCGCCAGCACACCCGCGAGGCTCGAAATCGTTTCCGCCAGCGCGCTGACCAACCTCTCCGTGCGCACGACGCTCGGCGCCGGCGAAACCCTCACGCTGGGCGCAGTCGTCGGGGGCGGCACCAAGACCGTCCTGGTCCGCGCCGCCGGACCGGCGCTGAACGCCTTCGGCCTCACCGGCATGGCCGACCCCAAGCTGGAACTCTTCACCGGCGGCACCACTCCAGCCGCGACCAACGACGACTGGCCCGGCTCGCTCGCCGGGACCTTCGCGGCGGTCGGCGCCTTCGGCTTTGCCAACGGTTCCAAGGACGCCGCGCTGAGCCAGGCGGTCACGGGAGCGTTTACGGTGCGCGCATCCGGCACGGGCGCCGGTGTCATTTTGGTCGAGGCCTACGACGTCGCCGGCGGCGCGTCGCCCCGCCTAGTCAACCTTTCCGCCCGCAACCGCGTTGGCACCGGCGAGGATATTCTCATCGCGGGTTTCTCGATCAGCGGCACAGGCAGCAAACAACTTCTTATCCGGGCAGTCGGTCCGACGCTGGCGACGTTTGGGGTCGCCCGCCCGCTCGCCGATCCGACGCTCCGCGTCGTCGACGGCCGCGGCACCGTCGTCGGCGCCAACGACAACTGGACCGCCGCCCTGACGACGACGTTTGCGCAGGTCGGGGCCTTTCCGCTGGCCACCGCCAGCCGCGACGCCGCGATCCTCCTGACCCTCCCCGCCGGCGGCACCTACACCATTCAAGTCTCCGGCGTCAATGAAGGCACCGGCGAAGCCTTGGTCGAAGTGTACGAGGTCTTCTGACGAAAATCTCGGGTTGAAAGTCGCCCGTCGAAAATTGAAAGACCGGCCCAGCGGCCGGCGGCACGCGGTGGAGAGCGCTCTTTCAATTTTCAACCTCCACCCGGCCATGGCCAGCGGCCCGGCGCCGGCTCACGCCGCCATGCTGTAGCACGTCGCCGCCAACCGCGCATCCGTCAGCGCCGGCGTGTGCGCCAGCGCCCAAATCGCCTCGGGTTCCCACAGCGCCGCGCGCAGGGGCGAGAGCAGCTTCCGCGGGAGGTCGGGATCGGCGATGTTGCGCAGGATCGTGACGGTCTGACGCGACGCCGGGAGCCCGAGCCATTGCAGGACGCCGAAGACGCCCTCGCGCTCGGCCACCGCCCCGATCTCCACCCAACCCGCCGCGTCGCCGCCACGCAGGCTCAGGTGCAGCGCGAGAAATGCCGCCAGCGCCGGCGTCTCTTGCAACTCAGGGAGTAGCGCCGGGCAGCGCGCAATTACGTGCAGCGCCGCCATCCGGCCGTACGAGAACAGTTCCAAGAACTCCCGGACGTCGGCCGGGGCAAAGTCGAGGTACGCAGCCCACTGTGCCGGCGAAACCGCCAGCGCCGCGGACGCAAAGGTATCCTCGTGCATGTCGTCCTCCACCCAGCAGTCCGGCGTGACCTCGCACTCAAAGCGGACCTCGGGCCAGACGGATACCCGGTAACGGCAGCCGTCGTGGATCCAGCCCAGCCCGGGCGCCACACCCATTCGGACGATGCGGGCGACACGGGAGCGGCGGGGGCGGCGGGCGGCGATGGAGAGGGAGATCAGCGAGTTCATGCGTGCACCTTACGCCCCACCATGGGACATTGCTTGTCCCAGCCTTAAAAACCCTCCACCTTTTTTCCATGCCTCCCTCACCCCAATTTTCCCGCCCGCCGCTGGAGCGCATGCTCCGCATCCACGACGACCTCCGGCGCGGGGCCTTCACCAACTGCACCAAGCTGGCGGGCGCGCTCGAGGTTTCGCGCAAGACGATTGTCCGCGACATCGCGTTCATGCGGGACCGGCTGAACCTTCCGATTGAGTTTGATCCGCAGCTGAACGCCTACCGCTACACGCACCCGGTCTCGGCGTTTCCGACCGTGCAGGTATCCGAAGGCGAGCTGCTCGCGCTTCTCGTGGCGCGCAAGGCCCTCGAACAATACCGCGGCACGCCTTTCCACCGGCAGCTCGAGATCTCGTTCGACAAGCTCACCGGCGGACTAAAGGACCGGATCTCGTTTTCGCCGGCCGACGAATTGCAGTCGGTGTCATTTAAGAATGCCGGGATCGGCAAGGCCGACATGGCGGTCTTCAACACCCTCAGCAGCGCCGTGCTGCGGCAGCACGAGGTGGCGTTCAACTACCGCAAGCCCGGCGAGACCAAGACCGTCCCGCGCCGCGTGCAACCCTACCACCTCGCCCATCGGGAGAACCTCTGGTATCTCGTCGCCTTCGACTGTGAGCGCCAGGCCCTGCGCACCTTCGCTCTTCCCCGCCTCTCCGCGCCGCGCGCGCTGCCGGAAACGTTTGTCCGACCGCCGGACTTTTCCCCGGAGAAGTTTTTCGCCAACGCCCTTGGCGTCCTGAGCGGCGAGCGCGACTACCGCGTCGTGATCCGTTTCACCGCCGCCGTGGCCGACCGCGTCCGCGAACGCGAGTGGCACGAATCACAGGAGTGGCGCGACCTGCCCGCCGGCGGCCTCGAGCTCAAGCTCCGCCTCGGCGCGTTACCCGAGATCGAACGCTGGGTGCTCACATGGGGCGTCGACGCCGAGGTGATTCAACCGAAGGAACTGCGCGAGCGCCTGAAAGCCACCGCCGGGACACTGGCGAAGGTGTACCGGTAGGCCAAGCAAAGGCGGGGCCCGATGCCTCCATGGGGCCGGAGACGATAGGATGATCGCTGGGCGATGACCCGATAGGTGCTAATTCAGCGGCCGCGCCGGCGGCACCGCGCAAGGACCGGACGAGGCAAAGGGGTTTCGGCCATGCGTCAGGCCGCGACCACCCGCTGAGTCGGGGCGCAATCCGACCCTGCGGCCCCGCCCGCCTTCCGCGCCTTGCGTTTCGCCCGCAATCACCTCCGTCTTGTGCCCGTGAGTCGACGCGCCCTCCTCCTTTTCGTCTCCCTGGCCGGCCTCGCCGGCGCCCTTCGCGGCGATCCGCTCTCGAAAAAAATCGAACTCGATTTCTTTCGCGACGTCCCGAGCCGCAACCTCAAGGCGCTCGCCACCCGTTCCGACGGACGCCTCGTCGCCGGCCCCACGCTCCACGACCTCGGCGGCACCGCCCCCGCCGACCTCCTCTGGTGCCTCGAGCCCACCCCCAACCCCAACACCTGGCTCCTCGGCACCGGGCCCGACGGGCGCATCCTCGAAATCACCCTGGACCTCACGGCCCGGACGCAGACCTCGCGCGAAGTCGTGAAGCTCGACGACCCGCAGGTGTTCACCGTGAAGCGGCTCGCCGACGGGGCCCTGCTCGCCGGCACCTCGCCCAAGGGCGGCCTCGTCATCGTGCGCGACGGCAAAGTCACCACCCGCGTCGCCCTGCCGGTGGATTCCATTTTCGACATACTGCTCGTGGACGCGACCACGGCGCTGGTCGCAACCGGCAACCCCGGCCGCATCTATCGGATCGACCTCACGGCCTTCGCCGCTGCCGGCGTACATTTCGAGAAAACGACCAACCCGGCGCTGCTGACCGAGCGGGGCATCACGCTCTTCGGTGAAATCCGCGACCGCAATGTCCGCCGCCTTGCGGCCCTCGCCGACGGCCGGATCGCCGCCGGCTCCGCGCCCAAGGGCAACCTGTACACGTTCGCCCGCGAAGGCGGCGCACCAGTCATTCTGCAGGAGAGCCGCGACGCCGAGGTGACCGATCTCCTGCCGCAACCCAACGGCGACCTCTTCGCGACCTTCGTGTTCTCCGCGACGTCCAACGAATCGCGCATCACGCCCCCGGCGTCCGCCGCCAAAAACGCCCGCGAGTCCAAGGACGAGCCCCCGCCGCCCCCGCCCGCGCAGGCGGAACGTTTCGGCGGACGAAGCACGCTGATGTTTTTCCCCGCCCGCGGCTTCCCCGAAACGCTGATGAGCCGCGCCAACACCGCGTTCTACCGCGTGCTGCGCCGCGGCGACGTGCTGCTGCTGGCCGGCGGTGAACAGGGCGAAGTCGCCGCCTACGACCTCAAGGCGCGCCTGCCGCTCACGTTCGCCGGCAGCGTCTCGTCCCAGCTGAACGGCTTCGCCCCGCTCGCCGCCAACGGCGACACCTTCCTTCTTCTGCGCAACAACGCGCCCGGCCTCGCCGTCCTCGACTTCGCCCCCGGCGCCGCGCGCGAGGCGGAAACGCGCCGACTCGACCTCGGCACCGCCGCGCAAATCGGCGCGCTCCGTTTCAACCGCCTCCGTCACCTCGCCGACACCGATCTCGCCATCGACATTCGCACGAGCTTCGGCACCGACGAAGTGGAAGGCTGGAGTCCGTGGACCCCGCTCACCACGGCCGGCGACGGCGGCTGGCGCGCCGACCACCTGCGCGGCCGTTACGCGAAACTGCGCCTGCGCGTCACCGGCACCACGACCGCCCCGCTCGAGATCGACCGCGGCACGCTTTTCGATCTGCCGCAGAACCGCCGGCCCCAACTCGTCGAATACCGCCTGCTATCGCCGGGCTTCGCCGTGATCCCCGCGCCGGAACCCGTGCCGCCCGTCGTCGCGACGGTCAGCCAGCTGCTGCAGGCCCCGAAGGACGATGAGCGCCGCCGCGGCATGCTCAACGGCCAGGTCTTTCTCTCGCCCGGCACCCAGGTCGCGCTCTGGAACATCACCGACCCCGACGGCGATCCGTTTGTTGTCACGTATTCGATCCGCCGCGACGGCGACACCGCGTGGACCGATCTGGTCAACGGCACGAAGGACCAGTACGCGCAGTTCGACACCAAGTCACTCGCCGACGGCGTCTACTTCACGCGCCTCGTCGTCCAGGAAGTCGGTCCCCGCCCCGTCGCCGACCGGCTGACGCACACCTTCGAGACCGACGACCTGGTCGTCGATCACACCGCGCCGGAAATACGGGAGGCGACCGCCCGCCGCAACGGCGACACCCTCGTCGTCACCGTGCGCGGCCGCGACGCGCTCTCCTTACTCGACGGCATCGAGGTCGTGTTCAACAACGGCGTCCGCGAGAGCGTCGAGCAGCCCGCCGACGGCATCCGCGACGGCCGCGAGGAGACCTTTATCCTCGAGCTCCCGCTCGCCCGCCTCGCCAACGCGACCTCGCTCGAGGTCACGCTGCAGGACGCCCCCGGCAACAGCGTGTCGCGACGTTTGACCTGGTAGCCGACGCATAGCTGACCGGCCACGGTGGGACCCGATGTCCCCATCGGGCCGCTTCCTTCCAACCCCCGTCTCCACCCCTCGCTCGTTCTCGTTCTCCTCATCCTAATCGCAATCACCGCCTCCCTTCCGCGAGGAGGAGACCGATCACGCTAACGAGAACGATTCCCGCCCGCTACGCCCGCGGGTGCGCCTTGGCGTAAATCTCCTGCAGCCGCGCCATGCTGACGTGCGTGTACAACTGCGTCGTCGCGAGCTGCGAGTGACCGAGCAGTTCCTGCACGAGCCGCAGGTCCGCGCCGGCGTTGAGCAAATGCGTCGCATACGAGTGCCGCAGCTTGTGCGGCGTGAGATCGAGCGGCAGCCCCGCCAGCGCAAGGTAATGCTTCAACATCAACTGCACCTCGCGCACCGCCATGCGCCGGCCGTCCGCGTTGACGAGCACGGGACTTGCGAGCCCCGTCGGCTTCTCGGAGATCCCCTGGAATTTTTGCAGCACCGCGAGCGCCATTTTGCCGAGCGGACACAACCGCTCCTTGCGGCCCTTGCCGATCACCCGCGCCACGCCCGACGCGCGGTCAATCGCACCATGGTCGAGACCCACGAGTTCGGCCACGCGCAGCCCGCCACCGTACAACAACTCCATCGCCAGCCGGTCGCGCCACGCCGTGTGCGGGTCCACTTTCCCGTCGGCCAACCGCCGCTCCGGTCCGGCGAGCAGCAGCTTCATCTGCTCCTCGGTGAGAAACTGCGGCAACCGTTTCTCGAGTTTCGGCAGCGGCACGTTGAGCAGCGGGTTGTGCCGGAGCCGACCCTGGCGTTGCCAAAACTTGAAGAACGTCCGCAGCCCCGAGGCGTGGTTGTGCAGCGTGCGGCGGTCGAAGCGACGCTGCGCCTCGATCACGAAGTCGCGCATCTCGCGCACGGTCAGCGCGTCGAGTCCGCCGGCCCAGAGATTCGAACCCAGCAGCCAACGATAGAAATCCTCAAACGCCTGACGGTAATTCCGCACCGTGTACGCCGAGACCCGGCGCTCCTTCGCGAGGTGATCCTCGAACGGCGTCCACCACTCCGTCATCACCTCGGGTGGTGGCGGCGGATAAACGCGCTTCACGGCGGCGGTGCGACTCATCAGAAATTCGCCGACCGGCGCTACCGTGCGGCGCGAGTGGTGACGTCGGTCATCACCCGCACCGCGTGCTGGCGCAGCGCGCCCTCGGGATCGAGGCCGTTCACGCGGGCGGCGGCGGTGAGTTCAAAGAGCATCCGACCCAGCGCCGCCTCGTCGAGCTGGCGCCCGAGCGCCTGCACCTGCGCGGCGTCGACCACGCCCTCCGCGGGAAGGTTCTTCTTCTCGATCTGCTTCCACACCGCCTCGGCAAACATCAGCGCGGGCAGACGCGGCGGCAGCTCCTTGAACACGGCGGACTGGTTCACCGCCGGGCCGTTCTTCTTCTCGGTCGCCTTGATCTTCTCCCACTCCGTGATGACCTCCTCCGAGGTCCCGAGCTTGCGGTCGCCAAAGACATGCGGATGCCGGCGCACGAGCTTGTCGTTGATGTCGCGCGCGACGTCATCGAAGGTAAACCGGCCGCGCTCCGCCGCGATCTGCGCGTGAAACACAATCTGGATGAGGACGTCGCCCAGTTCCTCGCGCATGTGCGGGTAGTCCTGGCGGTCGATCGTATCGATCAGCTCGCTCACTTCGTCGATCAGGCAGCGCACCAGCGTCGCATGCGTCTGCTCCTGGTCCCACGGACATCCGTCCGGCGCCCGCAGCCGGGCCATCGTCTGTCGCAAGTCGTCGATCGCGCTCATCCCGAAGGTGAAACCACGAAATACACGAAATACACTAAAAATCCGGCGCAACTCTGGTCTGGTTTTCGCGGGTTTCGTGTATTTCGTGGACTCCTCATGTCCGACAAACTCACCGAGATCATGGCGTGGAAGCGCCGCGAAATCGCCCCGCTGGTCCGCGACGTCACCGATGCGGAGCTCACCGCCCTCGATGCCGCCCAGCCGCGCCCGCCGTCCTTCGCCGCCGCGCTGCGCCGGGCCGATGGTCGCCTGGCGGTGATCTCGGAGATCAAACGGCGGTCGCCGTCGGCCGGCGACATCAAGGCCGGGGCCTCATCCCTCGACCAGGCCAAGCGTTATCAGGCCGCGGGGGCGGACGCGTTGTCGGTCCTGACCGATGAGAAGTTTTTCGGTGGCACGCTCGACGATCTCCGCGGCGTCACCGCGCACTTCCGCGCCGTCGCGCCCGCCCGGCCCTGCCTGCGCAAGGATTTCATGGTTCACCCTATCCAGGTGCTCGAGGCCCGCGCGGCCGGAGCCAGCGCGATCTTGATCATCGTGCGCGCGCTGGACGACGCCGAGATCACCACCCTTTTCCGCGCCGCCAACGCCGCGGGACTCGACGCGCTGTTTGAAATCCACACCGAGGCCGAGCTCGAACGCGCGGTTCGCCACGGGGCGAAGATCATCGGCGTCAACAACCGCGATCTCGCCATCTTCAAAACCGACCTCGGGCTGAGCGAGCGCCTCATCCCGCAATTCCCGCGCGACGTCATCGCCGTCAGCGAGAGCGGCATCTTCACCGCGGCCGACGCCGCCCGGGCGCGCGGCGCCAAGGCTCACGCCATTTTGGTCGGCGAAGCGCTGATGCGGGCCGCCGATCCGGCAGCCTTGATCTCCGACTTCCGCCGCGCCTGACTCCCGCCATGAAAAAACGCCCGATCACCGCCTTCAACCAGCTCGGAGGCCTGTATTTTCTGCCCCGGACGCTCGACAAGATCCGCGTCCATGCCCGCGGCGAACTCCACGAAGACCACCACGAGTTTCTCGGCAAGGGCTTTGACGGCCGGCTCTGTCACTCGCTCGGAATTTCCTACGACGCCCTCAAGACCCGGGTGCTCGCCGGCGGCACGGACGACGAGATTCTGGCGTGGATTCAAAAGAACGGTCGCGCCCTGACGGAGGTCGACGTCCTGATCTGGAACGGTTTCGCGGCCAAGCGCGGCTGGCGCGACGACGCCACGGCCACGTTGGAAAGGCAGAAGGCCGAAAGCGGCCTCGCCCACCGGACGGACCTGTTGACCTTTTTTGATTACTACGAGGTCGACGAAGGTCGCGCCCCGCGCTGAGCCGCCATGCCACTTTCCCTCACGGCCACGCGCGAACTGTTGGCGCAACTCGGCCACTTGCCGAAACGTTTCCTCGGCCAGAATTTTCTCGTCGACGGTAACATCGTGCGCAAATCGCTCGAGCTCGCCGAAGTCCAGGCCGGCGACACCGTCGTGGAAGTCGGCCCCGGACTCGGCACCCTCACGTCCGCGCTCTTGGAGGCCGGCGCCCTGGTCTGGGCCGTCGAGAAAGACCGCACGCTCCACGCGCACCTCACCGAGACGCTGGCGCTGAAGTTTCCGGAGACCTTCCATCTCCTGGAAGGCGATGCGGTCGAACACCCCTTGGCCGGTCTGCCGCCGACCGCGGCTCAGGCGACCTGCAAGGTCGTGGCCAACCTGCCGTACGCCATCGCCACGCCGTGGCTCGACGAGGTGCTGGCGGGGCCGCTGCCGGTCCAACTGGTGCTGATGCTCCAACTTGAGGCCGCCCAGCGCTACGCCGCGCAACCGGGTTCGAAATCCTTCGGCGCCATCTCGGTTTTCCTGCAGGCGGCGTACAACGTCGCCCCCGGGCACAAAGTATCCGCCGGCTGTTTCTACCCGCGGCCCGACGTGGAGTCCCATCTGCTCCATCTGGTGCGGAAGCCCCAGCCGTTTATTTTTCCGGCCGCCGCGAAGTCGATCATCCGCGGCTGCTTTCAACAGCGCCGGAAGCAAATCGCCTCGCTCCTGCGCGCCCGGATGCCGGAACGCTCCGGCGCCGTAGAAGCGGCTTTGCAGGCGCACGGCCTCACCGGCCAGGCACGCCCGGAAGCGATCCCGGTGGCCGCGTGGCGCGACCTGGCAGCTCTTTTCCCACCCTTGGCTTGAAAGCGGCCGCGGGGACGCTACTGATTCTCGTTTTCCATGTTACGCCTAACCCTCGCTCTTTTCCTCGCAACGTCATCCGCCCTCCTCGCTCAGGCGCCGACGCCGGCGCCGGCACCAGCCCTGTACGGCAAAGTCGAAGGCAAGAGTTACGTCTCCCCCACCGGCCTGTTCAAGATCGCGATCCCGGTGTTGCCCGAACTCGGCGGCGACATCACGGACACCACGAACGTCGTCACCTTTCAGGATGACTTCAATCTGCACGTGAGCATCGCGGCTTTCCCGCAGGATGCCACGCAGCGTTGGGAGCTTTCGACCCGCGGCCTGAAGGACTACCTGATCTACTTCTTCAGCAACTTCGTCCTCGCCGACTTCCGGCAGACTTTTCAGGGCGTCCAGATCGAAAGCGCGAAGTTCATCCCGGGCTCGATGGACGGCTCTCTCCTCACCTACCTGCTCATTCCCGGCGGCACGATGTTTGCCGACCGCTTGCCCCAGATGAACGCGGAAAACGTTCCCGTCGCCAAGCGCGGCAACCTTCTTTTTGTCCGCAATGAACACATCTTCGTCATCAGCACCGAGCTCGCCGAGCGGGTGATCGAGGGCAAGAGCTACAGCAAGAAAACCGAGGAAGAGGACGAGCTGCTGCGCAACCGCCTCAACGATATCCTCAGCAAAATCACGTTCGCCAAGCCGCCCACGGTGAAGCCCGCCGCCCCCGCCGCGGTCTCCGCTCCCTCGGCCGACTCGACGCCGGCCGTGACGGTGCCGATCGCGCCCGCGAAGAAATGAGGCTCCGCCGCCCGGTGCTCGCCTGCGGCCTGGCCGCGCTGGCGCTGCTCCTCGGCGGGTGCGTCTACCTCCGGCTGCTGCAGTTGAAGTGGCAGCTGGACACGTTCGACCAGAACTTCGCCGTCTCCACCAACGACGGCCTTTCCATTGTCTTTCACCACCCGGTCATGCGCACCGCGGATGTCCGCTGGTTTGGCGCCAAGCCGGAGCGCATCGACCCAATCGACCGCGGCGAGCACTGGCACCTGAGGTTGGTGAAGGAACTGCCGGCGGGCGTCACCGAGCCGGTCAAATACGACATCCTGCTCGAGCTCTCGTTCGCCGAAGACCGCTTAACCCGCGTCTCCGTCCCCGAGGCCTATTTTGCCGCCGTTCCGAAAACCTTCGTGCTCGGTATCATCCGCAGCCTGGGCCATAGCCAAATCGATCAGCGCCAAAGGAAGATCGAGTCCACCGTCGGCGACGACGAGACCGCCGCCACGCGACCGCGCCTGTCGTCCATCGACCGACTCCTCGGCCTTCCCAGTGAGGTCCGGATCGAGGGAGCGCAGACCGTGCGCCGCTACCGCTTCGTCCCCGCGACCAAGGAACCGGAACCGGGCGCCTACGATCTCACCCTCACCTTCGATTCCGCCACGGGCGACCTCCGCCGCTGGCATAGCCGCACGCCGGTCGGCGGCATCGGTTTCAAATTCGATCCGCCGCCACCGCCGTCATGAAAGACTTCCTGCTCCGCGCCGCCACCGCCGCCGATTTGCCCGCCGTGGTCGCCATCTACAACGCCACGATCGCCGGCCGCATGGTGACCGCCGACCTTGTACCCGTGACGATCGAGGACCGCCGTCCGTGGTTCGACGCCCACCAGAATCCACACCGCCCGCTGTGGGTATTGGTCGATGCGGCCGGCACGGTGGCCGCCTGGCTGAGTTTCGATACGTTCTACGCCCGCGCCGCGTACGACGGCACGGCAATGATCGCAATCTACGTGGCGCCGACGCACCGCCGGCGCGGGATCGGTCGCCATCTGCTCGAAACGGCGGTCGCCCGTGCACCGGAACTCGGATTGCACACCTTGCTCGGCTACATCTTCGGTCACAACGAACCGAGCCTGCGCCTCTTCGCCGCCCACGGGTTCGCCCGCTGGGCCCAGCTCCCGCGGATCGCCGTCCTCGACGGGATCGAACGCGACCTCATTATCGTCGGCCGGCGGGTCGCGGGGTGACGGGAGTGGCGCGAGCTTAAAGGACGCGCCCTGCTGCGCCCGGTTCCGCCGGAGAGCGCCGTTGATGCGCCCTGCTTGCCCAAACCGGGCCCGCTGCGTTCACCGGGCTCCAGGCGTCCCGCGGGCACCCCGGCCGCCGGGAAACTCCTCGCGCGGTGGCACCTCGATCGGTAGCTGGTCCGCGCAGAGCTCCAAAATCTCGATGGCCGACAATCCACCCTGGGCCGCGCCGTTGGTGCTGATACGCGCCGCCTCGTCGACCGGATTCAAGGCCAGCGCGCCCGCCACCCGCGTGGTCTCCAGCGGCCCGCCGCCAAAGCGCAGCAGCGACGCGGTCGCCGGCTTGGCAAACGCCGCGTTGCGCGTCTTCCAGTAGGCGTAGGCCGCGAGCCGCGGAGTACCCTGACTGCTCGCGCCCTGCTCGCCGAGGTAACGCCCATCCGCCCCTTCGTTACCGGTCTCCTTGTCGCGCAACAGCACGTCCGCCGGGGCGCTGCCGATGCGGCAGTACTGCAACCACATTTTCTGCCAGCCGGGATGCTCGAGGAGCTCGTTCAACTCGAACACGACCTGCGAGCCACCCTGGATCGTCGCGAGGTTATACGACCCGACCTCGTTGTTCACCCGAAACAGTTTCCCCGTCTTGGGATCATAGCCGTAGACGAGGTTCTTGCCGGACTTGATCCCGTACGGCATCGCGGCCAGCGAATCCACGCCGGCGAGAATCTTGTCGCGCCACCGGGTGTCCCCGGTCCGCTCCCACTCGGTCATCCAGTTACTCACAAACGCGAACCAGTCCGGGCCGACGCGGATGCGCGCGGGATACTTCTTCTCCGCCGCGGTGATCGGCTGCGCCAGGCGCATCGGGTCGAGCGTGAGCGAAGTGGTGTCGTTGTTTGCCACCTCGCGCATCAGGTCGCCGGTGCGTTCGTCCGTCGTGAGATAATAATAATAACGCTTGAGGCCCGCCATGCTGATACGCGCCTCTTTCGCGCCACAGCCCCAGTGCCGGACGTTGTGCCGCGAGCCCAAGCCCGCGAGCGAACCGAGGTGATAACAGTCCACTTCGCTCGTATGGCGGGTCATGGCTTCGGCGAGACGGAACAGATCCGCCCGACCCGTCCGCAGGAAGCTCACCCACAGCCACATGTCGGTGCCGAGTTCGGTATTATCCCACGCCATGCCACCGAGGTCGTAATTCCACGCGTGCCGCTCGCGGTCGTAGGAGTGCATGAAATCGCCGAAGTCCCAGAAGCCGTACCAGTGCTGCTGCTCCACCTGCCGCTGATAGTAGGCGAGCGTACTCTCCAGTTGCTCCTCCACCGCCTTCTTAAACGGCGTCGCCTTGTCCGGCAAACTCCACAGCCCGAACGCCCGCACCTGATGCAGGTAGTGCGGCGTGGCCACGAGCACCGGCAGTTGGGCGCCGAGCTGGGCCAGGCGCACCGTCTCCTCGCGGGTCGGGACGCCGCCGCGCCCAAACAACGTCAGCTCACTCGTGCGCGCCACGCCCATGGGCGTGCTGAGCCCGGGCTGCACGTCCTCGTACACCGCCTCAAGCCCGTGGGCCCGCGTATCGTAATGGCGCATGTCCATCGCCGCCGCATCGGGCGACCAGAGCCACACCCGCAGCACGGCCTCCCCGGTCGTGGCGCCGCTCACCTCGAGGGAGGCCGGATGCGACTGCCAGAAATTCTTCAGGCTTACGCCGAGTCCGCCGCTCGCGTCGCCAACGAAGACATGACCCGACGCGCGTTTGCCGGCGCCGCAGGGAATCCACGCGCTCTCGGGGTTGGTGCGCTTCACCAGGGAAAAGCCGTCGGCATTCGCCTGCACCAGCTTGAACGCATCCCACATCGCCCAGTCCGCCATCAGGCCCTGACCCTGCGCGCTGACCTGCGCCTTGTTCGGTACGCGCAGGCCGGCGAGTTGGGCGGCGTAGACGTTGCCGCTGCCATCCGGATTCGACACCACCCGCCCGCCGCGGCCGACGAGCGGCTGCACCGGCTCGGCCCAGAGGCCGCCATCCTCCCCGGAAAAACGAACGTGCCGGTTCTGCACTTCCTCGCGCAGCGGCACCGCAAACTCCACGCCGAGCCCGCGAATGAAATCCTTCTGCTCGTCGCCGCTGTAGATGATCGTGTGCACCAGCCGCACGTTGTCCGAGCCGGCATAGAAATAGAGCCGCACCACAAACGGCAGCCACGCCCGCGAACCCGCGGCCGCCTTGTGCACGCCCTCGAGTTTCAACACCGCGCGCACCGGGCCCGACTGTTCGACGGTCACCTGATTGAGCTTGCCGGTGAAACGTTCGCGCCGCGGCGGCGACTCGGCCGCGCCGTCGGCCCCGTCCTGCACAATGCACGTGAGCCGGCCTTGCCGCGCGATCAACCGGCCGTCGACCGTGAGGCTGTCAATCAGGGCGTCGCCCCACTTGGGGACGCGGCACTTCAGCACCCCCGTATCAACTTCAATGGTACTATCACTCTGCCGAACGCGCAGCGCCGCACCGGGCAGCGTCGCCGCGCCGGCCGCAATCGTGAACGGCCCCGCCGCCGGGTCTGCCACCGTGGCGAAGCCGCTCCACTTCACCGAACCATCCGGCCAGTACGCGAGCGGCCACGTCTGCACCGGCAGGGCCTTGCCGTCCGGCGCCGTGACCGTGAACCCCTGCGCCTTCGCCACCGCCCCCTTCGGCCACGGCACCCCCCAACTCACGCTGGTCGCGGCCGGAGCCGGCGTGCCGCCGAGCCAGTTGACCGTCACCGGTTCCGGCGCAGCGCGGACCAGGCCGGACAGCCCCAACGTGGTGACGAATACGAGGCGCGGGAGGAGAAAGCGGAACGCGGGAATTTTTTTCATGACAGCGGTAGCGTGATACGACGAAACGGAGCGGAATTCGTTATGCGTCGTGGCCGAGAAATTCGCTCGCATCGCCGCCGACCGTCAACGGCCATGAAACTTCCTACGGGTTACTCGGTTGGAGGTCAGCTCGCTGGCAAGCGCGGCCTTGGTGGCCGAGCGGTTTACGGGCGCGCGCAAGCGCGCTGGCCTACGTCACGTCCGTCCGCTCGATCCAAGGAAACACGCCTTGCCGGACTGTCCGCTCCTGCTGACGGTGGCCACCCACCCCGGCCGCGCTTCATTTGTTTCCCAAACCCTCGTCGGTTCCAAGCAACCTCGGTCATGACTACCCAAACCCTCCGTTCGTTTCGCGCTCTGCGCGGACTCCTCGCCGCGTCGCTCCTCGCGACGCTTGCCCTCGGTCTCGCGCCGCGCCTCCACGCCCAAGGCTCCACCGGGACGATCACCGGCACGGTCGCCAACTCCAGCACGCGCCAGTTCCTGAGCACGGCGGAAATCAAGGTCGCCGGCACCAACGTCGCCGTCCTCACCGACCGCGAAGGCCGTTTCACCCTGCCGAACCTCGCCCCCGGCACCTATAAACTTGAGATCACCTACGCCGGCCTCGATCCCGTGACGCGCGCCGTCACCGTCGCCGCGGGGCAAACCGCGAGCGAGGAGATCAATCTCACCGCCGCCATCTACAAACTCGACGCATTCGTCGTCGCCGCGGAGGTCGAAGGCAATGCCGCGGCGACCAACCAGCAGCGCAAGTCCGACTTCTTCGTCGAGGCCATCTCCGCCGATACGCTCGGCGTCGTCTCCGAAGGCAACATCGGCGAATTCCTCCGCTACGTCCCCGGCATCCAGGTCAACTTCGCCAACGCCGACGCCAGCACGGTGTCGATGCGCGGCCAGGATCCGGAGTCGACGGTGTTCACCTTCGACGGCCAGATCCCCGCGGCCGCCGGCACCCCGCCGCGTTCCAGCACGGGCAGCAGCGACGCGTCGAGCCGCGCCTTTGAATTCAGCCAGGCCACGATCAACAACATCGAGACCATCGAAGTCTTCAAGGCGCCGCCCCCCTGGATGGCGCCCTCGACCGGCGGCGTCGTCAACGCCGTCACCAAAAACGCCTTCGCCCAAAAGGGCCGGCGGTTCAGCACCACGCTGAACCTCTCCGCCAACAGCGAAATGATGCACTGGGAAATGGCCGGTCCCGGCTCGCGCACCACCAACCGCATCAAGCCGGGCGGCAGCGTGAATTACTCCGAGGCCTTCCTGAACAACACCCTCGGCCTCACCCTCTCCTACTTTGAGAGCAACGTCATCAACCCGAGCCACAACTACGCGATGGGCTACTCGCCCTTCGTCGCCGGCACCGCGGCCGCCCCGGTCACCGACGCCTCCCGCTTCAACGTCAACACCTTCACGCTCGTCGACGGTCCTCAGGTGAAAAACCGCCGCACGCTGAGCCTCAACGGCGACTACAAGCTCGCCGCCAACACGGTCCTCAAGCTGCGCACCACCGGCAACCAGTACCTTAGCCAGGGCCGCAGCCACACGTTCCGCGTGCGCCCGGGCACCGTCGACGCCGCCGCGACCACGACCGACGCCATCGTGCGCAACGCCCTCGTCGACGTCTTCAACGACTACAGCGACTCCGTCAGCGCCAACTACGGCTTCGTCGGCGCCATCGAACACCGCATCGGGTCCTGGAAGATCGACGCCTCCGCCAATTACTCCAAGTCCGACTCCAAGGTCACCGACCTGCCCGCGATGATCCAGTCGATGCAGTTCAACCTGATCGCCGCCGACGCCGTCACCGTCCGCATGACCGCCGATCCGGGCGTCCCCGCGCCCCTCACGCTCGTGCAGACCGCCGGCCCCGACCTGTACGACCTGAACAGCTACAACTCGCGCAAGAGTTTCTCGCTGCAAACCTCACCGCGCTTCCAAAACGACCGCACGTGGAACCTGAAGTTCGACGTGAAGCGCGACTTCACCGGCGGCTGGCTGCCCTTCGATCTCCGCGCCGGCACGGGCCTCTACCAATTGCACCGGCGCAAGCAGGCCGGCCAGATCGTGCTCCAATACGTCGGACCCGACGGCATCGCCAACAACGCCGACGACCCGCAGCTGAGCGCCGCCCAGTTCGCCAAGACCACCTACGGCGACACCTTCCTCTACGGCATCCGCACTCCCCCGCTGGTCGACCCGTACAAGTTCGCCGAATTCATGAAGGCGAACCCGAACTCGGTCCAAGACCTCCAGGGCACCAATATCCAACGCCAGCGCGTCAACACCCAGCAGATGGCCCAGGACGTCACGTTCGCCTACGTCGCCAGCTCCGTGAAGGTCACGCCCAAGCTCACCGTCATGGGCGGCATCCGCGGCGAGCAGACGGAAAACTTCGTGCGCGGCGCGATCCGCATCAACTCCCTCGGCGTCGGCCTCCCCGCCAATTCGAAACCGTTCTTCGATGCGGTTTACTCGCAGACGCAGCGCGCCACGAGCCAGTACACGGACTTCTTCCCGAACCTGCAGACGACCTACCGCTTCACACCCGACTTCCTCTTCCGCGGCGCGCTCACGCGCTCGATGTCGCGACCCGGCGTGCAGACGATTCTGCCGAACACCACGGTGAACGACACCGCGACGATCCCGAACGTCACCGTCAACAACACCGGCCTGCTTCCGACCTACTCGCGCAACATCGACCTCCAGTTCGAGCTGTTCACAAAATCGGCCGGCAAGATCGAGTTCGGCTGGTTCCGCAAGACCGTTACGAACTACATCATCACGTCGACCGACACCATCGATCCCGGCAACGACAACGGCTTCGACGGCCAGTACGCCGGCTACCTGCTCAACACGCAGGACAACGGCGGCAAGGGCCAGTTCGAGGGCTTCGAACTCTCCGGCCGCCAGAGCCTGCAGCCGTACCTGAAGTTCCTGCCCGAGATCGCGCGCGGCTGGGAATTCTTCGGCGGCTACAACAAGAACACCAAGGGACAGGCGCCCAACCGCGCCGGCGTGCTCACGAAGCCGCTCGCGCCGAATTACTACGACTGGAACGCGAACTGGGGCCTCAGCTACATGACCCCGCGCCGCAAACTCTACCTTCAGCTGCGCACGACGATCTTCCCCGAGGCGATCACCACCGCCGCCACCGCGACGGACCTGCGCCCCGTGTATGAGTCGAGCCACCAGCGCTGGGACGCGACCGCGCGCTACACGTTCAACCGCACGTATTCGCTCGAGCTGAACGGCGCGAACCTCACCAACGATTCGTGGCGCAATTTCTACCAGGGCGGCCGCAACACCTCGCGTCGCACGTTCGGGACGAACTACACGTTGGCCTTCCGCGCCAACCTCGACCAGCTGAAGCTGCCGTTCCTCGACCGCTAAGCGGAGTGAGCGAGGAAAGCGGACGTACCCCGCGACGGGCCCTTCTTCCGTTCCTCCCGGTGGGACCCGATTTACCCAGCGGGTCCCAACCGCTTCCCCTCCCGTACGAGGCCCGAGGGTGACATCGGGCCCCACCGCGACGGCTTCCGGGCTGCGGTCATGAACCCCGCTCCATCGCGCGCTCGCGTTCCGCAAATCCGCTTCCGCCCGCCCGCCGCCCCTGCCAACGTTCCCGGCCCGATGCCGTCCGACAGCCGCCCTCCTTCGCCGCTCCCGCTGCTCCTGCTGGCGGCGGGCGTCATCGCGGCGTACGCCACCACGTTTGCGGTCCCGTTTGTCTTCGACGATCTCGCCGCCGTCACGCGCAACCCGAGTATCGAGCATCTGGCGACGGCGTTTTTCCCGCCGGATGGGCTCTCCGTCACCGGACGCCCACTCGTCAACGCCTCCCTCGCCCTCAACTTCGCCCTGAGCGGCACCGCGGTCTGGAGCTATCATGCGTTCAACCTCGGCTTGCACCTCGGTTGCGCCGCGCTCCTCTACACCCTGCTGCGCCGGCTCTCTGCCCTCGGTGGGGACGCTGGATTGGCGGCCGCCATCACCGCG
Organism: uncultured Opitutia bacterium; assembly: GCA_903820035.1. Lineage (GTDB taxonomy): Bacteria > Verrucomicrobiota > Verrucomicrobiia > Opitutales > Opitutaceae > ER46. The sequence continues at coordinate 26,368 of CAIJFT010000310.1, forward strand.
CTGTGGGCCCTCCACCCGCTGCAAACCGCCGCCGTCACCTACGTGATGCAGCGCTCCGAGTTACTCGTCAGCGTCGGTCTCCTCGGCACCCTCGTCGCGTTTGCCCGCGCCACCGACCCACAACGCCCGGCGGCCGCTCGGCACCGCTGGCTGGCCGTGTCGGTGTTGGTTTGCGCCGCCGGTATGGCGGCAAAGGAAGTCATGGTGGTCGCGCCACTCCTCGTCCTGTTCTATGATCGTACCTTTGTGGCCGGCCGGCTCGGCGCCGCCTGGCGCTTGCGCCGCGGCTACTACCTCGCCCTCGCCGGCACGTGGGGCGTACTCGCTGCCGTGACCCTGACTGGCGACAACCGCGGCGCGAGCGCCGGTCTCGCCGCGGCGATGGCGCCGACGGATTACGCGCTCACGCAACTCGCCGCGATCCCCCACTACCTGCGCCTGATGCTTTGGCCGAGTCCGCTCGTGTTCGATTACGGCAACGCGCTGATCACCGATCCGGTTCGTCTCGGCGTGGGCGCCGCCCTCGTGGCCGGCCTGCTTCTCGGCATCGCCGTCACGTGGCGTCGGCGTCCCACCGTGGCGTTTGCCGGCGCCGCGTTTTTCCTGCTCCTCGCGCCGAGTTCGAGCGTCGTCCCGATCGCCACGCAAACGCTGGCCGAGCATCGCGTCTACCTCGCCCTGGCCGCGCCGCTCGCCGTTGTCGCTGTCGGTACCCGCCGCTGGCTTGGCGCCCGCGGAACCGGTATCATCCTGCTCCTCGCGATCGCCCTGGGGGCCGGCACCCTTTTGCGCAACCGCGACTACGCGAGCGTAGCCACGTTGTGGCGGGACACCGCCGAAAAAGTTCCGGCGAACGCCCGCGCCCACTACAACCTCGGCCTGAGCCTGGGGTCGACCGGCGATCCAACCGGCGCACTCGCGGCGTTCACCTCCGCCGTCGCACACGAGCCGACCCACCGCGAGGCCCGCAGCCGGTTGGCGGAGTTACTGCTGCAGGCCGGACGTCCCGCCGAAGCGCTCGTCCACCAGCGCGCTCTCCTCGCGACCGCCCCCTCGTCCGCCTTTGCGCATTACAGCGTCGCGGTCCCGCTGCTCATGCTCGGCCGCTCCGCTGAAGCGCTGCCGTTGCTGCAGGAAGCAGTGCGCTTGGACCCGAACCGGGCCGAGGTGCGCTTCAATTTTGGTCGCGCACTCACGGAAGCCGGACGTTTTGAGGAAGCGTTGATTCAGTTCGACGCCGCGGCGCAACTGGACCCGGCGGATCCGGCCGCGCGGAACAGCGCGGAGCGGATCCGGGCGTATCTGCGCCGGTAACACGCCGCGCGTCGGAGACCTGCGGGCTGAGATAAAAACCGAGCGATGGGGCCCGCTGTCCCCATCGGGCCGGAGCGAAAGGGCAATCGTAACAAAAAGCCCCGAGGAAGACATCGGGGCCCGCCGCTCGGTCGCTCAACGCTCCGCGTTCAACGACCTGATCTCGGCTTAGCGTTTCCCCACGTACTTCAGGCGGTAAACTTTGTGCCCGAGGTCGTCGCTGAACAGAATCGAGCCATCCGGGGCCTGCGCACAGTCGGTGGGACGGCCCAAGGCCTCGGTGCCGTTTTTCAGGAAGTCGACCATCTTCATTTCGCCGTACGGGTGGCCGTCCTCAAACAGGATCCGCGCCAGCCGATAGCCCACTTTGGACGTCGCATTCCAGCCGCCCTTTTGGGCGACGAACGCGTCGCCCTTGGCGTGCGGGATCTTGTCGCCGCTGTAGAACATCATCGAGTTCGCCGAGCAGTGCGCCGGCATCAGCCACTCGGGAATCGTGGCCATCTTCGCGTACTCCATCAGCCGCGGCTCGTCGAGAAACGCCAAGTTCGGCTGGTTCTTGCCGAGGATCCAAGGATGGCCGTAAAACGCGCCCTCGACGTAGTGGTTGAGTTCCGCCGGCGGATTGTGATCGGTGATCGGCTGGCCGAACTTCTTGTCGCCCTCGAGTTTCGCCGCCATGTTGTCGATGTCGTGATCGACGCCCCAGATTTCATTGGTGCCCGGACGCACGGTCAGTTTTTCCGTGTTGCGCAGGCCCGAGGCGAAAAGCTTTTTGTCGGAACCGTCGAGGGCGAAACTCCAGATTTTCTTCCGCTCCGAGGCCTCGATCGGCTCGTTGGTCGCGTTGGTCTGGTCGCCGACATGGGTGTAGATACGGCCGTCGTGGATCAACAACGCACGCCACATGTGACCGCCGCGGGCCCCGGTCGGGAGCTGCTCAGCCCCGAGCACCTGCACAACCTCGTCCGCCTTGCCGTCACCGTTCGTGTCGCGCGCCTTCGAAATCGCGTTGAGCTGGGCGAAGTAAAGCCAGCCATCGTGCCACTGCATGCCCTGCAGGACGGTGTTGACCTCCTTGCCCGTCACGAACGGCGTCTGCGTTTCATAGACGCCGTCGCCATCCTTGTCGCGACAAGCCATGATTTTCCCTTCCTTCGGCACACTGACGTAAAGCGTGCCATCCGGCCCGAAGGCGAGGAAGCGCGGGAGCTTGATGCCGTCGACGGCGACGGAGAGTTGAAATCCTTCGCGGACCCAAACGCCCGCCGGAACCTCGGCGGCGCGGGTAGAAAATGAGCCGCCGAGAGCGAGCGCAGCGGCGACAAAGAGCGGAACGAGACGGGATAACGACATGGTAGGGGCGTTGAGGTTGCGTAAGACGACGCGGCCGACGCTGGGTCCACCGCCC
>CAIJFT010000311.1 GCA_903820035.1 uncultured Opitutia bacterium
CCCGCGTTGCCCCAGCCCCTGACAAATTTAGCCGGGGCACTTGTCGGCCAGACTTTATTCGTGGCCGGCGGGCAGCACGTTACGACGGGCGCTGTGCCGGTATCCGTTTTTTGGTCCCTCGATCTCAGCCAACGTGCGCGCCCGGCCGACTTCAAGTGGACGCGGCTGCCGAGTTGGCCCGGCCCGGCGCGAATTCTGCCGGTAGCGGCGGCACAGGGAGCGCCGGGACACGAACAGTTCTATCTCTTCAGCGGCCGCACGCCGCAGCCCGGGGGCGCAACCCGTCTTTTGACGGATGCGTATGCATTTGATCCGCGGACCGGACGTTGGCGAACGCTGGCGAATGTCGGCGGCGGCGCCGGCGTCTCCGTGATGGCGGGCACTGCGGTCGCGGTTGGCTCCGACGAGATTTTCGTTTTCGGCGGAGACCGCGGGGAGCAGTTTATTGAGTTGGAGGCGCACGATTTGGCGGTCGAGCGGGCGCGGGGCCGTTTGGCCGCGGCAGGCGCGGCGGACCGTGCGGTGCTCGAGCGGGAGATCGAACAGCATTTGGCGGCCAAGCGTACGATCTATGGCCACCATCCCGGGTTCGGCCGCGAGGTGTTGGCCTACGATACCCGGCGCGACACGTGGCGCGTGGTGGACCGCGCACCGGGCTCGCCGCAAGTGACGACGCTCGCGGTCAAAGTGGGCGAGAGCATTCTAATTCCCAGCGGCGAGATCCGCCCTGGGGTCCGCACGCCGGCGGTGGTGCGCGTCACGCCGGGCCGAAACTAGCGCCGCCGGCGTGACGCGCACCGTTTTTGCATGACACCACTCTCCGCCACTGAAATCCGCGGTAACTGGGCGACGCTGTTGCTGCCGATCCAGCACGACGACGCGATCGACTACGGTCTGCTGGCGGATGAGATCGATCACTTCATCGCCGCGGGCGTGAGCGGAATTTACTCAAATGGCACCGCGGGGGAGTTTCACACTCAGACGGAGGCTGAGTTTGACCAGATCAACGCGTTGCTGGCCGAGCGCTGCAACCGGGCGGCGATGCCGTTTCAAATCGGGGTCAGCAACTCGAGTGCGCAGATCGCACGCGAGCGTCTGCGCCGGGGGAAGGCGCTGCAGCCTTCGGCGTTTCAGGTCACGCTGCCGGATTGGTATCCGCCCGGGATGCCCGAGATCCTGAGCTTTTTGGAAACGATGGCGGCGGAGGCGGCGCCGATTCCGCTGATTGTCTACAATCCCCCGCACGCGAAACGCCGGTTGGTGCCGGAGGAGTGGCGCGCGATTGCGGCGCGGGTGCCCGGCGTGGCGGGCATGAAGGTCGCCGGCGGGGACGATGTCTGGTACGACGCGATGCGACCGCTGTTCGGCCGCTGCTCGGTGTTTATTCCCGGGCACACACTGGCCGAGGGGGTCGCGCGCGGCGCGCACGGGGCTTACTCGAATGTCGCCTGTCTCAGTCCGGCGGGCGCGCGGCGGTGGTACGACTTGTGTCTTCGCGACCTGCCCGCGGCGCGGGAGATCGGTGCCCGGATCAGCATGTTTTGGCTGACCCACGTTTCACCGATCATCAGCCGCGACGGCCTCTCGCCGATGGCGGCGGACAAGGCTGCAGCGGTCGCCGGCGGCTGGCTGCCGGGGCTCACGCCGCGGCTGCGCTGGCCCTATCGCAGCGTGGCGCCGGAATTGCCGGCCAAGCTCGGGGCGATCGCGCGGGCGGAGTTGCCGGAACTGTTTTGAAGCCGCTGCGCCGATGACCGTCGCTTTGAAAAGACTCCGCGTGGTCGCCGCCGTGCTCGCGTTGGCGGTGGTGGCCTGGGCGGCGGACGGGCGGGTGCTCTTTGACGGACGGACGCTGGCCGGATGGGTGCCTTCGGGATTCGAAGGCGAGGGCGTGGTTCGTGTCGTGAGCCCGTTTCGCGACGGTGGGGCAGCGATCGTGCTGGAAAAGGGCACTACGCTGTCCGGCGTGACCTGGACCCGCGGGGCGGAACTGCCGAAGACGAACTACGAAATTTCCCTCGAGGCGATGCGGGTGGAGGGCGGCGATTTCTTTTGCGGTCTCACGTTTCCCGTCGGCGCGAGCGCGTGCACCTTTGTCGTCGGGGGCTGGGGCGGCACGGTCACGGGCCTATCGAGTATCGATCGCGTGGATGCATCGGGTAACGAGACGACGCGGGAAATGGAGTTGGCCGACGGTCGCTGGTATCGCATCCGCGTGCGGGTTACGCCGGACCGCATCGAGGCGTGGATCGACGACGACAAAAAGGTCGACCTCGCGACGAAGGATCGCGTCATCGGGCTGCGACCAGGCGACATCCAGAAATCGCGTCCGCTCGGGATCGCCGCTTATATGACGCGGGCGGCAATTCGGGATATTCGCTTGCGGCAGTGGTGAGGTGCTTGCCGCGGCGTTGCGACCGTCGGCTTACCTGGTCGACGGGGACACCGGCGGCGGATTGGCTTTCAGCCGCCGGTTAATCACGGCCATCGGGTCGGCCGGGAGATTTTTATCGTCGATGTAGCGGGCGACATCGCGGAGTGCGATCACGGTAAAGCCTTCCTGGTGCAGCCAGGCCATGTATTCCTCGAACCTTTCGCGCGGGGTGTTGACCCACGGGTGCTCGCCGTCGGGCACGCCGTGAAACTGTAGCACGGCGATGTGGCCGTCACGGGCCTGGACGACGGCGCGTTTCAAATCTTCGAGGGTCCAGTTGGGCCGGGCGTCGCCGGTGGTCGGAATGAGCAGGGGGTGATCGGCGCCGGGTTCGTAGGGTGGGCCGCCTCCGACCGAATACGGCACCTCGGGCTCGCCGCCGCGGCGAGCGAAGCGGATCCCGGCTTGTTGCAACACGGTCAGCGCGGTGACGTGAAACTTGTTTCCCGGCCACGCGAAGCTGACCGGCGCGGGGATGCCATTTTCGCGGCAGCGGGCGGCGATCACCTCCAATTGTGTCGCCAGCCGCGGGACCGTTTTTTCGGTGATACCGAGGTGGTCTCGCGTGTGGTTGCCGATCTCGAACCCGTCGCGGTGCAGGTCGGCGATTTGCCTCCACGTCATGTAGTCGTGCTTGTTGGTAGGAAAGGTAAAGCCTTCGGTGATGAAGAAGGTGGCGCCGAAGCCGTAGCGTTTGAGGATCGGGCGGGCGACGGTGTGATGTGATGTGGAAGCGTCGTCAAAGGTGAGAACGACAATTTTAGCCGGCGCGATCGGGGCGGCGAGGGCGGCGACGAGGCCGAGCCAGCCACCGGCGACGATCATTCTGCAGTGAAAAAAGCCTGAGCGGAGCATGGTGACATGACTGGGCTGTGCCGGGCTTGAAATCCAACCGTAAAGCGAATCGCCGCTTGAAATTGCCCGGCAATACCCAGCACGATTCCAGTCATGAATCCCTCTACCCCGGGTGGCACGCGCCTCGGCCGCGTTGCCTGGCTCATCTGCATCATCGCATCGATCGGCTTCGCCTTCGATATCTACGAACTCCTCATGCTGCCGCTCATCGTGCGGCCGGCGTTGCAGGAACTGATCGGGGCGGCCCCGGGCACGCCGGACTTTCAGATGTGGGTCGGCCGGCTGTTCTATATTCCCGCGGTTGCGGGCGGTATCTTCGGCCTGCTCGGTGGTTACCTCACCGACCGCCTCGGCCGGCGGCGGGTACTGACTTGGAGCATTTTGATTTACGCGTTCTCGGCCTTTGCCGCCGGCTTCGCCACGAGCGTGTGGATGCTGCTCGTTTGCCGCTGTTTTGTGTTCATCGGCGTGTGCGTCGAGTTTGTCGCGGCCGTCGCGTGGCTGGCGGAACTTTTTCCGGATCCCAAGCAGCGGGAAAAGGTCCTCGGTTACACCCAGGCGTTTTCCTCGATCGGCGGCTTTCTGGTGGCTTCGGCCAACAGTTGGTGCATCGCGCACAGTGCGAGCCTGCCGGCGATCGATCTGCCGCAGTTTCTCAACTTCTTCGGCGGCGACGTGAAGGACGCGCACGCCGCCTGGCGCTTCACGCTGATGTCGGGTGTCATCCCGGCGATCCCGCTCATCCTGATCCGGCCTTTCTTGCCCGAGTCCCCGATCTGGGCGGAACGCAAAGCCGCCGGCACCCTCAAGCGGCCGAGCATCGCCCAGCTTTTCTCGCCCGAGCTGCGCCGCACCACAATCGTGACGACCCTGATGTTCGCCGTCGCGTACGGTGCTGCGTTCGGCGCCATCCAGCAGATTCCTGGCATCGTCCCGGGACTGTCGGACGTGAAAGCCAAGGCCGATGCCGCGGTTGCTGCGGCCGTGAAGGGCAAGCCCGAGGCTGAACAGAAAAAGATCGCCGCGCAGACCCGGGCGCGGGTGGCGCAGGCGGAGGCGGCGGACGTCACCAAGGTCCAGGAAGTCGGCGGCCTCGTCGGCCGCTTCGTCCTCGCTTATCTCGCGGTGCAGATCGTCAGCCGCCGCCGGCTTGTGCGCATCTTCCAGATTCCGGGTCTGATCGTGATGCCGGTGGTCTTTGCCCTCTGCGCGACGCACAGCCTGCAATGGCTGTATGTCGGTATCTTTGTCGCGGGCCTGCTGACGGTCGCGCAGTTCAGCTTCTGGGGTAACTACCTGCCGCAGGCCTATCCGCTGCATCTGCGTGGCACGGGCGAGAGCTTCGCTGCGAACATCGGTGGTCGTCTGATCGGTACCTGCTTCGCGTGGGTCACGGTGACGCTCGCGACGACGACGGATGCGGCTTTCGCGCCGACCAAGTTGGCGTACACCGCGGCTGCGGTCGGCTTCGCCGTTTACCTCGCCGGGTTCATCCTCTCGTTCTTCCTGCCCGAGCCGAAGGCCGAGGCGCTGAAGGAGTGAGCAGGGTGGTCCTTGGGTGATGGCAGCGAGGCGCCTTTAGAACAAAAAACCCCGGGCTTACGCCCGGGGTTTCACTGAAGCGACGGCGGTTCAGGCCAGGGCGTCGCGGCAGTACTGGATCGCGCGGGCGAGTTCCTTCATGCGGTCGGAGTTCGCCGGCACCTTGTACTCGAATTCAATCGTGGCCTGGATGTTCCACTTGTTTTCGCGGATCAGGCGCAGGATATCGCGGATCGGAGTGTCGCCCTCGCCGAAGGGCGTGTTCCCGCCGTTGTTCAGCTTCCGGTCCTTCACGTGGACGTGCGAAATCCGCGCGTGGTGCTTCTTGATGAAGTCGGCCGGCGACTTGTTGTTGCCCGCGATAAAGTGACCGAGGTCGACATTTGCGCCGTTGAACTTCGCGAACGAGAACGCGGTCTCCCAGTGCTCCGGCGTTGTCGTGGCGTGGCCGTGGTAGGCGACCATGAACTGGTGCTTATCGGCGAACTTGCCGACCCGCTTCATGTCCTCGTCGGCCTTTGAAATCTCGGTCGAGATGGCGCGCGCGCCGAGCGCCTTCGCCATCGCGAAGCTGTAATCGAGCTCCTCGTCCGCCATCTTGAAGATCTGGTCGACCTTGAGAATCTCGATCATCACGCCGCCATCCTCGAACTTGCGGCGAAAGTCCTTCACGCGGTCCATCGAGGCGCCCTTACGCCATTCCTTCAGCTTGGCCGCGTTGGCCGAGCCGTCGGCTCCGGCGTTGCTCTTCGTCGCGACCAGCATCGCGGGCAGGCCGAGGAACGCCTCAACCGGCTGCGCGCGCAACTCGACGGCGCTGACGTTGAGCTGCTGACAGCGGGCGAGGATTTCGTCGCCGGGCATCGTCGGCATGCTGAAACTGTACGGGACGTTGAGGCCGATGTGCACGCCGTTCACGCGGGAGTTGGGCTTCGCGGCCTTCTCCGCGGCGGCGAGCGGGCGAAGGGAAGAAAGGAGACCGGCGGCGGGTAACGCGGTCAGAGCGAGCTTGGTGAATTGACGGCGGGTATAGGGCATAGTGGGTTCACGATGCAGGATCGGTCGCGGTCGGCACGCCGATTCTTTCGCCGGGCTCCGTCGGACTGGACCTTGGTCCGGTCGGCACGTCACTCTGCGGACCGGATTATCCGGTCCGTCCTCATGTCCGAAACCCATTCCGATTCCGCCGTCCCTGTCGCCCCGCTCCGTGAGGTACACTGTGCCGATGCGCTGCCGTGGATGCGCGCGCGCGGGGTGATTGCCGGTGCCTGTGCGGTGACTTCGCTGCCGGACGTCTCCGAGGTCAACCTGTCGCTGCCGGCGTGGCGGGCGTGGTTTCTCGAGGCGGTCGGGCTCGTGGTGAACGCGGTGCCGGCGGACAACGCTGCGCTTTTTTTTCAATCCGATATCAAGCGCGACGGCGCGTGGATCGACAAAGGCGCGATGGTGGTGCGGGCGGCCGAGGACGCGGGCGCCCGCGTGTTGTTTCACAAGATCGTCTGCCGGCGACCGCCGGGCATGTTGACGATGGGGCGGCCGGGATTCACGCACCTGATCGCGGTGTCGCGGGAGATGCGGTGTCCGGAGGTGCTGCCGATTCCTGACATCATCGTGGATGCGGGGCGCGCGCCCTGGGTGCGAGCGATGGGCATTCGCGGGGCGGCGCACGCGGTCCGGTTTGCCCGCGAGGAGGCGAAGGCCGCGGTGGTGTTTGATCCGTTTTGCGGCGTTGGCACGGTGTTGGCGGTGGCGAACACGCTCGGGATGGCCGCACTCGGTGTGGAGAAATCCGCGAAACGTTGCGGGCAGGCGCGCGAACTGCGGGTCCGCGGCGACGAGCTTTAGAGCCGTTCCAGGATTTTTATACCTGCTTTTGAGCCGGGGGTGAAAACGTGGTCACGTTTAAGGACCACCGGGTCGCTGTGCTCCGACGCGGCTACCCAATTTCGGGAAACGCCATCAGCGGATCCCCCGGTGCTTTGCGGCTCGATTTCGGGATACAAACGCAGACGCTGCATCGTTGTGCCCGCGCCCAATCTGCCTCAACGCCAGTCGCTCGTCGCGCAAACCGCGGCCTTCCTCAAGACGCAGCTGGCGGCGGGCGAGTGGCGCGACTGGTTGCCGAGCGAGCGTGTGCTCTGCGAGTTGCTGCAGGTGAGCCGCAACACGCTCCGAGCCGCCCTCGGTCAACTGCAGGCCGAGGGTTTCATCGAGTCCGTGCACGGCTCGGGCAACCGCATCGTGGCGTCGGCCGCGCCGCGCCCGCCCGCGGCCAGAGCCGGAGATGTGGCGCTGCTTACGCCGGAGCCGGTTGAGCGGTTGCGTCCGATGCAAAGCCTTTGGATCGACGACATGCGCGCGTTGCTCAGCGAGCGCGGCGTGCGGCTGCGGGTGTTTCACGGCCAACAGTACTTCGCCGCGAACCCGGGGCCCGCGTTGCATAAGCTCGTTACGCGGCATCCGCACGGTTGCTGGATCCTGATGTTGGCGCAGGAAGCGATGCAGCGGTGGTTCGTGAAGCACGCGATTCCCTGCATTGTGGCGGGTTCGACCTATCCCGGACTCGACCTGCCGTTCCGCGACCTTGACCACCGGGCGATGTGCCGACACGCGGCGGGGGTTTTGCTCGGGCTCGGTCACCGCCGGTTGGTGATGCTCACCGTGAAGTCCGGTCGCGCCGGCGACCTCGCCAGCGAAGAGGGCTTCCTCGCGGGCGTGCGGCAATCGCGCCGGAGCGATGCGGAGGCGTTGGTGGTGCACCACGACGCCTCGGTGGCGGGGGTGGCCCACGCGGTGCGGCGAATCTTGAAACTGCAACCGGCCCCGACCGCCTGGGTGGTGACGAATCCGCATTACTACCTCGCGGCCGCTGGGTGGCTGGCCGCGGCCGGCGGGCGGATTCCGCACGACGTGTCGATGATCTCGCGGGACGACGATCCGTTTTTGGCTTTCCTCGTGCCGGAACCGGCGCGGTATTGCGTCGGGCCGCACGTGATGGCGAAGGCCTTGCTCCGGCCGGTGCTCGATCTGCTCAAAGGGGCCGGGGTTACCCAGCGCAGCGGGCTGATCATGCCCAAGTTTCTCAGAGGCGGCTCGATCGCACCGCCCCGCGGCGGATAACGCGTGGCGGGGAAAACCGGATGCGAGGGCCGATTGCCCGCCCGGCGGGCGGGTCTACACCAGCAGCGATTGGCCCGACGTGAGTACGTTCACCGTGTGGCCGGAATGCAGCGCGCGGGCGGCGAACGCGGCGGCGTCCTGCGCGATCATCGGCCAGGTGTTGTAGTGCATCGGCACGGCGAACTTGGGGCGGAGAAAATCGAGCGCGGTGACGGCGTCCTCGGGACCCATCGTAAAGTTGTCCCCGATGGGAACCAGCGCGACGTCGATGCCGGCGCGCCCGATCAGCTGCATGTCCATGAACAGCGCGGTGTCGCCGGCGTGGTAGAGGGTCTTGCCGTCGGCCTGCACCAGAATACCGCAGGGCACGCCCATGTAGAGGGGGTTAAGTCCCGCCTCGAGGCTCGAGGAGTGGTGCGCCAGCGTAAGTTTCACGCGGCCGAACGGAAAAGCGAAGGCTCCTCCGGGATTCATGCCGTGGGTCTTGGCGCCCTTGGCCGCGTAGTATTCCGCGATTTCGAAGTTCGCGATGATCGTCGCCCCGCAGCGTTGGGCGAGGGCGAGCGCGTCGCCGGTGTGGTCTTCGTGGCCGTGCGAAACGAGGATGTAGTCGCAGGCGACGGCGTCGGCCGTGATCGTGGCTGCGGGATTGCCCGTGAGAAACGGATCGATGATCAGCCGAGCGTCGGCGGTCTCGACAACAAAGCAGGAATGGCCGTGGTAGGTGAGTCGCATCGTGGTGGGGAGAGCCGCCACGTTAGGGCTGCCGGGTGGAGTGGCCAGACTTCCGCTCAGGCCCCGTGGTGTCCGCGCAGCCACGCCTGCGCGGCGCCCACATCCTGCGGCGTGAGTCCGTGACTGGCGGCGATCGCCTGCACCTGGGTCGCGGCGCCCCCGGCGCGCAGCAGCGCGGCCAGCCGCTCGGGATGATCGGGCGGGACCAGCGGGTCCATCGAACCGTTGAGCACCAGCACGCGGTGGCCCGTCAGCGAGCCGGTTGCCGCCGGTTGGTCGAGGACGACCATCGCGCGCAGCAGGATCGCGCCGCCGATGGTTTCGGGCCGCAGGAGCAACAGCGTCGACGCGATGTTGGCCCCGTTGGAAAACCCGACCGCGACGAGCCGGTGGCAATCGAGGGTGTAGTGCGCCGACGCGGCCGCGACAAAGTCGGCCAGCGCCTGTGTGCGGCGGGCGATTTCCGCGGGATCGAACACGCCCTCGGCCAGCCGGGCAAAGAAGCGCAGCGCCCCGCCTTCGCTGACATCGCCGCGCGGACTCAGCAGCGCAGATCCCGGCGAGATGGCCCGGCCGATCCGGAGCAGGTCGTGCTCGGAACCACCGGTGCCGTGCAACAGCAACAGCGGCGGAGCGGAAGGATCCGTGCCCGGCTCAAAGACGTGCGCGTACGAAAAGTTAGGTTGTGATGCGCGCGGCATGGTTGGGAACTGAGACGCCTGGCACCAGCATGACGCTACAGGGGATTATCGCAAACGTTGCCGAGACCAGTTCGTTGTCGCCGCGTTTGAGCCGAGGGCGAAAACGGCGAACCGCGTGCGTTAAAAGGTGCCGAACCCACGTTGTCGCTGCGCTCCAAAGCGGCGACGCCCTCCCGCGGAGGGTGGCTGCAAACTTGGCCCTTGGCGCTTGCGACTTTCCGTTTCGCAGCCTCAGGCGTCGATCTTGTTGATTCGCCCGAGATGGCGTCCGCCTTCGAACTCCGTGGCGAGCCACACGCGCACGATGGCGAGCGCCTCGACTTCCGAGACGGTGCGCTGACCGAGCGACAGGACGTTACCGTCGTTGTGCGAGCGGTTCCAGATCGCGACTTGTTCGTTCCAGCAGAGGCCGCAGCGGATGCCGCGGACGCGGTTGGCGACGATCGCCTCGCCGTTGCCGGAGCCGCCGAGCACGATGCCGCGTTGAAACTCACCGCGGGCCACGGCCTCGGCGACGGGACGGATGAAGTCGGGATAATCGCACGCTGCGTCCGAGTAGGTGCCGAAGTCGCGGACCGTGTGACCCTCGGCGAGCAGCATGGCCTTGATCGCCTCCTTATAGGTGAAGCCGGCGTGATCCGAACCGATGGCGATGGTGAAGGACTTCATGGAAAAGGGAGGAGACAGCAGGGCGGTCGCGGGCGCGCCAATCAAAAAATCCGGGCTCATCCCGTCAGTAATGCCATTACGCTGGCCGTGTCGGCCAAGTCGGGCAGCACCGCGGTCGGCTGATGCACCTGCAGTTGGGCGACAGTCGAACTCCCCGTCGCGACCGCGAGGGTGCGCGCGCCGATGGCGCGGCCGCAGGCGATGTCGTGCGGAGTGTCACCGATGATCCACACGCGTTCCGAGGCGAAGTTGACCCCGTGATGTTCGGTCGCGCGGCGCACCGCGTGCGGGCCGAGCTCGTTGCGGATTTCGCTGTCGTCCCCAAACGCCCCGAAGGCGAAGTGCTCCCAGAGCCCGTGGTGGGCGAGCTTTACCCGGGCGCCGTGGCGCATGTTGCCGGTCAGCAAGCCTTGGGCGACGCCGCCGTGGTTCGCGGCGGCGCGCAAAATTTCCCGCACGCCGGGCAGTACCCGGGCCTGCGGATTGGCGAGTGCCGCGGGTAAACCGGCGGTGTAGCGGGCGAAGAAGCGCGCGAAGTTTTCCGGGGTCGGTGCGAGGCCGAATTTTCTGAACACCTCCCGCATGATCCAGCCGTCGGTGCGCCCGGCGAAGTCGATGTCGGCCAGCGAGCCCGCCACGCCGTACTCGGCTTGCAACGCCGCCTGCAGCGCGTGCATGCCGGCGCCGCCGGACGCGATCAGGGTGCCGTCGATATCCCAAAGGAGCAGAAGGTGCATGCGTACCGCGGAGTGGAGCGGGAATTCGCCGCCGCGGAAAGCTTGGACCACGGAGAGGTTTGAACAAGGAGAGCGGGAACGGCCGAAAAGACCGGATCGTCTCCTCCCGTGCTCCCCGACCTTCCTGTTCCAAAGATTGCAAATCGCCGCGTTCGGCGGGCGGTGCAAGTGCTCCCGGTTACCTCGCCTGCGCCGGGTACCGCCGGAGGTCCAGCGTGTGCCTGCCCTCGGGCGGGAAATCGATCTTCGGCACGAAGCGCGGCTGCCCGACCGTGGCGGGCCAGGGCTGCCACCGTTCCGCCCGCCGTTGCGCCGCCGTCGCGTCATCCGCGGGCGCGGCGGCGTAGGGGGTGTTCGCCGGATTCCACACGTGCCACCGCGCGGCAGCGACGACGGTCAACGTGGCGCGGTCCACCCACTCGAGGAGCAGCGGCGCGTGCACCGGCACGTGCGGTTGCAGCGACGGCGAGAGATAGAACGCACGATAGCGAATGCCGCAGGCGGCGCCGCCGTCGTCGGTCGGACGAAACTCGCAGGGGAGCCCGTTCACCAGCAGGAGACCACCCTCGAGGAATTTCCGGTCCGAGATCCGCGCCTCGATACGGTCGAGGCTGGAGTCGACCGTGCGGGCGACGGTGCCGGCGTTGGGGGACTCGCCGAGCAGCGGCCAGGCTTCGAGCGCCTGGCGGAACTCGAGTTGAAAGGCTTCGGGCTTCGGCGGCTTGGCGTCGGGCTTCTGGGGGTCCGCCGGTGGCTGATACCGCAACCCGAACTCGCCGAGCTTGGGGAAACGGAATTCCCACGGTGCGCGCAGCCAGGCGGGATCGAATTCAATCCCGTGGGCCTTCAGATCCGCGCCAATCGCCGCGAGGTCCTGCCAGACGAAGGCGGGGAGAAAAAAGCGGTCGTGCAATTCGCCGGCCCAGCGGACGAACGGTGCACGGAACGGATCCTGACAGAGCCGGGCGAGAATCGCGCGGATGAACAGCGCGGTGACCGTCTGAACGGCGCGGTCCGGATGCGTTTCAAAGGCGCGGAACTCCACCAGCCCGAGCCGGCCGTTTGGCGCGAAGGGATTCCAGAGTTTGTCCACGCTGATCTCCGCGCGGTGGGTATTGCCCGAGCGGTCCATCAGCAGGTCGCGGAACAGCAAATCGAAGAGTGCGAGGTTCTGCGGCGAGCCGAGCGTCTCGGCGCCGGCGCAGGCGATCTCGAGTTCGTACAGGGCCTCGAACGTCGATTCGTCGATGCGCGGCGCCTGCGAGCTCGGGCCCATGTACGCGCCGGTGAACGCGTAGCTCAGCGCCGGGTGGTGTTGCCAGTAGCGGATGATCGAGGGCAGGAGCGCGGGAAACGCGAAGAACGGCGAGAGCAGCCCGGCGGGGCCGCCGAACACAAGGTGCGCGCCGCCGCCGGTGCCGACCTCGCGGCCGTTGAATTGCAGCTTGCGCGCGCAGAGCCGCGTATTCGTCGCCGCCGTGTAGAGTAGTTCCAGTTGCGCGTCGTACTCGGACCAGGTGGCGCACGGGGCAACGTTGATTTCCAGCACGCCTGGATCACTCGCGATGCCGATGGTGGTGAACGATCCGTCCGGCGGCGGCGCGTAACCGGCGAGGGTGATGTCGCGGAGTTTCAGCGCCTCCAGCGCGGCCTCGATTGCGGCGAGCAGCGCGGTGTAGGCGGCGGGCAGGAGCGGCGGGACGAAGATCACGAGCGTTCCGTCGCGCACCTCGACGGTGAGGGCGCGTTGGAGGTTTTTCTCGCCGAGCCGGCTGAGGGGCAGCCGCAGGCCGGCGGGGCTTTCGCCGGTGAGCAGTTCCAGCGGACCGCGGCCAAGGGTGCCCGACCAATCGTCGGTGATCCATGCCGCGGCGGAATGATCGAGCGGCAAGACGAAGCCCGTCGCGACGGCGGGCGCCGCGGCTTCCGCGAGCGGCAGGGCCGCGGACGGTTTCAAGCCGAGTCCGCGCCCGAGGGTCGCGAGGAATTGTTTCGCGTCCTCAACGGTGTGGTGGCCGGGCTCCGTGTCCGCGCGGAAGCGGGTCGCGTCGCGCCACAGCGGCGCTTCGCCGGTGAGCCGTTGCACGAGGATCGTCCAGCGCGGCAGGGTTTCGCCGGGATAATGTTTGCCCGAGGTCTCCAACACGACGGCGCCCGGGAGCGCGGTGGTGATCAGCTGGCGGGCAAAGCGGCGGGCGTAGGCGAGTTTCGTGGGGCCGAGGGCCGCGGTCTGCCATTCGGCGCCGGACGGCGACGTTGGCACGAACGTGGGCTCTCCGCCCATGGTGAGGAGCACGCCGCTGCGGCGGAGCGACGCTTCCACGGTGTCGGCGCAGCGCTCGATCGTGCGCCAGGTTGCGGCGGAATAGAAGGCGGGCATGGCGTTTAGAGGCGGACGATGCTCAGGGTCGTCGTGAGTTGCGCGGTGACACCCGCGGGGGCGAAGAACGTGCCTTGGATCGGGTTGACGCTTTCGGCGACCGCGGCGTGCGCGACGGGTACAAAGGCGTCGTCGCAGAAGATGCCGCGGGTCGGATCCAGTCCGCGCCAGCCGGCGCCCGGTAAATATACCTCCGCCCACGCGTGCATCGCGGGGGCCTGCGCCGCGGCCGGGGCGGGCGGGGGCGGTTCGTAAAGGTAGCCGCTGACGAAGCGCGCGGCTAGGCCGAGGGCGCGGCAGAGTTCAATCAGCAGCACGGCGTAGTCGCGACAGGAGCCGCGGCGCAGCGCGAGGGTGTCGGTCGCCGACTGGATGCCGGGCTCGTCGCGACGCGTGTAGGTGAGCGCCTGATGCACGGCGCCGTTGAGCGCGGTCAGAAACGCGATTGTCTCGCGCGGCGGCGACGGCAGCATCTCCGCCAGCCACGCGCGGAGCCGCATGGCGGGGGGCGAGTCGGGCCGCGGCGTGAGTGACGGCGCGAGGGCGATCGCCTCCGCGGGATCGTAGGTGAACGGAAAGTGCAGCGCGGAGGGTTTGAGGAAGAAATCGAAGGGATTGCTGTCGAGCGTCTCGACCATCAGCTGGCTGCGGAACTCCAATTGCGCGGCGGGTGCCCCGGGGCCGAAGAAGGCCCAGTCGAGGGCGTTGTCGAGCGGGTCGTTCGTGGCGACCCGCCGGGCGGCGGGACTGATCTCGAGGGTGAAATCGTGGAGGCGTTGCCGCTGGTTTTCGCGCGGGCGCAGGTAGAGGGCGTGCGGGGCGAAACCGACCGGCTGGGAGTAGTCGTAGCGCGTGAGATGGGCGATGCGGAGAAACATGAGGGAGTCCGGCCGCCCGGGAAAAAGGACAGGTTATTTAGCCCGCCGCGTGAGCGACGGGACGACGAGCGCGGCAGCCACCTCGGGTGCGTCGACTGCGGGCGTGGAGCTCCCTGCGCTCACGTGCAGCGTGGCGCGCTTCGGTTTTTCGGCCTTGGGTTGCGGGGCTTCGCGGACGTTGACGAGAACCTTGAGCGAGCGGGTCGGTGAACCGCGGTAAGTGCCGTTGACCGGCCGGATGTCGGCGTAGTCGCGGCCCACGGCGACCTTGACGTACCGGTCGTCGGCCGGCCGGTCGTGCGTGGGATCAAATGCGGCCCAACCGTGGCCTGGAATCCACGCTTCGATCCACGCATGCGACGCCTCGATTTCCCTCGGGCGGCGGGTGTTGTTGAAAAAGTAGCCGCTCACATACCGCGCGGGAATGCCCATGCTGCGGCACAGGCCCAGGTGGACGTGGGCGAAATCCTGGCAGACGCCCATGCGCAGTTTCAGGGCGTCGGTGGCACGCGTGCTGACGCCGGTCGTATTCGGGCGGTAGGCGAAGCGCCGGTAGATGTGCGAGCCGAGCCGGCGCACGTCGCCCCAGACATCACCGCGGCCTTCGGCCAGCGCGTCCTGCGCCTCGCGCCACATTTCCACCTCGAGGGGAACGTAATGCGAACTGCTGTAAAATTCGGCGAGCATTTCGCGTTCGGTCGAGCGCTCCAAATCGGCTGACGGTACGCGCGGCACGGGCGGTCGGTCGGCGTTGGGCACCGTGGTGACCGTCGACACGGCCTCGATCACGAGTTTGGGGTGCGGCGGGATGACCTCGAAGTAGTGCACGGTGTTGCCGTGGAAGTCATCGTAAGCGCGGGGTTCGGCCGGCGGCGTGATTGCCAGCTTGAAGTCGTGACAATACTGCGTGGGGTCGCGCACCGGGCGCAGCCGGGTCTCGTTGAAGCTATCGTGCGCGTTGCCGGCGTAGGTGAAGGTGGTGCGATGAAGGATGCGAAGATGCATGACGTCGGCGCGGCTCGGATAACGCGTCGGCGTTGTTATTGCTGCTGTTGTTGCTGCTGTTCTTCCAGCACGGATTCAGCCGGATAAAACATCGTCGTGGCCGCCACTTCGTCGCTGATGGTCGCGAGCGTCGACTGGAGTTCCATGAGGAATTCGTGCAGGCCTTGGTCGAGCACGTCCTTGATCGACAGGGATTGCAGGTCGGCGAGCAGCCGGCGGGAGGCGCGGGCGGCCGGCGAGCGCGGGCGCGAGGAGGTTTCGCCGAGAATGCGGCGAAGAAATTCATCCACCTGGGCGACGCAGAAATGCAGCGAGCGTGGAAACGAGTCGGAGAAGATGAGGAATTCCGCCGCCTTCCACGCGAGGATTTCGCGGACGTAGTATCGGCGGTACGCCTCCAGGGCCGAGGCCGAACGCAATACGGCCTGCCACTGCGCGGTGTCGAGCGCGCCGCCGACGTCGGCCGCACTCGGCAGGAGGATGTGGTACTTCACGTCGAGGATGCGGGTGGTCTTGTCCGCGCGCTCGAGGTATTTGCCGAACTCGATGAATTCCCAGCCTTCGCTGCGCGAGTAGGTTGAGGCGGTGAGGCCCTGAAAGAGGTGGGACGCTCGGTTGATCTTGGCGAAGAACTCCTGCGGGCCCGAGGCCCACACCGCGGCGGTGGTCTGGGATTTCAGGAACAGGTAGAGCTCGTTGATCGTCTCCCACATCTCGAGCGAGATCTGGTCGCGGATCATGCGGGCGTTTTCCCGGGCGGCGTAGACGCACGCGAGAATCGAGCCGCCGTTGCGCAGGTCGAAGGCAAGAAATTCGGTCACGGTTTGGCTGTCCGTGCTTTTGTAGAGTTCCGCAAACAACTCCTCCTCGCCGGAGCTCAGGATGATCGACTCCCAGTGCTGGTTGGTTGCGCCGCCGTCGATGCCCTGGAAATCGGAGACGAACTGCAGGTTCACCTCGAGCAGGCGCGCGACATTCTCGGCGCGCTCGATGTAGCGGCTCATCCAAAAAAGCGAGTGAGCCACCCGGGACAGCATGATTGTCGCCTGCGGGCGCGCGGGCGGGGTGGCGGAGGGAGTTTGGACGGAGGCGGTCATGGCGAAGCGGAGGTCCGGGGCGGGGCGCACCGGTGCGGAAGCGGGTGGGCGGGGTGGGTGCGGTTTACTCGTCGCCCTGGAGCACCCAGGTGTCCTTCGAGCCGCCGCCCTGCGACGAGTTCACGACCAGCGAGCCCTTGCGTAGGGCGACGCGGGTGAGACCGCCCGGGGTGACGGTGATCTTTTCCCCGTAGAGGATGTAGGGCCGCAGGTCGATGTGCCGCCCCTCAAGCTGTCCGTCGCACCAGGTCGGCGAACGCGAGAGCTTGATCGGATCCTGGGCGATGAAGTTGCGCGGGTTGGCGGCGACCTGGGCGCGGAAGGACTCGCACTCGGCCTTGGTCGAGGCCGGGCCGATGAGCATACCGTAGCCGCCGGCCTCGTTGGCTGACTTCACGACCAGTTTCTCGATGTTCTCGAGGATGAACTTCCGCTCGAGCGGCTCGGAGGCGAGGTACGTGTTGACATTGGGCAAAATCGGTTCCTCGCCGAGGTAGTATTTGATGAGCTTCGGGACGTAGGCGTAGATCACCTTGTCGTCCGCGATGCCGGTCCCGATCGAATTGGCGAGGGCGACGTGGCCCGAGCGGTAGGCGTTCACCAAACCAGGCACGCCGAGCATGGAGTCGGGCCGGAAGACCGTCGGGTCGAGGAAGTCGTCGTCGATGCGACGGTAGATGACATCGACCGGCACGAGTCCGGCGGTCGTGCGCATGAAGACGCGCGTATCGCGGACGACGAGGTCGCGGCCCTCGACGATGGGGATTCCCATCTGGCGGGCGAGGAAGCAGTGCTCGAAGTAGGCGCTGTTGTGCACCCCCGGGGTGAGCAGGACGACGTTCGGCCTTTCGTTTTGATCCGGGGCGAGGTGGAGCAGGGCCTTGAGCAGGTCGTCCGAGTAGCCCTCGACGGGCCGCACGCCGTAGCTCTGGAACAGGTGGGGAAACGCGCGGCGCATCGCGGCGCGGTTCTCAATCATGTAGCTCGCGCCCGACGGACAGCGCAGGTTGTCCTCGAGTACGAGGTAGTTGCCCTGATCGTCGCGGATCAGATCGGTGCCGCAGATGTGCACGTAGATGCCGCGCGGCACGGAGAAGTTCATGAACTCGCGCCGGAAATGCTTTGCCCCGAGGACCAGGGCGGCCGGCACGACCTTATCCTTCAGCACCCGCTGGCCGTGGTAGATGTCGTCGAGAAACAGGTTCAGCGCGTGCAGGCGCTGGACAAGGCCCGCCTCGATGCGCTGCCACTCGCGCGCCGGGATGACCCGCGGGATGAGGTCGAAGGGGAAGATGCGCTCCGTGCCCTGCGCATCGTTGTAAACCGTAAACGTGACGCCCCGGCGCAGCAGCGCGAGGTCCACGGCGGCGCGACGCTGGTCGAACTCCGCGATCGGCAGCGTCTCGAGCCGCTCCACCAGCCGTCGATAGTGGGGCCGCACGCCCCCGGCCGAACCGGAGGCGAACATTTCGTCGAAAAAAAGGCCGGAATCGTAGGGAGCTTTGAGAAGGGACACGGTCGGAGTTGTTGGCCTGACCCGTCCCTTAAGCAGTTCCCTTGCCAGCGGTGCCGGCGGCGTGGAATTGCGCGAGACACCGCCTTAGTCGTTGGGCTGGGAGGGGATGGCGCCGATCAGGGAACGCGCGCCGTTGAGGGTTGCCAGCTGGGAGTCGAGCGAAAGGCGCTGGGGCCCGATGTCCCCATCGGGCCAGTACATGCGACCTCAATCGAAACAGCGCTATGAGGATATCGGATCCCGCCGATGGGTCGCCCGATCCGCTGCTTTCAACTGTATGCGCGTGGCTCAGGATCGGCCGGCCGCCGGGCGGGACTACCTGTAGATATCGCGGCGTGTATCCGTGGTTCGGAGTCAGCGCTCAGGGATATCGCCGGGTCGGGTTTAACGGCGCCAAGCGGTAACGGCGGTTCCGACCAGAATCAGGGCGGCCCCGATCCATTCGTGGGTGGCGAAGGGTTCGTGAAAAAAGGCGACGCCACCGATGGCGATCCCGAGGGGCACGAGCATTTGCAGGAGCGAGCCTTCGGCGACGGGGAGGTCCCGAAATGCGCGAGTCATTGCGATCTGTCCGGCGGCGGCAAATCCGCCGGATAAAAGCATGACCGCCCAGGCGAGGGGAGTGACCGATTCCGGTTGTAGTGCGGCCGGCACGACGCACAGCAGCAGGCCGTAAACACACTGGGCGGCGAAAATCGTGGACGTGTGCTCGGTCGCGTGCAGTTGCCGGATCGTGATGACGATGTAGGCGGAACCGAACGCGGTGGCGACGGCGAGGAGGTCGTAGAGGCTGGCGTGGGCGTCACGGCCGAAGGCATTGGTCAGCAGGGCGAGTCCCGTGAGTGCCGCGATGCTGCCGACGGCGAGCGGTGCCCGGAAGCGTTCGCCGAGCATCACCACAGCGAGCAACGCCCCGAAAATGACATAGGTGTTGTTGATGAACGTGGCGCGACCGGCCCCCAGATGCACCACGGTGAGATAAAAGGCATAGACCCCCGCAGAGCCCACGATCCCGCGTACCGCCAGCTTCGGGTGAGTGAAAAGCCGCGCCAACTGCAGATCGCGGCGGTAGAAGAAAAGCAGGAGCGCAAGGCCGGTGACGAAGCGGACGGTGCTGACGAGCCAGACATTGACGGTCTGGATTTCGCCGAGGGCGCGGATCAGCAGGACGTTGGCCGTGAAGCAGGCCGCTGATCCGAGCATTAGGACTACACCGCGGGCATGCTGGGCGGAAAGGCGGTGGGGGATGGCGGACATCGGAACCGGCAAGCATGGGTAGCCCGGGTCCCTGCCGACCAGCGCAGAAAAAGACGGTCGGCGTAGTGCCCGCACGGTCCGTGCGGTGCGCGGCGCCTCCTGCTCCGTTGCCGCCGGTCGCCTACCAGGCGACTGCCAGTGGAGGTTGCGGGGTGGTCGAGGCGACCTGTCCCGTGATGGTCTTCAATTGCGGAGTGCCGGGTTCACCGATGATCACGGTGTAACTGCCTCCGGCAAAGACGTGCGGCCGGAATCGCTGGCCGTTGACGCGGAGGGCGTAGATGAGTTCCCCGGTCTTTTCCTCGATGACTTGGACCACGGGATTAGCCAACCCGCTGACTTGCAGTTCAGCCAGATGGGCGGCGGGCGGGCGGGCGTAGTTGTCGAGCTGATTCACGGTCACGGGCCAGGTCGACATTTGGGTGCCCGGGCGGCTTACGTCGGCTGAGTAGGGCCAGCACTCAAACGTGATGGTGCGTTTGGTCTTGTTGAAACGCACGAGTCCTAGACCGCTGGTCTTGGCGTTTACCGCTTCCAGCACGGGCCGGGGCGGGTCGTAGGGACCGTTTTTATACGCGAGCACTGTCATCGGGCTGCCGAAGTGGTCGAGAAAGTCGCCGGTCAGGCCGGTGTTGCCGGTTGTCTTGTTGCGGCCCGTTTTGGCGGGTTCCCACCAGCGCGGGTAACCGACGTTTACCGCGGGACCGGCGAAGGCGATCGGGCCATCGCGAAACGTATCGAGCCCGTATTGCACGACGGCCGGCAGATGCTGGTCGCCCGCGAGGTGCACGGCGAACGCCTTCCGGATCTCGCGCAGGGCGCGCTTGCGGGCTGCCTGTGGCCAGCCGTTGGCGTCGTAGTCGGCCATCAGCACCTCGTGGTTGTTGCCGTGGGTCGTGCTCATCGCGGTGAACACGGTCTGGGAAATCACCGCTTTCATGTCGGCTCCGCGCCAGTCCCGCACCCATGCCCCGATAAACTCCTCCTGCTTGGAACCGAGCAGGTCCAGACCGGGCAGGTCGGCGGTCTTCGGATCATAGCTAGGATCCTTAACGTGGTCGCCGCGGTCACCGGTCGGAGGTACCTTGCCCTCCGGGCCCGGCTTGAACTGGCGGTCCGCCAATATGGCGAAGCTTACCCGACCGTACGTGAGCGGTCCGTAATAGTTCAGCGTACCGCGTTTGGCCGGGGTGGGGTCGTACGGGTCGGGGTGGTGCGAGGTTTGCGTGCGGTGCACGACATTGACCCAGGCTGCGGGCATCTCGTAGCCGCCGGCTTCCTGCGTGGTTTTCTGGCCTTCGCCGGCCTCGCCCCAGAGGTTGCCTTGGTAGACGTCATGGTCATCCGGCAGGGAGACGCTGGGCCGGTCGCGCATGAGTTCCCGCCACGTCCAGCCGTGGAAGTACCACTTCCGGAGATAGTCGAGCATCGCCGGTTCCAGAGGTGCCCGCTGCGTGCCATAGCCGCCGGTGCTCTCGTAGAATTGGTCGCCGACAAAGGCGAGGAGGTCGGGGTTAAGGCGTGCCATGCTCCGGACGTACGGGACGTTCGGGAAGATCGTATGGATGTTGCAGGAGACGTCGGCGACGCTCAGCTCCGCCCGGTCCGTGGGGTCGCGGCGCACGG
Source organism: uncultured Opitutia bacterium (assembly GCA_903820035.1). GTDB lineage: Bacteria > Verrucomicrobiota > Verrucomicrobiia > Opitutales > Opitutaceae > ER46. The sequence goes on from CAIJFT010000311.1 coordinate 20,553, forward strand.
TGCCGCTCCAGAAATGCTCGCTGCCGGTGCCGTCTTGGGCGCGCAGCGTATAGACCAGGCGGTAAGGTGTATCCACGCTATCATTCCAGCCGGGCAGGCGGAACGCCGCGGTGCGCGCATCCGGGTGAATGACCGACTCGGCGAGAGCTTTCCAAGCGGCGCCGTCCCTGACCTCGAGCCGGACGCGATCGGAGTCGCCGGCGCCGAGGGGGGGCATTTGGGCGGACAGCTTGAGCACGCCACCGCTGAGGGTGTATTGGGACCAAAGGATGGGGCCGAAAACCTGGTCGTCCCCGCCGGTCAATTTGGTGCCTTGCACTCGCCAGTCGCCGAACCAAAACCGGCCCACGCCGACGCCGGGTGCTGTAGCTGCCTTTGCCTTGGTCTTCCCTTTCGCATTCCCGGCGCCGTCGCCGGTGCCGGCAAAGTTACAAACCAAGGCGATATTGCCGACCAAGAGGTCGCCGGAAATACCGTCGAGCGCCACGCGGGCGAGTTCGCCGCCGGCGGAATCCCGGGCGACGAGGTTCGCGGCGTAGCCTTCGCCTTTAGGCGCAACCGTGAGGTGTAGCTCTACTTGATCGCGATTGAGGTCGACGGTTACGCGGTGGGGGGAAGTCAGACGCTGCAGGAATAATTTTCCGTCGGCACTGATGCCGGCGTCGAAGCCAGCGGTGGGAGCAGCCCAGAGATTGTTCCGGTAGTCGTGCAGCTCGGGATAATCCTTGAGCGTGCCCAAGATCCCGATGCGGAAACCAGCCGAGCCTTTGCCGGCAAGTGCCTCTCCGCCTGGCCGCCCGATCCGGACCTGCATTTCCAGAGTGCCGGTCCGGTTGGCGAGTTGGCGGGTGAGGAGGTGGACGTTGCGGTCAACCGCTGGGTTGGTGCACTCGATCCGGCCACGGGCGAGTCGCCAGTCCTGCAATGGATTGGACCAATACTCGGCTCCGAGCCAGATGCGGTCGTGGAATCGGTCCCACGTACTCGTGAAAGCGGTCGCGGCTTCGCCGGCGTGTAAGAGCGGCGAGAGACGCGCGGTCAGCGCGGAGACGGCGGCAAGTTTGGCGGAGGCTTCGAGAAAGGTACGGCGGTTCATTCAGAGGTAGGGGTGCTCGCAGCTTGGAAGATTCAAGAGCCTCGGCGAGTGCCATTTGTGACCGGTCCCACTCCCGGATTGGCCTGGGTGTATTTCCAAAAAGCGATACGATTATCGCTTCCATTTGGGATTAAAATGGATGCCATCTGGATAAGTAATGGATTAGGATTGGGGAATTAAATGGATAGGGATAGGGGTATATATTTAGATTAGCGGGTGGTTTACACCTGGGTGCTTGAAACAATGGAAATGGAATGCAGGGTCCTGACCCGATATCAGCAGACTAAAAAAATAAACCATATGAATACCTTCGTTTCCCGCTCCGCGATCTTCGCGATCGCTCTCACCTCCGTTTCCGCGTTTGCCGCAAACCCGGAGAATGTCTCCGTGACGGCCAGCGTGCCCACGGTTGCCGTGCTGAGCGTCGACACCAATACGGTTTCGTCCAGTTTTGTCCTGGCCGATTACGATTTGAATACCGGTGCCGCGACCAAGACCGCGGCGGCAGGCTCGACCTTCCGGGTTTCGACGAACCGCAGCTGGAGCTTGGCGGTCAAGGCCGGCTCCCCCAATTTCAGCTACACCCCGACGAACGTCGGCGACACCGCCACCAAGCCGGCGGGTGATCTTAGTTTCAAGCTCTCGACCGCAGGTTCGTACACGGCGGTCACCACGTCCGACCAGACTTTGGTCACTGGCACCCGGGGCGGTTACGGGACATCGGGTAACACCCGTATCGTCGACTACAGCCTCTCCAGCAACCTGAACCAGGACCGCCCCGGCAGCTACGCGGTGACGCTCGTCTACACGCTTACCTCAAGTTGATCGGGTTACTCCCCGGCGAGGCCCGGCCGATTCACCACCCCGCAACGTGCCGCGGGGTGGTGGTGATCAGCCCCGGGCGCTCCGGGGGATCTTCTGTTTTACAATCCATGTTTCTCCCCCTCCTGTTCGTAATCCTTCTCGCCGCGCTCGCGGCGGATGGTCGGGCGCAAAACGTCGATATCCGGTCGATTACGTCGGCGGTGAACATGGCGGTTACCTCGGGTAGTTTCAATCTGAGCACCGGTGCGGCATCCGTCACCTCCTCCTCAGCGATCTCGTCGCAAATTCGGAGCCGGCTGCGACCCTGGACGCTCGACGTGCGGGCGCTGAGTTCGACGTTTTCGCACAGCCCTGCGTCTGGCGCACCGCTCACGGCCAAGCCGGTATCGGATCTTTTGATTCGGCAGAACGGAACCTCGGCCTTTGCCGCGATTTCCACGTCGAATATGGTGGTCGCCTCGGGCGCGGCCACGAGCAGCACGAATGTTAATCTGGATCTGCGGTTTGACACGTCGCTCAGCGACTCGCCCGGTAACTATGCCGCAACGCTGGTCTTAACCATCATCACCTTATGACGCCGCCGCTCCGCGAAATCTCCGGTTGGGTCGCCCTTGTCGTCGCCCTGCTGGCTCCACTTCCGGCGGCCGCCTTCGTTGGTGTGGACCGCGGGGAGGTTCTGCTGGAACTGGTCCCCGGGAAGGGGGCCTCGGCTTCCCTCACGGTCACAAATGGTGGTGATAAAAAGTCCGCCGTTTCCCTTTCGATCGACGACTTTGAAATCAAAGGCGGTCGCCCGGAGTTCAATTCCCAGTCGCACGCGCGCGCCCTGGCGCGACGGTTATCGGTTTTCCCCACTAGCTTTGAACTGGCGCCCGGGGAGGCGAAGGAGGTGCGCGTTTTGTTGGAGCCGGGGACCGAGGCCAATGTATCAGGCACCCACTGGGCCGTTATTTTTATGCAGACCTCGCGGTTGGCCGACGTGGTCCCACCCGGCGGAGATCGCCAGGTGCAGGTTAAACTCGTGGAGCGGGTCGGTGTATTTGTTTTTGCCGATGCCCAGCCGGAGGCGAAACCGCTGCCGGACGACGTGGCGGTCACTGCCCTGAAGCGTGACGGCGAGGTCATGAGACTGTCCGTCCGGAATCCCTCGCCGTACCTGCGTATGGTGCGCGACGGTTATGTGCTGGTCACTCCGCTCAAAGGCGGGGCGGCCCAGCGCTGGCCGGTGCAGGTCTTCCGGCTTTTGCCGAATTCGACAGTGCAGGCGGAGATTGGCGTGCCGGCGGCCTCAGCGGGGTTGGGCAAGTGCAGCGTCCTCGTCGCGCTTGATTACGGGTCGGCCGATCTGGTGGCCGGTGAGCAGGAATTTACATTTTGAGCGACGTTGCCCACCGGGCCTCGTTCGCCCTTCGCCTGCACCTTGGCGGCCTTTGGGCGCTCTTGGTGGCGCTCGCCCTTGGGGCCGGCGCAGTTCGTGCGCAACCCGCGCGGATTGAGTTTGCTACGGTGGAAATCACGGGGGCCGGGGTGCAGGCCCTGCGCTTGATCGTTGATTCCACCGGACCGGCCCGCGAGGCAACGCTGAGCCTTCAGTGGCCCCAGCAAACCCGCTTCATCCGCGAAGTGCCTCTGGTGGTGCCGATGGGCGCGGGAGCACCGGCGGCGACAATATTCCATCTGGTGATTTCTGAACGGGTCCCGGCCGGTGCGCTGGAGGTGCGGGGGGTCCTGCGGGACGCTACGGTGGACGTGCCACTGGTGGCCAGGACCACGGTGCGCAGCGCGCCGGGATTTCGGGTTCGGGTCGGCGATTCCGCTTTGCTCGTAGGTTTGGAAGGCAAGCCGGTTGAAACAACCGTCGTGGTGCAAAACACCGGCAATACGATTCTACAGTTTTTCGGTTCCGCGCCGACCGGCGAGGAAGGCCCGCGCGTGGATTTGGTTCCGGCGGAATTCCGGCTGGCGCCTGGTGGTCTGCAGCGGGTCGCGGTGACGCTGCGAGCGCCGGACCAGGCGGGAGCGACGACCGAGCACGCGGTCGCGTGTTTGTTTTCGGCGAAATCAGGCGGCTACGAAGCGACGGAGCAGGCCCTGTTGCGAGCGGTCTTTGCCCCGAGGCTAGCGGAGCCGGGTCGGCTGTTTGCCACGCTGGACGGCAGCTTCGATATCGGGGGAGCGGTCATCGACCACCGCGGGCGTTTTACATCCCAGCTTTCACTTGCGGGTGAAGTCCGGCCGGAACTGAAAATCGACGTCCATGCAGTCGACGGGGTGACGAGTTCGCTGGGCTCCCAGCTTGGTTTGGCCCGCCGCGATACGTGGCACGTTGGATTGGAAGCGCCGGAGTGGCACGCCGTCGCAGGCGAGGCCCGGGCTCCGTCACTGGGGTTTCTCGAGCCAACTTTCTTTGGCCGCGGAGTAGAGGGTGGCATCGTGCGGGATGGCTATACCGCCGCCGCATTCGCGTTGCGCGAATCGTTCGGCGGTTTGCGGCGGGAGGGGGGAGGGCTGAAGGTTTCCGGTCCCGTGGAAACTTGGGAGGCCGGACTATTGTTTCAGCGGAGCCGCCAGCCGTTTGTCGCCGACCTGCGGCGGGTCGGAACATTCATCGGACGCTATTGGCAGTGGCAGGATCTGAAGGGGCTGACGCAGGCGGCCGTCGCCACCCCGGATAGCGGCGGGCTTAGACCGGGCTTCTCCCAGAACCTCACGTATCATCATCAACGATTCCGGATGGACGGACGTTACGAGCGGTCGGCGGATGGATTTTTCCTCCGCGACCAGAGTGCCGAGAGCCGTTCTGTGATGGGGGAGTGGTTACCGAATACCGCTTGGACGGTTTTCGGCGGCGCAGATCAGGCGGTGCAAACGGGACGATTGCGGACCTTGTTGCGGGAGCAGGATGAATTCGGCCGCGTCCTCGATCCGGCGGATGTGCTGGAACTCATCAATCAGGTGGCTACGCGTCAGAAATCGGCGCGCGCGGGCATCGGTCGCGAGTTTTCGGCCGGTAGCCTGCGGTCCGATTTCAAACATCAGACCCGAGCCGGTGAATTCGATGCGAAGCGGGAGTTTGTGGAGGATGCGTGGGATCTGGAATGGACCAGCCGTGCGCAAGAACCTTGGTGGCGCTTCGGTTCGTCCGTGGGGCGAGAAACCGGAAGTGGCGGGTCCGCCCGCTTTGCTGAATTACAGAGCGCGTTGAACTGGAGCCCGACGCCGCGCACGCGGATCGATGCCAACGTACGTTGGACGAGCGCCCTTTCCGGCAGCCCGCAGGGCTTTCGTCGCGAGGGTATTTATGGCCTGGCGGCTGCGAGTTACCGTCCTGCTCCGGCGTGGAGCCTGGAGATCCGCGCCGACGGTTATGACTACAAGAACTACGCGTCGCGGACTAAGCTCGGAGCGGTCGTAAATTTCCCAATCGGCAGGAGCGGATGGTCCGGTGCCGCAGAGTGGGCGCGGTTGACCCGCACCGGGGAAAGTACTGCCTGGCTGGTGATCAAGATGCCCCTCGCGGTCAAGTTGCCGTGGCGGCCGGTCCGTGGGGCGGTGGGGGGGCGGATTTATGACCGTACGAGCGGGGCGGGTTTGGCCAGTGTGATGGTTCAAAGCGGGCGCCAGGTGGCGGTTACCAACCGAGAGGGTCGCTATCAGTTGCCGGCGATGACACCGGGGGCGCACCCGGTGCGTTTTCAGGTTCCGGGGCGGTGGACCGCCGGCGAAGATTGGCCCGAGACGATGAACGTAGAGGCCGGCCGGCGCGACGTGCTTGACTTGGCCGCCGTCAAACTCGCCGCGGTTTCCGGAGAAATCACCCTCGAGAATCAATCCGGCCAGTCCCGACCGGCACCAGCCGGGGTCGTGGTGGCAGAGGACGGCAAGGGTCGGACTCACGAGGCCCTGGCTTTCAATGGGGTGTTCGCACTGAGCCTCCCGCCCGGCCGGTATAAAATGAGGTACGCAAGCGATTTGCCGGAGGAGGTGCTGCGCCAACTCACCGCGGAGATTTTAGTCGCGGCGGACGGTCTTAATCGCGTGAAGATGGTGGCGAGGGAGCAGGAAAGACGCCTACGGCGCACTCTTGGTGTTACCCCAGTAGATGAGGGAAAAAAGTGACCGTTATTTTTTAAAAGAAGTTAGACCGCGTTGGAGTCTGTGCCGATACTCCGGTGATGGCACCCTTGGCCCTTCTCTCGGTCCGCCCGTTTGTTTTTGGGCTGTTCTTCGCTGCGACCGTTGGTGTTGCCTCGACCGCAGACCTCAGGATCCGGTCGCAGGTCGCATCGATCGCGAAGACCGATGGCCCCCAGGTGATCACCCTTCGGCCGGGTGAAAGCCGTATGGTTCCAGTCAAGGTGGCGGCAAATTTCCCTTGGCGGCTCAACGCCAACTCCGGCAATCCCTCGGTTACCGTCGTACCTGTAGATCTTCAGGGTTCTCCCGGTGGCTTCTTGGCGCCGGGCAATGCGGTTGCGATTGAAGTGCGCTGCGAATCGTCGGCAGCGACCGAGCAGACGACTTTGCTATCGTATACGCTGGCGCGGCGCTGAGCGCCGCGATCGGGTTTGGTCCGACGCGTCCGCTTCTGGCGGGCTTAGATTTTTTCCAGCTTCACCAAGCGGCCGTAGGCCACCCACTCCGCGATGAAGATGCTACCGTCGGCGGCGAACGCGGCGTCGTGCGGACAAACAAATTTTCCCGGTGTGAACTGATCGCTGGTCTTGGTGCGCAGCGTGCGAACCTCGGTCTTGTTCGTCCATCCGTCCCCAAGATTGGCGACCGTCCGGTAGTTTTCATCGACCAGCGTCACGCGGGCGTCGAGGTCCGGAATCACGGCTAATTTCCCCTGCTGGTCGAAGTGGCGCGGCGAGCGGACCGGCGTCGGCAGGAAGCGGCGGTGCTCGCCGTCAAGGGAGAGCGCCTGCAGGCGGCCGGGCTTTTCGCCCTTGGGATCGTTTTCGCCGATGACGAGCAGCGGTTCCGATCCGCGCCGGTCGACGAACAGTCCGTGCGGATGTTGGGTCTGACCGGCCGCTTCACCGGGACCACCAAAAGTACGAACGTAGCGCCCGTCACGCCGGAAATGGTGGATGTAATAGGAGCCGTAACCGTCGGACAAGTACACGTCGCCATCCGGGGCCACGGCAACATTGGAGGGGCGATACTTGAGATCCTTGCCGGCATACCAATCTGGCTTTGCGACGTGCCACAACGGCTGGCCATCAAGGGTCATCTTGAAAAGGCCCTTCTGCAGATCGGTCACGTAGAGGATTTCGCGTCCGTCCTCGACGATCAGATCAAATCCATGGGCGCCGCCGAAAAATTGCTCGCCCCAGGAGCGGACAAAATTGCCGTTCGGGTCGAAGACCACGACGCAGTCCTTGCTCGGCGAATCTGCGCGAGAAGTGTGGAAAACATGCACGAAGCCGCGTTGGTCGACGACGACCCCGTGGGTAAGCCCCCACTTGATCTGGGGTGGGAGTTTCGCCCAGTGGTCGTTGAAGCGATAGCGGAAGGCCCCTGATCCCACGATCACGGGCTCCAGTTCCGCCGCGGTCAGGTGCACGGCGAGTGTGGCGGCGGTCAGCGATGAGATGAAATAGCGACGGGAAAGGGGCATGGGGTGCGCGGGGTTTTCGCCATGTCTGCCTTGCGCCTGCCTATGGTCAAGAGATGGCTGGCCCCGGCTCGGGGATTGCAATCGGACTAGGCGCCGGTAACACGCGGAGGAACATTCTGTTTAGATCGACCTTCGCTCATGGAGACACAAATCAAGGAATCCCTCACCGCGTTGCTGTCGGCCATCAAGGCCGCCGACGGTCTGGGCGTTGCTGGGGAAATGGCCAAACTCGACGACTTCCTCGAGCGCGGCCGGGCGGGGCTGCATCCGCAGCTTGTTCACTTTCTGCAGAACCGCAGCTATGCCAAGGCGGTGATGTTTCTGGGTGGGTCCAGTGACATTCCAGTTGGAGTGTGCGGAGGGCGGGCAGGGCGGGAGGCGTCGCGATGAACTCCGATAAAGTTGCGACCGATGGAGGCCAAGGGCTCGGGCAAAATCCTTTTGCCGCTTTGAGCAGCACCGGTTTGCCGTCGGTGGCTACATCGCCGTCCTCGGCCCGCTCCGGAACCAAGCCGGCGGCGCCGGCCAAGAATCGCGGACGCGTCGATATCCGGCGCGAGAAAGGTGGACGTAGCGGCAAGACCGTGACCGTAATCGATGGGTTCGTCGGGATTGGCCTGCCCGAGAAGGAGCAGTTGGCGAAAAAAATCCGCGGTGCGTGCGGCTGCGGCGGTACGGTGAAGGATGGCGCGATCGAAATTCAGGGCGACCAGCGCGACACGATTGCGCGGATCCTCAGTGAAGCCGGATTCAGGCCGGTGTTTGCGGGAGGGTGAGCCGGGCGGCGATGTCCTCGTTGAGCGCGGTCGGTTGGGCGCCGCTAAGCCGCGAGACCCGCCGTGAGCGCGAGGGCCCCCTTCGCGCGGTTCATGATGTAAAGGTGATAGCCCGGGGCGCCGTTGGCGAGCAGGCCGCGGATTTGCGTCAGGGCCCAGTCGATCCCGATGGTTTCAAGCACGTCGGTGTTCTCCGCTGCAACTTCAAGTCGCGTGATCAGTTGCTGGGGTAGGGAGGCGCCGCACATTTGCGTGAAGCGCTGGACCTGTTTGAGCGAAAGGACCGGCATGATGCCCGGAACGATCGGGACATGGATCCCCGCGGTACGGCATCGTTCGACGAAGCGGTAATAGACCGTGTTGTCGAAAAAGAGCTGGGTCGTTACAAACGCCGCGCCGGCGTCGACCTTGCGCTTGAGATTGGTCAGATCGAGGTCGAGCGAGGACGCCTCCGGGTGCTTCTCCGGATAGCCCGCGACGCCGAGGCACAGGTCACTATGCCTGGCTTTGAGCAATGAAACGAGCTCGTCGGCATGGCGGAGTCCACCTTGGGTCACCTGAAACTCCGCGGCACCCTTCGGGGGGTCGCCCCGCAGGGTCATGATGTTGCGGAAACCGCCGGCGTGAATGCGATCCGCGAGGTCCGTGAGTTCGGCTCGACTGTGACCGACGCAGGTGAGGTGCGGCATGACGGTGAAGCCGAATTCCGCCTTCAGCATTGCGCTGACTTGAGCGGTACGATCACGGGTTGTACCGCCGGCGCCGTAGGTCACGGACACGAAATCCGGATTCATGCGCCGCAGAGCGGTCGCGGCGCCGCGCAGGGCCTCGACGCCGGCGTCGTCCTTCGGCGGGAAAAATTCGAGGGATCGAAGTGGGCGGCGCTGCGCGAACAAGTCGGAGATCGGGCGATCGGGTGTCATCGTCGCATCAACGCATAAGGAAGCGTTGATGCGTGTAAAGATTCGATTCGGACGGTGGGGCAACCGAAGTAGTGAGCCCTTTGTATTTCGCTGGGGGCATTGTGGTTGCGATTGCTAGACGTTACTACGCAAAATCAATCCGGGTTTTGGATCTCAGGATTTCTTATATTCCTCAGTGAGCCGGACGCGTTGGTTCCACGCTCCAACACGGAAACGAATTTTCGGAAACCGCGACAAGAACGGTGACGAGGCACTACTCATTCCGATGGCACCAGCGCGGACGGCCAAGCGCGAAACATGACCTTTGGGGTGCGGCCGAATCGCGCAACCGGTCATAAAAAAGCACGGGTTTTCCCGTGCTTTTTCGTTACCGCAATTGGAGCCAGGTGGCTCCAGTTAAGGGGACGTTACTTTTTCGCTTCCAGAGTGGGGGCCGGGGCCGGCGGCGCGGCTGCTTCGAAAAGCTCGTCCGCCTTCTGCGGCAGGCCGGTGAAGGAGAACTCGGCGATCTGGTAGGCGCGCTTCTGCATGAGCGCATTGATCGGAGCGGCACCGTCGCTGTGCGTCACGAAGGCGAACACGGGGCCGGCAGGAATCGTTTCAAATTCCGGCGCGAGTGGCTTGTCGTCCTTCTTCTCTGCGCCGGGCTGGGTCGGGTCCTTTTTATCGTCCTTCTTCGCGAGATCGGCGACGCTGCCGAGCGCCGCGGGGCCGGTCTTGCCGTCGGCCGACGGCGCCACGGGCTTCAGTTTCTTTTCCTCGGGCTTGCGGCCGAGGGCAACGGTCACGGTCTTGTTGTCGAAGGTCGTGACCTTGAAGGTGCGGAGGTTGGCCTTGGCCGGCCCGATGCTTGCGTCGTCGGTGGCCGTAGTCTCCGAGAACCGGATCGTGCCGATCGAGCCCAGCAGGGCCGAAACTTTCTCCGCTTTGACCTTCTGGCCGGCGGGCGTCTTGTCCGCGGTCCACGCGTCGTCCTTCTTGGCGCGCGAGACGCTGATCGGGCCACCTTCGGCAAACGGAATTTCGATCTTCGCGATGTCGTCGGCCTTCAGGCTGAGCAGCTCGGCGTTGGCCCAATTCTTGGCCTCGGTATCGAGCCAAGCGTTGAGGTTGGCGAGGTAGGCCTTGTTCTCGTCGCCGAAGCGGACGAAACGACCGCCGCCGGTCTCGGCGTTCTTGCCGAGGGTAAGCGTGACGACTGCTTTGTCGGCGGCGTCGAGCAGCTCGATCTTCGTGTCCTTGAACTCGAGGCGCGCGATGCGCTCGGGGTTACTGGTGACGAGGCGCTGCAGCTTGGCGTCGGTCAGGGTCCCGATGAAGCCGGACAGTTTGCCGAAGTCGGCGGGGAGGTCGTAGTAGGACGGAACGCGCCAGGTGCCATCGCTCTGGCGGACGAGTTCGATTTTTTTGCCCGCGTCGCTGAAGCGCAGCTTGACGGTCTTTTCGACGGCGGCGCGGTCAACAAGGGACTGGTCGATCCGGGCGTCGGATGATGGCGGCGGAGCGGGTCGGCGGGCGAGGAACGCGACGACGGACAGCGCGGCGAGCACGAGGACGGAGACGATGATGGTTTTGATTTTCATCGCGGGAAACGGATGGAGTGGAGGAGCACGCGGAGTGGGTGGGAGGTGGTCTGGGGTGTCGGGATCACTTCTTCCGGCTGCGGCTGAACCAGAAGCCGAGTACGCCGATGAACAACGGACCGGCGAGAAGGTTGATCACGAGCAGGCGGTTCTCGAGGCGGTCGATGTCCTCGCGGAGGGCGCGGCGGATTTCCCGGCGTTCGCCGCGCATCGTGGCCTGCTGTTTCTGGAATTCCTCGATGGCCTTGGTCATCTCCGGCGTTGCGATGAGGCGATTGCCTTCGCCCTTCTTACCCTGAAGCTCGGTCAACTTGGTTTGCACCTGTTGCAGGCGCGTATCGAGTTCGGTGAGTTTGGCCTGATATTGCTTCTGGGCGGAGGCTTCCATCTTGCGCACGACATCGAAGGGGCGGAGCGAGGTGCCTTTGCCGCGGATGGTGATGAGATCCTGTGAACCGCCGAGGAACTCGATGGTATTGGCCGCGAAGGCCATGTTGTCGTTGAACGGCTCGGCGGCGGTTTGGCCGAAGAAGTTGAACTTGCGGACGCTGTAGTCGTCGAAGAGCCAGTCGGTGTCGGCGATGACGAAGAGCGTCGAGCTCGTCTTCGATTCCTTCAGCGCGTCGGCGACCTTCGGTTCCTCCTTCTTGGGCGCGTCCTTCTTCGTCGGGTCGTCCGCGGGCTTTTCATCCTTCGGCGCGCCGTCGGGGAAGGCCGATTTGAACTTGCCGGTCACGAGGGCGGCGATCGTCTTCTTGCCGCTGGCCGTGATTTGCTTCGCGATGTCGTCGGGTTGCGCAAACTGCAGCATCATGCTGGCGATATCGCCCGTTTGCGCGGAGGTTTCGACGAGCGGGGTGAACGTGAGGGTGGATCCTTCCGTTTTCGCGATGCTGCCAGACTCGATAAACATCGCGGATTTCAGCTGGGCGGTGGGCAGGGATTTGGAATTAAAGGCTTCCGGGCCGCGGAGGCTGAGCCAGATGGGATAGCGGGCGACGCCGCCGCCGCCGGTCTGGACTTGGGTGGCGTTTTCGAGGTCACCGACGACTTTTTGCGCGTCGTATTGGACGCCGTAGGCGTTGAGGAGCGTGGGGAGGTCGCTCGAGACGTTTTGCGGCCCCTGGCCCATCATGGCCTGCTGTGGGTTGCTTTGGCGCTTGAAGTGTTGCGACGACGGATCGACGGCGAGGAAGACCGGCTTGCCGCCGAGGAGGAACTGATCGATCGCGAATTGCAGCTTGGGGGCGAGGCCCTGCGGGTGGGCGATCATGAGGGCGTCCAGGCCGGCGGGCAGCTCGGTGGCGTTGGCGTCGACGCTGATGATTTGGAACGACTGTTCGAGCTCGGCCATGACCATCTGGGACGGCTGCGGCTGACGGCGCATCATCATCATCATTTGCATCTCCTGCGGGTTGGTGCCCTGCAGCGGCAGACTCGTGATGAGGCCGAGCTTCCGCTTGTCGACCTGCTGTACGCTGTAGATCAGCTTCGAGAGGTCGTACTCAAGGAACTGTTCCCGTTGCGGGGTGAAGGCCGGGATCGCCTTCTGCTGGTCGGCCTGCGTGACCACGAGGCCGAAGAAAAATTGCTCGCCGCCCTGTTGCGCGACCTGCGGCGTGAGCCCGGAGGCGGTGGCTTTCTCCTCGTCGGGAGTGTCGGCGCGCGGATTGACGATGTTGAGCGTCAGCTTCCCTCGCGAGGCGCGGACGTACTGGCGCAACATCTCCTGCACGCGGGCGGCGTAGTTCTTGTACGCGATCGGGAGGCCGTTGGCATCCTTTGAGAAATACAGGTCGATGGAGACGGACTCTTCGATCTTGCCGAGCATCTTGTTGGTGCCGGCGGACAGCGAGTAGATGGACTCGGCGGTCGCGTCGACCCGCACGGGTACTGAGGATGCGAGGTAATTGACCAAGACGAGGCCAACGAACAGGAGGACGATGGCGAGGGCTTTGCTTCCGGGTTTCATGGGTGGCGCGAAAGTTTAGCGTTCGAGGACGACGACGTTGAGGAAAAGCGAGAAGCCCATCAGCGAGAGGAAGAACAGCACGTCCTTTGGATCGATGATGCCCTTGGTGAAGGCGTCGAAGTGGGTGATGAAGCTGAAGTTCGCCAGAGCATCGGCGAAGACCACCGGAAGCAGGCCCTCGAGCGTGTCGGTGAAGCTGCTGAAACCGAGGAACAGTAGCACGGCGCAGGCTCCGAGGCTGAGGACAAAGCTGATCACTTGGTTCTTAGTGAAGGCTGAGGTGAGGGCGCAGACGCCGAGGTAGCTGCCCGCCATGAGAATCGCGCCGAAGTAGGTTGTTGCGATCACGCCCCAGTCGGGGTTGCCGAGATAGCCGACGGTCATCGCCATCGGGAAGCTGAGCACAATGGCGAGGGCGAGAAAGGCCCAGCCGGCCAGAAACTTGCCGAGGACGGCCTCGAGGGTGGTGATCGGCAGCGTGAACAAGAGTTCGACGGTACCGGAGCGTTTTTCTTCGGACCAGAGGCGCATACCAACGGCCGGCACGATGAACATGAAGAGCCAGGGAAAGAACGTGAAGTAGCTCTCCATGCCCGCGACGCCGGCGCGGAAGAAGCCGCCGTAGCGCGAGAACGCGAGCGACACGGAGATGACGAGGAACGCGATCAGGAACACGTACGCGACCGGCGAACGGAAATAGCCGAAGAACTCGCGTTTGAAGATCGGGGTGATTTGGCGCATGGCTTTGGGAAAGGACTGAGGGACCAAAAGACTAAAAGACTAAGGAACTAAGAGACCAAGAGACCGGGGTCCAAGGGACCAAGAATCAAAAGGAGTAAGAGTGCTCGGAGCGTCTCTTGGTCCTTTGGTCCGGTTTGGTCTCCTGGTTCGGTTTTTATCAGATATCCCCGCGGGTCAGGTCGCGGAAGATTTCGTCGAGGCGGGCGCCTGGCTTGCGGGCGCGGAGACGCTCGGGCGTCTCGTCGGCGACCACCTTGCCTTGGGAGATGATGATCACCCGGTTGCAGATGGCGTCCACTTCCTCAAGGATGTGGGTCGAAAGGATCACGGCCTTTTCGGTGGCCATGTTTTTGATCAGCGCACGGACCTCGTTCTTTTGGTTCGGGTCGAGGCCGTCGGTCGGTTCGTCGAGCACGAGCACCGCCGGATCATGCAGAATGGCTTGGGCGCAACCGACGCGCTGCTTGAA
>CAIJFT010000312.1 GCA_903820035.1 uncultured Opitutia bacterium
AAGGAACGCCGTGGCGTAGCTCTCGTACGGCTCGTTGATGCCCTTCAGGTAGTTCGTGGCGGTGATGAACGTCACCGCGCTCACCGAGCCGTAATGCGCCGCGATCGCCGCGGCATCGACCGGCCGGAGCCGGCCGCCAAAGCGGAGCAACGGGTACGTCCAAAGCGGGATCACCGCCCCCAGCAGCATCGCGGCGACCGCGGGGATAATCACCGTGGCGAACCCGGCCTCATGGATCGCCACCCCGCCCTTGAAGCCAAGCGCGGTCAGCAGGTAGATCGTCAGGGTCACATACAGCGGCTCGGGGAATTTGAGGTCGCTCCGCAGGAGCGCCGCCCCCACCCCGAGCCCGAAAAAAAGGACCGCCGGTGAAAGGAGATTCGCCGAAAGCGCCTGGGGCACGTCGAAGTTCATGGCTGCAAGACCGAGCCCCGGGCGCCGGAAATTTCCGGTTGGCGGTGCGGGGAGGTCGGCGGATTCATTCCCGTGGATCCTAGCGACTTTTTCTGTTTCTTAAAAACAGATTGTTTCCATTCTACCGATCGGTATTTCCGAACGAATGAGCAAAGCCTTGGAGACGCCGGAGTGGCTGAATTATCATCACCTCCGGCATTTTTGGATGATCGCCCGCCACCGGAGCATGACCCGCGCGGCCGAGACGCTGAACATCTCGCAGTCCACCCTGAGCGAACAACTGCGCGAGCTCGAAGCGTGGCTCGGCCAGCCGCTGTTCGACCGGCGGGGCCGCGAATTGCACCTGACCGAACCCGGCCGCGTGGCCCTGCAGCACGCCGAGATCATCTTTGAGACCGGCCGCGAGCTGCTCACCCGCTTCCGGCAGTCGACCCACTCCGCCCAGCGCGTGCTGCGCCTCGGTGCGGTCGGGCCCTTGTCCAAGAACCTCCAGTTCGACTTTATCCAACCGCTGCTGGCGGACCGCCAGACTCGGCTGGTGATTGTGGCCGGGCCGCTCGACGATCTTGTCCGGCAACTGCAGGAGCACCGGCTGGACCTCGTGCTCTCCAACATTCCCCTGCGGGCCGATCAGGAGCGCAACGTCTTCAATCATCTCCTCGGCGAAGTGCCGGTTTACCTTGCGGGAAATGCGCGCGCCGGTTCGCGCGCCTTGCGTTTTCCCCACTCACTGCGGGGCCAGCCCCTGTTTTTGCCCAGCCACCAGAGCCACGTCCGGCTCGACTTCGATCTGCTGCTCGCCAACGCGGGGATCGAACCCGACATCCGGGCCGAGGTGGATGACATGGCGCTGCTGCGACTTCTGGCCTTGTCCGGGCAGGGACTCGCCCTCGTCTCCCAAATCGTCGTGGAGCGGGACCTGCACACGCGGGATCTCAAGTTCGTCCAACGCGTACCGGGGCTGGTGGAAAAGTACTTCGCCCTCGCCCTGCGGCGGCGCTTTGAAAACGCCTGGATCGGCCAAATCGTGGAGGCCTTTCGCGCCCGCCTGAAGGTCCTTTCCGCCCCGGGCGGAGCCGCTGCGCGCCGGCGGAGCGGTTCCTGATCATACCGGTGGCAAGCCGCGCCGGGCGCCCGCAGCGGACTGCGCGCTCCCTCCCGAGCGCCTGCACACGCGAGTTGCCTCGGCCCGTGAAATGCCCCAACGGTTTGGATTCCCATGTTCGACTCCCTCACCGAAAAGCTCGGCAACGCCCTCCGCAACCTGCGGGGCGTCGGCAAACTCACCGAAGAAAACATGGCGGCCGCCCTCGCGGAGGTGCGCACCGCCCTGCTCGCGGCCGACGTGCATTTCAAGGTCGCCCGCGAATTTGTCGAACGCATCCAACAGCAATGCGTCGGCCAGGAAGTCCTCAAGGGTGTCGCCCCCGGCCAGCAAGTCATCAAGATCATCCACGACGAACTCGTCCGCCTGCTCGGCGAGGGCACCACCAGCCTCAGCGGCGCCCGCCCGTTGAAGATCCTGATGGTCGGCTTGCACGGCTCCGGCAAAACCACGTCCACCGCGAAGCTCGGCAAGCTCCTTAAAAAGCGCGGCTATCGTCCGTTCGTCGTCGGCGTCGACGTCCACCGGCCCGCCGCCATCGACCAGCTGGAAATCCTCGCCAAGCAGGAGGAGCTCGGCTTCTACGCCGACCGCGTCTCCAAGGACGTGCCCGCCATCGGCGTCGCCGGCCTCGACGCCGCCAGGACCGCGGCCGCCGATTGCATCATCTTCGACACCGCCGGCCGGCTGCAGATCGACGCCGACCTGATCGAGGAGGTGAAAAAGCTGCGCGCCAAGATTCAACCCGACGAGGTGCTGCTCGTGGCGGACGGCGCCCTCGGTCAGGAGGCGGTCAATGTCGCCAAAACCTTCCACGAGGCCCTGCAACTCACCGGCTTGATTCTGACCAAGCTCGACGGCGACACGCGCGGCGGCGCCGCCCTTTCGATCAAGTCGGTCACCGGCGTGCCGATCAAATTCATCGGCACCGGCGAAAAGACCTCGGAGTTCGACACGTTTTATCCGGACCGCCTCGCCTCGCGCATTTTGGGCATGGGCGATGTCGTCACCCTGGTCGAAAAGGCGCAGGAGACGATCGACCACAAAGAGGCCGAAAAGATGGCCGAGAAGATGCGCAAGGCGGAGTTCGACCTGGAGGACTTCCTCGCGCAGATGCAGCAGGTGAAGAAGATGGGCTCAATGCAGAGCATCATGGGCATGATCCCCGGCATGAGCGGCATGCAGCTGCCCGAAGGCGCCGATCAGCAGATGGCCCGCACCGAGGCCATCATCAAGTCGATGACCAAGCAGGAACGCCGGAAGCCCGAGATTCTCAACGGCAACCGCCGCAAGCGCATCGCCGACGGTGCCGGCGTCAAGATCGTCGAGGTCAACCAGCTGATGAAACAGTTTCAGCAGATGCAGCAAATGATGAAGATGATGAAGGGCGGCGGGGCGAAGAAGATGATGCGCCAGATGGAGGCGATGAAGGGCAAGGGCGGCGGGTTCCCGGGGATGTAACCCAGCCGCAGCCCGCGGCCGCCTCCAGGCCGCGACGCTTTCGCCCCGTTCCCACGCGGCCACCCACCGATGTGGCTTGAGGTCGCACCGCGCCGCCCTCAACTCGTGGACACCCCTCCCGATGAAATTCGCCGCCGCATTGCTCGTTGCCCTGCTCCTGACATCCCTCCGCGCCGCCGACCGCCCGAATGTTGTTGTCATTCTTGCCGACGACCAGGGCTGGGGCGACTTGAGCATCAACGGCAACAAGAACATCCGGACCCCGAACATCGACTCGATCGGCCGCGACGGCGTCGTGTTCGACCGCTTCTATGTTTGCCCGGTGTGCGCGCCCACCCGCGCCGAATTCCTCACCGGCCGCTACCACTCGCGCGGCGGCGTGCGCGGCGTCAGTACCGGCCAGGAACGCCTCAATCTCGATGAACGCACGCTGGCCGAAGCCTTCGTCGCCGCGGGCTACACCACCGGGGCCTTCGGCAAATGGCACAACGGCAGCCAGTGGCCCTACCACCCCAACGCCCGCGGCTTTCAGGAATATTACGGCTTCACCTCCGGACACTGGGGCCAGTACTTCGACGCCCCGCTCGAGCACAACGGCCAGCCGGTGCGCGGCAAAGGCTACATCACCGACGACCTGACCGACCACGCGCTTGCCTTCATCGAGCAGAACCGCGCCAAGCCGTTCTTCTGTTACGTCCCCTACAACACGCCCCACTCGCCCTTCTGCGTCCCCGAGGAACACTGGCAGCATTTTGCCAATGATCCCGTGGTGCAACGCGGCCTCGACGGCGACACGGAGGACCTGCCCGTCACGCGCTGCGTCCTGGCGATGACCGAGAGCCTCGACAAAAACGTCGGCCGCATCCTGCGCCGGCTCGATGAACTCAAGCTCCGCGAAAACACGATCGTCATCTATTTTTCAGACAACGGCCCGAACAGCTGGCGCTGGAACGGCGGCATGAAGGGCCGCAAGGGCACCACCGACGAGGGCGGCGTCCGCGCGCCGTTTCTCATCCGCTGGCCCGGCCGTATCCCCTCCGGCCGCACCGTGCCGGAAATCGCCGGTGCCATCGATCTGCTGCCCACGCTGACCCGGCTCGCCGGCGTCGCCCGCGTCGGCACCAAGCCGCTCGACGGCGTCGATCTGTCGCCGCTGCTCTTCGGCCCCGCCAGCAACTGGCCGGACCGACTCATCTTCTCGCATCAGAACGGCAACGTGAGCGCGCGCTCCCAGCGCTACCGCTTCGACGCCAAGGGCGCACTCTTCGACATGACGGCCGATCCGGGCCAGCAGACCGACGTGAGTGCCGCCCGCGCCGCGGAGACGACCCGATTCACCGACGCCGTCACGACCTGGCGCAGCGCGGTTTTTGGCGCCGATGGCGCCGCTGCGCCGGCCTCGAAAACCGCCGTCAAGGGCGGCAAAAAGGGCGGCGGCAACGCCAAGGTCGCCAATGACGGCCGGCCCTTCCCGGTCGGTTATCGTGAGTTCCCCCGCGCTCCCCTGCCCGCGCGCGACGGCGTGCCCCACGGCGGCGTGCGCCGCAGCGCCAACGCCCCGAACTCCTCTTATTTCACGAACTGGACCAGCCCGGAGGATAGTATCACCTGGGACATCGAGGTGCATCAAACCGGCACCTACGCCGTCGCGCTCAGTTATACGTGCCCCGCGGCCGACGCCGGCTCGGCCATCGAGGTCGCCTTCAACGCCGCGTCGCTCTCCGGAAAAGTCGCGCCGGCCTGGGATCCGCCGCTGATCAAAAACGAGGATCGGGTCCCGCGCGTCGGCGAATCCTACCTGAAGGACTTTCACGCCCTCGAACTCGGCACCGTCAAACTTGAGGCCGGTCGCGGCCAGCTCACCCTCCGGGCGAAGCAGGTCGCCGGCAAACAGGTGATGGATCTCCGCCAAGTCACGCTCACGCTCCAATAAACTTACCCCGCATGAAACTCCGCCTCCTCGTCTTCTCGCTCCTGCTGATCGCCGGCGTCACCGCCGCACCCGCTCCCATCCGGGCCCTGCTCATCACGGGCGGCTGCTGCCACGACTACGACCTGCAGGCCAAGGCCCTGACCGAGGGTTCGCAGAAATTCGGCCACTTTACGTGGACCGTCGTGAATGAAGGCGGCAAAGGCACGCGCGGCCAGATTCCACTCTACGACAACCCGGACTGGGCCAAGCCCTACGACGTCATCGTGCACAACGAGTGCTTCGCCGACACGACCGACGTCGCCTACATCCGCAAGATCACCGCGGCGCACAAGGCCGGCAAACCCGCGATCGTGATTCACTGCGCGATGCACAGTTATCGCGCCGCGACGGTCGACGACTGGCGCGAGTTTCTCGGCGTCACCAGCCGCCGGCACGACCACCAGAGCAAGTATCCGGTCAAGGCGGTGGCAACGCAGCACCCGGCGCTCCGCGGGTTCCCCGCGGTGTGGACCAGCCCGATGGACGAGCTCTATATCCTCGAAAAACTCTGGCCGAAGACGACTTCCCTTGCGACGTCGGTGAGCGAGAAGGACCAATCCGTGCAGACCGTAATCTGGACGAACGATTACCACGGCACCCGCATCTTCGGCACCACGTTCGGGCACAGCAACGACACGTGGAAGGATCCGGTCTTCATCACCCTGCTCTCCCGCGGCCTCCTATGGGCCGCCGGACGCGAGTAAGCGAAAAGCGCCGGGCGGCAAGGTAGGCCCGGCCGCTGGCCGGGCTCCTCGTCCGGGAGCGAGAATGAACCGTCGGCCCACCGGCGGGCCGACGCCGGAGACTCAACCGCCGCACGCCGGCGAAAGCTGAGCATTGAGTTTGAGCGACCAATCCGCAACCGCGTGAGTCTGCTCAGCGCAAGTTCGGCGTCATGGTCGCGACGACAGGGTTGCGTTTGCCGTCGATGTCGGCCGCGAGGTTGGCCGCCCGCTGCGCGTAGTCGTGCGCCGCGCGGGGCGACTTGCCCGCCACCGCCGCCGACAAGCCGCCATTCCAAGCCAACGCGATGGTATAGGCGTTCGCCGGCATCCGCGCCGACTCAAGGCCACGCTTGATCCACTCGTAGTGGCGGACCGCCACCTCGTCGGCCGTCTCCCGGTCGATCGCCCGGACAAAGGGCGTCGAGGTGTGCATGCGCCAAGTCATCGCGCGGAACTGGTAAGGCCCGAGCTCACCCCGCGGACCGGGCCGCGTCAGGTTGTTGGGATTTTCGATATAATGGATCGCTTCCAACGTGGCCCACCGGGTCGCACCTTGGGCGGACTCGGCTATGGCCAGGGTAATCAGGAGCGCCGCCCAGTACTGCCGCGCCCGCCAGAGGTAACGATGGGATGTACTCACAGGGCGGAATGACCGCACGAACCGTGCGCGGTGCACCGAACCGGCGGAATAAATCCGCGATTTTGGGGGAACGCCGACGTTAGATCCCACCGGGGTGCGGTTTACGCACCCGAAGAATTTACTAAGTAATTTAACGCACCTCCGATTCGGCCCGGCCACGGCCCTAAAACCGTAAGCATTGCCGACAAACGGCCCCGAATCCGCCCCCACCCGTCGGGGAATCCCACTCACCTGGCGGGGAGCCTCCCCCACCCGCAAACCGGGCCGGCGGTCGCCTGCCGCCGGGATTCCCTTGCGTCTCCATTTTCTGGCTACGTCGTCGCCTTCCACGTGCGGCCGCGTGCCTCCCGAAGCCCCGACCCACCGGATTCGCTCGCCGGCGCGGCGGAAATCAGGCACCGAAGCACGCTCCGCCCCGATGCTCCGCTTTCATCTTCCGCCCAATCTCGCCGCCGCTGTTGGTCGCAACGCGGTCCCGTTGCGCGTCGAGCTGGATCTGCAGGTCGCACCGGATCCCTCCCTTCTGCCCGCGCTCGCGCTGTTACAGCGCTGGTCCGGAGCCGGCAGCCCGCCGAAGTTCATCCAGCTGACCCGCGCCCAACTCCGTGAACTCACCGCCGCCGCCGGCGGACAGCCGATCTTCGTCACAGACGGACGCACCACCCCTTGGCCACACGCCGCTCTGCTCGCCGAAGCCGAAGCGCCGCAAGCGACGACCTCGACCGCCGCGGTCGCCGCCCCCTCGCGGGCCAAGCCCAACGCCGGCTACAGTCCGCTACTCGTCGACGGCTCGGAACATTTCCTCGCGCTCACGCTGCCCTCGCGCGAACACCCGCGCTACGCCGACACCCTCGCGCTGGTGAAGGAGAACGGCTTCATCCTCGAACCTTCCAACCGCAAATGGTGGCTGCGGGACCGGCACAAGGCCCTGACCTTTCTCGCCGCCCACGCCGGCCGCCTCCGGCAATCCTTCGACGCCGAGTTCACCGCGAACTTCCAAAAAAACACCGCCCACCTCCGGGCGGTCGAAGTCGCCGCCGTCGTCGCGCCCGCCGGCGAGGATTTTTCGCTCACGCTCGCGCTGCAGGCCGGCGCCGCCGACGAGGCCACGCTGCGGACCGCCGTCGCCGGCCGCCGCGGCTATGTCGAAGCGGCCGGAAAAATTTATCTCTTCGACGCCGCCAAACTGGAGAAACTCGCGGTTGCGCAACGTTCACTCTCCGGCGATCCCGGTGCCGGGGTCGCCCCGCGCCGCACGCACCGGATCCCGGCCTCCCGTCTTGCCGAGGCCCAGGAAATTCTCGAGGAGATCTCGCCCGGCTTTCAGCCGCCCGCGACCTGGCTCACGCGGAGCGCCGCGCTGCGCAACCTCTCGCGCCTTGCCCCGGCCCCGTTGCCCGCGGCGCTGGAGTCACTGCTCCGGCCGTATCAGCGCCTCGGAGTCGCCTGGCTCTGGCACCTCCACCGCCACGCCCTCGGCGGTATCCTCGCCGACGAAATGGGCCTCGGCAAAACCCTGCAGGCCCTCGGTCTGCTCAGCGCGCTCACGCTCCGGGTCGGGGCCCTCCCCGCTCAACCCTCCACCCGCGAACCCTCCGCCGCCCCATCCCTCGTCGTCTGCCCGGCTTCACTCCTGGAAAACTGGCGGCGGGAGGCGGCCCGCTTCGCGCCCGGACTGCGCGTATTTGTTCACCACGCGGATCATCGGCTGGCATCGGCCGCCGATTTTTCCGCCCACGACCTGGTCATCACAAGTTACGGCACGCTGGCCCGCGACCAACTGCTGTTCACGGCCCTCGAGTTTGCCACGGTGATCGCCGACGAGGCGCAGCATATTAAAAATCGGCGTTCACAAAACGCCGCCGCCCTCCGGGCCCTGCGCGCGACCTCGCGTTTCCTGCTCACCGGCACGCCGCTGGAAAACTCCCTCGACGACCTGCGCTCGCTCTTCGAATTTCTGCTGCCCGGCTATCTGACCAAGGTCCCCGGCGGCCTGCGGGGCGATGAGCGCGCGTGGTACGACGACCGCCTGCGGGTGCAAACCGCCCACTACATTCTGCGCCGGACTAAAAAAACCGTCGCCCCCGAACTACCCGACAAACTGGAACAAGTGCTCTGGTGCGAATTTTCGCCCGCCCAGGCCGCCCTCTACCGCGAAACCCAGGAACGCTCCGAACGCGAAATGTTCGAGCTCGAGGCGGGCGGCGCGAACGAAGGAACCCTCAAGTTCGCCGCGCTCACCCAACTGCTGCGGTTGCGGCAGATATGCTGTGATCCGCGACTCGTGCGCGAGACCGACCAAACCGAGTCCGCCAAGCTCGAGGCCTTTCGCGAACTCCTCGCCGAGGCGGTCGACGATGGCCACCGCATTCTGGTGTTCTCGCAATTCACGTCGCTGCTCACCCTGCTGCGCAGCGAACTCGAGACGCAGGAATTGTCGTACTGTTACCTCGACGGCGCAATGACACCCAAGGCCCGGCAGGCGGCCGTCGACCGTTTCCAAGCCGGACCCGACATTCCGATCTTCCTGCTCTCGCTCAAAGCCGGCGGCACCGGCCTCAATCTCACCGGCGCGGACACCGTCGTGCACTTCGACCCCTGGTGGAATCCCGCCGCCGAGGCGCAGGCCACCGACCGTGCGCACCGCATCGGCCAACAGCGCGTCGTCACCAGTTACAAGTTGATCGTCGCCGGCACCGTCGAGGAAAAGGTCCTTGCCCTCCAAGCCGAGAAGCGCGCGCTGCTCGCGGGCGTGTTCGAGGCCAGCGATGCCGTGGCCACCCAACTCTCGCTCGGTGACCTCAAGGCGCTCCTGAAGTAGGCCAGCTCGCTCGCGAGCGCCTCTCCCCTCGTCCCGCCCGAGGGCTCGCCAGCGAACTGGCCGACGCGTCCGCCCATTTTCGCGCCTTGCGTGCACCGCCCACTGATTTCTCCTTACCCTCTCCCTTTCACTCTCACT
>CAIJFT010000313.1 GCA_903820035.1 uncultured Opitutia bacterium
CGCGTTTGGACTCGTCGGCGCATGCGGCAACACCGCGCGCAACTGCTGTCGCAGTCCCCGCTCCGTGATAAACCGCGTCCACACCGCCAACCCGCCGTGCGCCGTCAGGCGCTGGTCGGTAAAGCCAATCCGCATCGACTTTACCCCGTCTTTGGTGCCCAAATCTAACCGCACCGTTTGGTTCGCCTCCGTCTGAGGCGTTAACGTTGTTTTAAGTTGCACACCTTGAAAGACGCCAAGCGGTGCGCTCTTTGGCGACTACCGGGTGAACTGCATGATCCTAGCTTAGCGGGGGGAATCCATGGCTTATGCCGTGCAGCAAGGGGCAAAACATTCACCCGCTGACCAGCTCAAGCGGAGCGGAACTAAACTAGCCATCTCCACGCTTAAACCGGAGCAGATCAAAGCGCCGACCAAAGCCCATCGTCCATCAACTCCCCGGTCCAAGAAAAGACTTCTTATTTTGCGCCCTCCCCAATCCCACCTGCGACGGACACATGGGGTTAGCCACATTCCGCCGATATTTCTTCGTTCGAACCAGCAATCTCCGTTTTTTCTGCTTGCGCCACTCAGACCAGTACGGCTCCTTTGACCCCTCAGAATGAAAGTCGGGGCGTAGCTTAGCCTGGTAGAGCGCTACGTTCGGGACGTAGAGGTCGCGAGTTCGAATCTCGCCGCCCCGACCATTTCTTCATACCACAAACGGGTTAAAACGGAGCTCGTTTTCCACTGTAGTGAGTGGGCCGTGACCAGGACCAATCACGGTTGATGGAGGTACGGCAAGTAACATTCGCCGCAAACTGGACTTCAAGAGATCAGCGGAAAAATACGCCCCTCCAACCGAACCGGCGAATACTAGGTCGCCCGATATCAACAAGCCGGTCGACCGCGGTGCCGCAGAGGACGCAACAAAGTAACAATTGTGGGCCGCGGCGTGGCCCGGCGTGGCAAATGAGGTGACCACCATGCTACCGAACCTCCTGCTCCGCCCGTCGACGATCGGGCTGCCACACGGAGCCTCGGCTCCCTCAGGTAACCACGCTTCCGACACATCAAAGCGACGAACCACGGCGCATAGTCCCCCGGCATGCTCAGGTTCGACATGGGTCAGGAAGACTGCGTCAATGCCGGTAACAGCCGCCGGCCACACCGAGCTCAACGCCTCGATCCCGCCCCCGGTATCGAAGAGGATCGCGCGCCCCGAGCCGCACTCTCCCACGAGGTAGGCGTTCGCCACCCCGATTCCGTGCGGCATGCGTAACGGCCAGACGCAAAACGGCAGCGCCCCAATTTCTGGTCTAGGATAGCAATCGGTGCCTAGCGCGCACAGCCCCACCTCGTTAAGGCCGAGCACGGCAGCCATCCGACGCAATTCCTCGCAAGAGAGATCACCACGGTAATCAATCGCGTCGCAGATGCGCATCAGCGGAACCTCAGTCTCTTCGGCCAGCTTCTCCAACGTCAGACCTTGGCGCCGAACCGCTTTGTCGATCACGTCGCCCAGTTCGTCTTCCAACGGTAGTTTCGCAGTGTGATTCAACACCGCAGACCATAATCTATCTTTCTACGGGTAGGCAAAATTGATTTTGTTTTTTGGCCAAAGAGCTGCACCGTCAGCTCCATGGGCTCCCGCCAACAGGAAATCCTCGACATCTTCATCCGTACCCGCGCCCTACTTGAAGGACACTTCGTGCTGCGCTCGGGCCTCCATAGTGGGCACTACTTCCAGTGCGCCCAAGTCTGCCAACACATGGAAGCAGTAGAGCGATTGGCTGAACTGCTCCTCGAGAACATCCGCGCCCAAGGCATCAAGTTCATCACCGTCCTGGCCCCGGCGATGGGCGGCCTCGTCATCGGTCAGGAGGTCGCCCGGCAAAGCAAAGTCCGTTACATCTTTGCCGAAAAGGAAAATAACATCCTCGTCCTCCGTCGCGGCTTCACGCTGGCCCCCAACGAAGCGGTGCTGATTGTGGAAGACGTCGTCACGCGAGGCGGACGCGTCAACGAATGTATCGAGCTCGTGCGCAAGGCCGGAGGTCAGTTAGCCGGCGTCGCGATGCTGGTTGACCGGAGCGCAGGGACGACACGGTTCGATATACCAGCGGTTTCATTACTCGAGCTGAGCTTCCCGACCTTTCCCGCAGAAGCAGTGCCTGAACATTTGGCAAAAATTCCGGTGCAAAAGCCGGGGAGCTGAGCCAAGTACCCGCCCGCCAGCCCTCGGTTATTTCGCCGCGACGAAGATAACTACAAACCGCACCGACCGGCCGTCAAAAACGGCCAGCAGGTTGCGACCTGAAACAAGCGTCTGCTTCGCTGCCGCCAAATCGAGCACCGGTGTTCGATTGATTTCAAGTATCACCATATGCTCCGCGAGCCGGTCGCGGTAAGGTGATTCCTCGGACACCACGGTAATAATGAGGCCGCTCAACCGCTGATCCGTTAGGCCGAGCCTCCGGCGCGCCTCGGCCGAAAGCGGCGCCACGTCGACCCCGGCCAACAGTTCGTTGGGATTCTCAATCACTTCGCCGACCGTGACCGCCACCATCCGGACCTTTCCATCGCGAAATACCTTCAACTGGGCGACCGTGTGCGGCACAACCTGAGCCACCAAGAGACGCAGCTCCTCCCAACTACTAACCGGGTGGCCATTAATCGCCACGATAACGTCGGTGCGCTTCAACCCCGCTTTTTCCGCCGGGCTGTCGGGATCAATTTCAGTCACAACCACCCCGCGCGTCTGCTTCGGCAAACCTAATTGATCCGCCACGTCCGCGGTAACCGTATCGCTATTCACCCCGAGGTGACCTCTCGCCACGGTCCCGTGCTCAGCCAAGCTGGTCATGATAAACCTCGCCAAGTTCACTGGGATGGCAAAACCGATTCCGATGTTTCCCCGAGAGGGGGACAGAATTGCGCTGTTAATTCCGACCAGCCGTCCGCGGGCATCGACCAATGCTCCACCTGAATTGCCCATGTTGATCGCCGCATCAGTCTGAATGAAGTCCTCATATCCGGAAACCTTTTCCAATAGTCCGAGCCGGCTGCGACCCTTCGCAGAAACTATTCCCATTGTTACCGTCTGACCAACCCCCAAAGGGTTACCGACGGCAAAGACTACATCCCCCACCCTAACTCGGTCACTATCAGCCAACGTCACCGTCGGCAGGTCTCTCGCCTCAATCTTCAACACTGCGATATCAGTCTTGGGGTCCGTGCCGATCACCTTGGCGACAAAATCACGATCATCACTGAGGGTAATCTTCAACTCATCCGCCCCCTCGACGACGTGGTTATTGGTGAGGATAAAGCCATCTGTCGTAACAATCACCCCCGAACCCAAGCCTTCCTGCCTGCTCTCGCGCTCTTGATCTGGCACGTCGCCGAAGAACTGTCGGAAAAAAGGGTTCAGCGTAATTCGCCCTTTGACGATCTTGGTCGAGTAAACCGAAACGACGGCTTTCTGCGCGGCCTCGAGCGTATCAGCATAGCTCGTGACCAAACCTGACCCTCGGCCGTCGCCGATCGGCGAGCTGTCGACCGTGACAGCAGGTTTGACGCCCGGTGCGGCAGGCAACTTAGCCCCCGTGGCGTTAGCCGCCAAAAGCGGAAAGCCTGAGCCCATCCAAACGGCTACAGCCAAAAACGAGTGGAAATATCGCATGGCAATCAGGCTCGGTAGACGAGGTTCTGGGTCGGGACGGGCACAACCCGTCGCACCTCCCCTGCGCCCCGGTCGGCCGGGTTAGCTGGGGTTCGGGCTTAGAATCCCTTGACCCGGAAGAGACCGGTCACGCTCTCGTTACTATTGATGCGCTGGATCGCCTCGCCGAGCAACGGTGCGATGCTCAATACCGTCAACGGAAGACCGCGGCTGTTGATCGGAGTGGAATTCGTGGTGATGAGTTCGTCGATCAGCCCGCTCTTCAATCGGTCGACGGCAATTTCGTTCAAAATACAATGACTAACCGCAGCGCGGACGCTCCGCGCCCCGTGTTCCCGCAGGATTTTAGCAGCGGCGGTGAGGGTGCCAGCAGTTTCGGTGATATCGTCGACGAGCAGGATGTCACAACCTTCAACCTCGCCCACGATATTGATCGCCTCAACGTTCGTGGCGTTCTTGCGCTTCTTAGCCACGAGCGCCAGGCCAGCCCCAAGGGCGTCGGCGTACGCCGCAGCCATCTTCATACCACCGACGTCGGGCGAGCAGACAACAAAATTGTCCCGCTTCGTGTCACCGAGATGTTTGAAAAAAACCGGGGATGCATAGAGATGGTCGACCGGAATATCGAAGAAGCCCTGGATCTGCTGCGAGTGCAGGTCCATGGTCAAAATGCGGTTCGCCCCCGCGGCAACAATCAAGTTGGCGACAAGCTTCGCCGTAATCGGCACGCGCGGCTGATCCTTGCGGTCCTGTCTGGCGTATCCGTAAAACGGCAACACTGCGGTGATACGCTGAGCCGAGGCGCGGCGGGCCGCATCGATCATGATCAGCAGCTCGACGAGATTGTGGTTCGTCGGAGGACAGGTGGACTGGATAATGAAAACATCCTGACCACGGACGTTTTCGTTGATCTTCACAAAGGACTCGCCGTCGGGAAAGCTCGTGACGGTCGCCTCACCGAGTGGCTCGCCAATCGAGCGACAAATTTCCTCGGCGAGAGGACGGTTGGAGTTGCCGGTGAAAATTTTAAGCCGCGAGGCGCTCATGGGATGTCGGCGATGTTGGGGTCGAAGTCCCTAGGAGGAAGTCTTTTTTGCATCTAGCAGCTGTTCTTCCAACGCCCCGACCCGTTTGAACAGCTCCGGGAGACGCGGCTGCAGCACGGCCACCCGCCGCTCGAGCATGTACGGGATCGCCGGCGTACCATTGACAAAGCTGCCCGGCGCGAGGTCGCAAGTGACCCCTGCCCGACCGCCTGCCTTGGTGCCCTTGCCAATCCTGATGTGACCGGCGACACCGGCTTGGCCGCCCAAGACAACGTAATCCTCCAGCGTGCTGCTGCCGGCAATGCCGATCTGAGCGCAAAGCAAGCAATGCCGTCCAATCACAACATTGTGCCCAATCTGGACCAGGTTATCGATCTTGGTACCGTCGCCGATCGTGGTAAGACTGAAACGGGCACGATCGATCGTACTGTTTGCCCCGATCTCAACGTCGTCACCAATCCGGACGATCCCCACCTGCGGAATTTTCTCGTGCCGCCCTTTGGAAAACTCATACCCGAAGCCGTCTGAGCCGACAATTACACCCGGCTGCAGGCGGACCCGCCGGCCTAGTTCGCACTCTGCGGACACGACCACTCCAGGCATGAGCCAGCTGTCCTCCCCCACCGAGGCGTTGCGGCCCACAAACACCTGCGCTTGAAGGTGAACCCTTTCCCCAATGTTTACCCCGGATTCAACGACGCAAAGCGGCCCAATCGTAGCGGTCGCTGCAATTCTGGCGTCCGGCGCAACGCTCGCGCTCGGATGAACACCGGCAACGGGTTTGGGCCACAAGGCGTGCTCAAGGCGCGCGCAGATTTGAGCCAGCGCAACCGAAGGATTCTCGACAAACACGTAAAGCTGGCCCGGCGACGGCTCGCCCGCGTGACCCACGGGCAGGAGAACCAGTGAGGCCCGCGTACCGGCAACCTGAGTCTTGTACTTCGCGTTGCCAAGAAATGTTAGATCGCCGGTCGTGGCGTCAGTTAATGCCGCCAAACCGCGAATGTTTTCGGTCGTAGCCCCGCGCGAAGCCGTGGAGCCGACCATCCGGGAGATTTCCTCCGCTGAAAACGCAACCTGCATGGTCGCAGCGTGCGAGTTTAACGGCGGCGTGCAATTCAGCAAACGCGACCTACGGGCACAAAAAAGCCCCGCGAGTGACCGGGGGCTGAAAGCGTAAGCCTTAAATCAGCTTATTTCTTGGTCCCCAGACCGGGGACCGAAACCGCCGGAGACTTGGCTGCACCCGCGGCCGGCGCTGCCGAAGCGGGAGCGACGGGAGCAGCCGGAGCGCCCGCCGGGCGATCCTTGTTCAATTCCTTCTGAACTTCGTCAGTGATGTCGTACGCAGCATCGACATAAACGAGGCTCGAGATCCCGATGCCCGTCGGGCCGGCCTTGTCGAGCAGGAGCGTGGCTCCCTTGCGTTTGGCAATCTCGGTAGCGAACTTGCTGATGTCATCCAGCATGAGACCACGGAAATTGTTCAAGCGCTGACCAAGCGAGTTACGGGTGTTTTGAATAAAGGTCTGAACTTCGCGCTGCTTGTTCTGAATGGACTCCAGCTTCTTCTGAGCGGTGTCCTGCGCCTTACCCTTGGCCTCGGCAGAGAGCGCAGGGTTATTGGACTGGTCGTTGAGGGTCTTGTACTCCTCGACGAGGGAATTACCCTCCTTGTTCATCTTCTCGACCTCTTCCTGGGCCTTCTGGTCGTCGGCCTGGATCTTGGCGTTCTGCTCCAATGTCTTGTAGTGAGTGTCGTAGAGCTTCGCCATGTCGACGACAAGGATCTTGACCGCCGGTTGGGCGGAAGCGCCGACCGCAATGGCGGCCAATGCCGCGAGAGCGACAAGGGATTTGAGGGAGTTCTTCATGGGTATTGGAGGAAAATGGAAACGCAGAACGGAACAGAATCAGAAGCGGGTGCCAAAGGAAAAATTGAACTGGTTGCCCTTCTTGGCGAGCTTGTCGCCCGTCAACGGGATTCCGAAGTCTAGGCTTAGCGGGGCTCCGGCCACAAACAACCGGAGGCCGACGCCAAAGTTATCACTGTAAGCCGACGGGTTGAAGTCGTAGGCGTTGCGATTGACGAAGCCAGCGTCGTAGAAGAACGCGAAACGGATCGGGCTGACGATATCGAGCGAGTACTCGGCGCTGAAGAACCCGTATGTCTTGCCGCCGATCGGCTCGTTGAAAGCGTCGCGCGGGCTGACTTCACGGAATTCATAACCCCGGAGCGTCGTCGGACCGCCAAGGTACCATTTATTGTAATACGGCACGTCGGCCGCCTTGCCGAAATTCTGCACGACGCCGCCGCGGGCAATGAGGCTGAGAACCTGCGTCTGCGTCTCGAAAACCGGGAAGAACTGGGAGCCGCGGAACTCCATGCTGTAATTGTTGTTGATCTTGCTGCCCCCGAGCGGGCCACCGGCAAATTTGAGGTTCACTTCAACGCGATTACCTGAAGTCGTGTTGATGATCTTGTCACGGGTGTCGCGCTCCAACTGGAAGCCGATGCTGGAAGAGGCGTTGCTACCCTCGAGGGCGCGGATGATCGCAGAAGCGGACGGGGAGATATCTTTGATGTTGAAAATCTCGTAGGTGTAGGAGACGCGACCGTTCCAGAGCTCCCAAAGGTGTTTGCGCAAATAAACCTCAAAGCCGGTCTGAATCTGGCTGTAAAACGTACTGTTATACTCGGAACTTGTACGGAAAATGCTGAATCCCAGTCCAAGTTGCTTCTGGAGAAACCAAGGTTCCTCGAAGGACAGGACAACTTCGCTCGAGAGTGAACCGATCTGCATGCGGAGTCGGAACTTTTGCCCATCGCCTTGAAAGAATGAGCGACGGTTGAATAAGTCGAAATTGGACTGGGAAACTTCGGCGAAGAGCGTCGCACGCTCGAGCGAACTAAAGCCTGCACCGAAGGTCAGGTTGCCCGTCCGGCCCTCGCGGACCGCGATGCGCATGTTACGACGGCCGGGGATGTTCGTTTCCTGGGGGCTGACGTCGACGCTCTCAAAGAAGCGGGTGTTATCGAGACGGAGCTGGCTGATTTTCATCAGCACCGTGCTAAAAACGTCACCAGGACCGAGTACGAGCTCGCGCAGGATGACGGTGCTCTTGGTCTTGGAATTACCCTCGATGATAATGGACTCGACGTTGAACTTATCGCTCTCAGCAATCTTGTATTCCACGTCGATTGCACCGGTGGCAATGTTCGGTTTCCTGATCAGCTGGACCCGGGTATCGAGATACCCGTCCTTGCCGTAAAAGTCATCTAGACGCTGGCGATCGCCGTCGAGTTTAGATGGCACAAAAACCACACCAGTCTTTTGCCGGACGACGCGCTTAAGCAGCGCACTATTGAAGAGATTATTTCCGGCGAAAGCAATTTCACCCACGCGATAGCGCCGCCCCTCGATGATATTGATGACCAAAACGAGCTTGTCCGCCGTCGGATAGTTAAAGAGGACCTTTTCCTGGGGAATTTCGACATCGAGATAACCCTGCTCGCGATAGAAGTCTCTTAGCTTGTCGAGGTCGTCTTCCCACTGGTCGTCCTTGAATCGACCGGAACCGGTGAGCCAAGAGAACATCCACCATTTCTTCGTCTCAATCACACCACGCAACTTGCGCGCCGTGACGTTGGCGTTACCGGCAAATCGAATTTCACCGATCTTAACCTTCGCGCCTTCCTTGATCTTAAAAACGACAGTGCCGAAGCCGCCCACGCGGTCGCGCTCGATCGTGTAGGTGATCGAAACCTGATTGTATCCGGCCTTCTGGTAAAACTCCCGAAGCTTCTCGGTGTCTTCCTTAACCTGCCGCTCATCGAGGGCTTGATTCGCTTTTACTTTAGCCTCTTTCTCGAGGCGGTTGGACTTAACCTTTTGGTTGCCCTCAAAACGAACCGCGAGCACGCGGAACTTAGGGGTCACTTCCACCACCAGATTGAAGGTCTGGGCATCGACGGCCTCGTGCTTCACCTCGATGAACTCGAAAAGACCGGTGCGATAAAGCGAGCGGATATCGCGATCGAGGATGACCTCGTCGAACTCGCCTGCCTCCCGAATCTGCATATTAGCCCGAATCACCTGCTCGTTCACGTTGGCGGTCCCGACGAACTTAATGGTCACCGTCCCGACCTTATAAACCGGAGCCGGTTGCTGCGGTTGCCCCTGACCTCCAGCACCTTGCGCGGACGCATGGCTCAGGCCGAAGGCCAGAAAACCGACGGCTGCGAGACATAGTAATGCGACCCTGCGCACAGGGTTACTGGTGGAAGTTTTCAAAGCGGGTAATGTCTCGAAGGAAAGTGAGTTTCAGTTCTCCTACCGGTCCGTTTCGTTGCTTGGCAACGATTAACTCTGCCGAGTCGGCCGCGACCTGAAATTTTTCGTCAGCGTCGCGGGGTCGGGCCAGCATGAGAACCACGTCAGCGTCCTGCTCAATTGAGCCGGACTCGCGCAGATCGGACAAGCGGGGGGTACGGTTATCTTTTTCGGAGGCACGATTAAGCTGAGATAGTACAAGCACCGGCACATTGAGTTCCTTCGCGAGTGCCTTTAATCCGCGCGAGGCTTCCGCGACTTGCTGTTCGCGTGGAACCCGCGGGTCGGTCGGACTCAACAATTGGAGGTAGTCAACCATGATAAAGCCGAGCGGCGTCCGAGAGTGGATGCGCCTAGCTTTTGCCCGCAACTGCATGATCGATAAGGCGCTAGAGTCATCGATGAAGATCGGTGACTTCGAAAATTCGTCAGCGGCCTCGACCAGTCGGTTTTGCTCGTCACCATTCTTCGAGAGCAGACCGTCGCGCAGAAGTTTCATATTCACCCGGGCGCGCGAACAGAGCATGCGCAGGGCAAGTTGCGAGGCCCCCATTTCCAGCGAAAAGATAAGCACGGCCGCGGCTGGCCCCTTCTTCGGCAGCGCCGCGGCTTCGGCGAAGTTCAAGGCCAGCGACGTCTTTCCCATCGAAGGACGCGCGGCTAAGATAATCATTTCCGTCTTCTGAAACCCCCACAACAGGGCGTCGAGGTCTTTGTAGCCGGAGGAAATTCCGGTCAGCTCCCCCTTCTTCATCATCATTTTGGTGATGACGTTCATCGCCTCCTTAGTGGCTGGAGCCATCTGCTTGGCGCTCTCGCTCACGCGATTCTGGGTCACACTGAAAATCTTCTGTTCGATCTGGTCGACGAACTCGTCGATACCTCCTGAGAAGCCGTAGCAGTCCTCGACCGCACCGGTGGCAGAACGGATAATTTCCCGCAACAAGGCCTGCTCACGAACCCGCTCAATAAAGTAGCCGGCTTGGGCCGTCGTCGGAATCCGGCTGCTGACCTGAGTAAGAAACGCGTATCCGCCCACCTGATCCAACTGTCGCGAGGTCTTCAATTCCTCTGCGAGCACCGAAACGTCGATCGGGGCCTGCCGGTTGTACAGATCGAGCAACCGCTCGTAGATAATACCATGCTTGGGGTCGTAGAAGGACTCCGGCCTGATCCGGGCCTCCAGACAGCGAGATACCACGTCGTGGCCATCGAGCAAACAGCAGGAGATCAGGTACTCCTCGGCTTCAAGGCTGTGCGGCAACGTCCGCCCCACCCCCCCGCCGGAACCGGCGGGCGGTCGCGCAGGGCTACTGGACGCGTCTTGCACCATTGGGAAAAGAAGATTAGGGACCCGCCGCTCGCCCGCCACAATGGCAGCTTTTGCACATTCTATTCGCAAAATGCAGGAAGGCCGCGCCCGACGAGCAGACGCGGCCTTCGGAGGCTCAATGGCGGCTGATTAGGCCTGCGTCTCCTTGCGGGGACGGCGCTCTGAGCGCTTCTCGGTCGCTGGCGCGGACGCGGCGACCTCTGCGGCTGACGGCTCGATCGGATTTTCGGAAACAACATCGAAGCCCAATTCGACGGTGACTTCGGAGTGGAGCTTAATCTTCACGGTGTGCTTGCCCAGGGTCTTAACCGGCGTGAAGAGGAGAATCTTCTTCTTATCGAGTTCGACGCCCGAGGCGACGAGCTTTTCGTGAACGTCCTGCGAAGTGATCGCACCGAACATACGACCGCCCTCGCCGGTCTTAACCGCAAACGCCAAACTGGTTTTCTCCAATTTCTTGGCCAAATCTTGAGCCAAATTTAGCTCGGTTTGCTCGCGCTCGGCACGCCGCTTCTTAAGGGCGTCCACCTGCTTGCGATTCGCACCGGTGAGCGGCACAGCAATCTTGCGGGGCAAGAGATAATTGCGGGCATAGCCGGCGCGGACTTTGACTTGGTCGCCTTCGCCGCCGAGACCGTCGACGGGCTTGACGAGGAGAATTTCTGTGGAGGCCATAATATTAGTTTAAGCTGCGGTTTTAGTTTTCGGGTGTCACGACGGCACTTGCCGCCGACGGCGCCATGGAATGGCTCCGCTTCAACGTGGTTTGTAACGGACTCAGAACGGAACGTCTTCGTCTAGGTTTTCCTGCGGAGCGGTGGGTTTGGGTCCGCCCGTCCGCGGCGGCGGAGAGTGCCGCTCCGGAGTTGCGGTCTGGTCGAATTCGCCAGACGAAACCGGAGCCCCACTACCGGGCGCGCCTCCCCGGCTGTCGCCTAGGAATTGGAATTGTTCGAGCACAACCTTCATACGGCTGCGCTTCTCCTTGGTATTTTTATCCTCCCACTGGTCTAGCCGCAGCCGTCCTTCGACGTAAAGCGGGCGACCCTTGGTCATGTACTTCGCGATGGTCTCGCCCTGTTTGCCCCAAGCCTCGATATCCACGAAGATCACTTCTTCGCGGCTCTCGCCCGACTCCATCTTGAATTGACGATTGATCGCCAGCGAAAACTGACAAATCGAAGTGCCCTTGGGCGTCACGCGCAATTCGGGATCGCGCGTGAGGTTGCCCATGAGCAGGACTTTATTGAGCGAGGGCATCGGAGATTGGCGCCAAAGGCGCCGGAAGGGTTTATGCGGCCTGAATGAAGGTCCGGTAAACGCTGCCGTTTAGCCGCAACTTCTCGAGCAAGTTAGCCGGGGATTCGGCTGGGCCGGAGAAATTGATGTGCACGTAGGCCGCGCTCGTCAGCTTCTTATCGGTGACGCGGATGAAGTCTTTCTTGCCGATGTTTTCGACACCGGTGACTTCGCCCTTCACTTCAGCGATGACTTTCTTCACGCCCTCGACGATTTGGTCGACGGTTTCTTCCTTGCCGCGGTTATCAAGGATGAAGGTCGCGCGGTAGTTACGGTTGGTGGAGCTCATTTTGGGTCTCTGCGGTTAAGTTGGTTCATGGCCGGCTCGACGCCGCGTGAAAGCAGCAATTCGAGACCTTGCACGTACTGATCGAGTTTTTGAGTGACGGTGATGTGTTGATCTGGAGTGAATTTTCCAAGGACGAAGTCTGAGAGTTCCATCTGGGCGGGAGTTTTGGGTCCAATGCCGAGCCGGTAACGGATGAATCCGTCACCGAGGTGCTCAAGCAAGCTAGCCACCCCGTTGTGCCCGCCGGCGCTGCCGGTTTGCGTAACCTTGATGAGGCCCAAGTCGATGGTGAGGTCGTCGTAGACGGCCACCGTCGCATCAGGCTCAATCTTATAAAAACGGGCCAGAGCCGCCACCGAACGACCGGATGCGTTCATGAACGTCATCGGCCGAATCAGCCAGCGAGTGCCGGAGCCGGTTTCCCAGCGTGCAATCTCCGCCTCGAATTGCGGCGAGTGCTGCCACGCAAGACCGTGTTTAGCGGCGAGCGAGTTAAGCACCACCCACCCGAGGTTGTGGCGGGTTTGCTCGTAAATGCGGCCCGGATTTCCGAGACCGGCAACGAGCGAGAGGAACATGACTCAAAGAACGTCCGTTCCAACCCAGCGCACGGATGCGGTGGGTTGGAGCGGAAAAGACCCTTACTTCTTGGCGGGAGCGGCCGGCTTCGCCCCGGCGGCGGGCTTGGCGGCGGCACCGGCGGCAGGAGCAGCGGCGGGAGCGGCGGGAGCGGCGCCTGCGGCGGGAGCGGCAGCACCGGCAGCGGCGGGGGCACCTGCAGCAGCACCGGCGGCGGGCGTAGAGGCAGAAACTTCCTGAACGACCTCGGCGACCGGCTCGACACAGGCGACTACGGGCTGCCCCTTCGGATCAAGGAACTCAACGCCCGCAATAGCCTTAAGACTGCCGACCTTGATGGTTTCACCCACCTTGAGCTCGGTGACGTCGACCATGATCGCTTCAGGCAGATCCTTCGGAAGCACGCGAATCCGGAGGGCCTGCGTGGCCATTTCCAAAACGCCGCTCTGATTCTTCACGCCGAAGGAGTCACCTACGACGTGCACCGGAACGCGAATCTCAAACTTCTCGTCACCCTTGACCTCCTGGAGGTCGACATGGAGAAATTTATCGGTCAGCGGGTCGCGCTGCACTTCCTGCAAAAAGGAAAGGGCCTTGTCGGCCTTACCAGCGCGCTGGAGCTCGATGAGCACCGATCGACCGGCAAGAGTTTTGAGCAGTCGAACGAATTCGGGTCCCTCGATCGAAAGGGACTCGGGATTTGTGTGCTTTCCGTAAAGAATCGCGGGGACGCGATTGGCTTTGCGAAGACGGCGGGATGCGCTGCGGCCGGTCTGGGCGCGCTCGGCAACGTTGAGTTTGTACTGTTGGCTCATGGTTTCGTTCCCCCTGTCACCCCGGAATTGGAGGCAGGCGTATTGGAAAAGGGTGTGAGGTGATAGGACCGCGAAGGTCGAAAGCAAACAAAAGTTTGGCGACCACCATAAATTCCGGCCATAACCTTAAAACGAGCATTGACATGACGCACGCACGCCGTGTTTTTCCACCCCTCTTTGCACGACGCGGGTCGAGCGAAAGCCACTGCCCGGTAGCTCAGTGGCAGAGCAGGTGACTGTTAATCACTTGGTCGTAGGTTCGATCCCTACCCGGGCAGCCAGTTTTATCCCAACGGCTTACATGCTGTTGGGATTTCTCGTTTCTCGTTGGCGCGACCACTTTCCCGCCGATCGCTGGATCTCGCGGTCCGGCTGAGTCTAGGTGCCCCCGTCACCTTGCCAATCCCCGCCTTTGCGCCGCCGAGGGGCGGGCACAGGCCCGAAGGAGCCTTGTTTTCCGGGCTCGAACACCGAGCAATTCGGGAAGGTACACGTGAACTCGCGGCTCAATCGTACCAATATTAAGTCACCTCGACTCAACCACCCGCACGCCCTTCGCGAACTCAGTATCCGGCGAGATCCGAAATTTACGCCCGCTGGTGGTGGTCAGGTTGCGGATCGTGAGCTGTTCGGTCAGCCGGTAGGCAAACGGCCGGCTTTTCGCCTTCGGACCATCGGGATCGGTGAGGAGGTACGGCCCGACATAATCCTTAGGCGTGTTGCCGTCGTCGATTACGAGGCCGTCGATCGTGATTTCACGGGGCATGAAGCACGGATAGCCGAAGTCATGCTGCCCGTCGTTGATTGCGTTGAGGAGGTACGGTTGAACCACCGCGCCGCAAGCGGGTATCCAGCGACAGTTGCGGATCACGACAGTCCCCTCCCACGAGCTGCCGTAATCGCCGCGCAGCGAAATCAGTGACCGGCCGTTGAGGGTGGAGTTTTCGACCGTCAGCACACCTCGGCCCACCGCATTCAGGCCGGCGTGACCCAGCGTGCATCCGCGGATAGTATACGCGCCAGAAACACCCTGATGCGTGTCCATCCGGGACAAGGTACAGTTCTCCAGGAGGATGTTCTTGCAGAAATTGGTACCGATCACGCCCCAACGCGTGGGGTCGCAGATGCTCTCCATGCGGCAGCCGATCAGCGCAAAATTAACCACCTCGTTCGC
Source organism: uncultured Opitutia bacterium (assembly GCA_903820035.1). Lineage (GTDB taxonomy): Bacteria > Verrucomicrobiota > Verrucomicrobiia > Opitutales > Opitutaceae > ER46. The sequence continues at coordinate 14,534 of CAIJFT010000313.1, forward strand.
CGCCAAATCGTAAGTACCCATGCTCACCGGTTTTCCGGCGGAGCCGATCGTCGTATAGGTTTTGTGTCCGGAGACAAAGCAGTTGCGCAGGGTGACATTGGCACAGCGGTCGACCTCAATGAATCCGCCATAGGGATGGCCGAATTCACCCTCGCCGACGACATGATGACTCAATCCCTCCACCGTCGTATTCGAACGCGTGATCGCGATATTCCGCGACCAGTAGTTGTAGCCCTTGTCCTGCCTCATGCGGTTCGCGAGGGTGGTGAAGACACCGCCCCGGAGGACCAGCGGTCCCACGTCGAGCGGGCGGGCCTCGACCCGTGTGACCGCGTCGTAGTCCCAGTCGATCGCACCCTCGACCGTCCCGTCGCGGCGTACAATAAAGCAGTCCCGCTGCGGCGTGCCGTTATTTTGATTGAGCCCGCGCCGGATGTACACGCGATGATGACTATTCTCCACCCGCACCCAACAGTCGACGGATGGACCGGCGTCGAGCCGTCGCTGGTCCCGGGTCAGGCGCGAAATCACGAGTTTCACCGGATCGAGCAGTGAGCGCACGGTGAAGAGCGAGGCGCGATGGTTTTCCACGTCGGTGTCGTCGATGACAAACCGCGACGTACCCCAGTCGGTGTCGGTCGCAATGATGGCGGTGAGCGCCCGGCGGCCGAGGTGATAGGTGACCCCGGGCTTCGACTTGACCGGCAACCCGTGCGCGTTGGCAAAGGCGTGGGCCTCGACGATGGCCGGCAGGTCGTCGGACTTCCCGTCGCCGACCGCCCCAAACGCCTCGTAACTAACCGGCCGATCTGCGGGCACCGCGGAGTTATTTGGCGGCGCCGCTAAAGCGGCCGTCACACCGGCCATGACGCCGAGGAGGACAAGCCACCGCAGATGGTCGGCGAACCTTTGGAGGACCTCGGCAGCGCGTGCGTAAAGCGGGAGCCGGCGCACCGGATTCTCGATCAGAAGGACCGGATGGTTTTGAGTCGATGTTGTCATGCGGCGCGCCGATGCCGGCCGGAACCAGACCAACGGTCGGCTCCGCCCTAGAGGCTTGCACCCGCGATTATCCGCCGAAGCAGCGCGATTGGCAACCGCGGTTCAGCGGTGGTTCGCTGCAGGTCGAAGCGCACCGCGGAGCCGTTTCCGCGTCCCTGCCCGACCGCCCAAGCGCTTCGCTTTTACTCGGGGGATGAAACCGGACGCGATTGCCTTACTGTCCGGCAGAAACCCTCCAAAATTCAAGTTTCGCCGGGCGCCTGCTTCGTCTATCCGTGGGGTTAACCTCTCAGAAACTGCGTTCAAATCCTCGCGCTTGGTCTCCCTCCATCGCGGTTGAATGCACCATCGATTCCTCCCGTCGTGCCCTGAAGTCACCCCAACGACCTCCCGCACGGTTGGCGTTGCCTCCCCTAAATCCCATGAACCTACCCAAAGCCACCGCCCGTCGCTCGCATCTACGGATCGGAACCCATGCCACCTTGGCCCTGCTGAGCGCCGCCGCGCTTTGCGCGCAGGTCGCCCCCGCGGCCAAAAGCCCCGCCGCGAACGTCGGGGCCAACGTCCCCAAGGCACCCGTCAGCGAGACCATCGTGCTCTCGCCGTTCGAAGTCGTCGCCGCCAACAATGGCTACTTCCAATCAAACACGATGTCCGGCACGCGCCTGAACTCGAAGATCGAGGACCTGGGCCAGTCGATCACGGTAATGACGAAGGAGCAGATGTCCGACTTCGCGATGCTCGATATCAACGACGTCTTCGACCACATGGCCAGCACCGAGGGCACCGGGTCGTTCTCCCTGTTCGAGACCGACCGCACGGGCGCAGTGGTCGATCAGGTTAGCCTCAATCCGAACAACGCCAACCGCGTCCGCGGCATCGGCAACGCCAACATCGCCTTCAACAACATCCAGACCTCGGGGCGCGTGCCGGTGGACCCGCTCTGGATGGACTCGCTCGAGCTGAGCCGGGGCCCGAACGCCAACATCTTTGGCCTGGGCAACGCCTCCGGGACGGTGAACCAGGTCCCAGCCACCGCCAATCTCAGCCGCAATTTCACGAAGGTGGAATTGCGCGGCGACAGCTACGACGGTTGGCGCGCCTCCATGGACGTGAACCGTAAGCTGACCCCTCAGGTGGCCCTGCGCGCGAGCTACGCCAACCAGCACACCGGCTTCGTCCGCAAGCCTTCCGGCGAAGATGCCCGCCGCCTCAGTTTTCAACTCAAGGCCCAGCCCTTCAAGAACACCAGTCTGTCGGCGTCGTGGTTTAACTACAAAAACGCCTCGGTGCGGCCGAACTTCACGACCCCGCGCGACTATTTCACGGACTGGATCAAGGCGGGTAAGCCCGGCTGGAATCCCGTCACCGGCCTCGTCACCCTCGCCAACGGCCAAGTCTACGGCAACGGCAACGTCCTCGGCTCCACGACGCCGTACACCGCCGCCCCCGCTTCCTTCATCACCGGCGGCGCGGAGAGCCGTTCACCCTTCCTGATCGGCGGCCCGGGCCAGGCCCCCTACTGGACGATGGCGCGGTACACCTCGGGCGCGTTGGCCTCGACCGATCCGTTCGGCGCCTCGGCGTCGGGCATCGGCCTTCTGACTACGGGCGCCTCGGAAACGTACACCTCGACCCAACAGCCGCTCTACAACTCCGTGACCCGCCCCATCAACAGCCGCTCCATCTACGATTGGACCAGCCTCAATCTGGCGGGCAACGGCAAGGCCTGGGACGACGTGAACACCTACCTCGCCCAGGTCGACCAGATGATCATCAACACCCCCAAGCATACCTTGGCGGCCCAGATCACCTACCTGCGGGAGGACGCGAAGCGGATTGAAAACCAGCCCATGGGCCCCGCGAGCGTGAACAGCAATGTCGGTCAGCTCCAAGTCGACGTGAACATGGTAAATCTGGACGGCACCCCCAACCCCTACTTCGGGCGACCCTACCTCCGGAGCAGCGAACCCTACCTGCGGATCAAACCGCTGCTATGGGAAACCACCCGAGCCCAAGCCGCCTACCGGCTCGATTTCTCCCAGGACAAGGGTTGGAGCAAGTGGCTCGGCACCCAGCAGCTCCTGGGCTATTATGAGTACAAGGATCAGCAGAACCGCACTTACACCTACCGGCATACCGCGCTGGGTCTCGACAAGGCGTGGCAGCAAAAATACGCCGCCGCCAACACACTCCTAGGCATCCAATCGACGTCCAATGTCGACCCGCGCTACTCGATCGCTCCGGGCAACTATGATCGTGTCAACGAACAGTACTACGTCGGCAACACCCCCGGCGGCGGCATTGAATACGCCCCGAGTTATTTTCCGGAAAAGGCCAACGTGGCTTACGTCTGGGGCCCCTCCGCCGGCGCGATGATCAAGGATGTATCCGCCATCGGATACACCCCGGCTCCCGGCGGCGGACTCAACAACCTCAACGAAGTCGTCAAGACCTCGGGCGGCGTGATGCAGAGTACCTTCCTCAACGGCCGGCTCGTCGGCACCTTCGGCTTGCGCGAAGACCTCGTGAACGACCGCAATGCCCCGCTCGCCCTGCTGACGTCCGACCTCCGGGACTACGACTTCGCGGCCTCCAACCGCTGGACGGGCCCGTGGCGTTTGGCCCAGGGTAAAACGAAGTCCTCCTCCGTCGTAGCCCGCCCGTTCCGGGACCTCAGCTTCTTCCGGTCCCAGATCAACAACGGCAGCGGCGTCGGTCGGTTCCTCGCCGAGGCGGTCAGCAGCCTCAGCCTCACCTACAACCAATCCGACAACTTCATCGCGCAGGGACCGGCCTATGATCTGTTCCTCAAGCAGCTCCCCAACCAATCGGGCACGAGCAAGGACATGGGTTTTTGGGTGACCGCGCTGGATGGAAAACTGTCCGTCCGCTACAATCACTTCGACACCCGACAGCTGAACCTGCGCAACGGCGACATCAGCACGATGGCCCAGCGCATCCTGCGGTATGAGGGATTTGTTTCGTCCGATTCCTATAACCTGCGGACGCAGGCCACCGCGTGGCTGAGCGGACTCGCCACCGGCGGCACCGCCACCAACGCGCAGATCGCCGCGGCGATCAAAATGCCGCTCGAGCAGTACAACGGATTGCAGGCCATTGCCGCGGCCGGCACCTACGCCGCGGTCCAGAATGCGCAGTCGAAGGGCCACGAGTTGGAAATCAACTACAACCCCTCCCGGTATTGGACCATCAGCGGTTCGGTGACCAAGACGCAGGCGATCAACACGACAGCGGGGTCGGCGGTGGACGACTACATCGCCACCCGCATGCCCGTCTGGATGACGCTCGAAGATCCGCGCTTCACCAATACCACGCAGACCGTCGGCGGCGTGACCACGCCCCTGACGACCCTCCCGGCGACTCCCCTCCCCACCGGTGCCACCGGGCACCTGCTCTGGTGGAACATCCTGGGCACACCCTTCAGCACCGTGTCCGGCTACAACGGCACCCAATCGGCGGCGTTGAACTTCGCCGGGAATGTCGACGCCCCGATGGCCGTATTCCGCGCCATGATCGGCCGCCCCCGGCCCCAAGTCCGCGAATACTCGGCCAAATTCAGCACGCGCTACAATCTGGCCGGTATCACCGATAATCGGTACCTCAAGAGCACGAGCGTCGGTGGCTCGCTGCGCTACGCCAGCAAAGGTTCCATCGGCTTCTACGGCCTCGGTTATGTGCAGGGCATGGACCTCACCCTCCCGGCGAACAAGATCCTGCAGCTCGATCCCAACCGCCCGATCTACTCCCCGGGCGAGGCCAACGTTGATCTGTTCGTCAGCTACCGGACCAAACTGTTTGCGGATCGGATCCGGGCGAACTTCCAATTCAACGTGAAGAACGTGCAGGAAGAGGGCGGTCGCTTACAGAAGACCGGCGCGTTTTTTGACGGCCGGGCTTCCACGTACCGTATCGTCGATCCGCGCCAGTTTATCCTGAGCGCCTCGTTCGACATGTAACGAACACCCGAGCTGATCCAGTTTACGCCGCCACCCGTCCGGGTTGGCGGCGTTTTTTTGGGGCCGGCTCGTCGGGCTGATCAACTCCGCTGGCGGAGCAGCCTTGCCGCGTCAGTGGGTGTCACCTGCAAACAGCTTGCCCGTCCGCCGCGCCACCGGTTCGTTGTTCCGTCCGCGATGCCACCCCCGCCCCGCCCCGCCCCGTCCCGCACGACCGTCGCCTCCGCGTCGGCGGCGCGCGGCTGGCCGGTCGGCGCGGTGTTCGCCCTCATTCTACTGGTAACGCTCATCGCCTATTTCCCCGCGCTCACCGGTGATTTTTTGTGGGACGACGCCGGACACGTCACGCGGCCGGACCTACAGTCCTGGTCGGGGCTGGGGCGAATCTGGTCCGAGGTCGGGGCCACCCAGCAATACTACCCGCTCCTGCATTCGGCCTTTTGGATCGAGCATCAGGTTTTTGGAGACAACCCAACCGGCTACCACCTGGTCAACGTCCTGTGGCACGCACTCGCGGCCACCCTGTTCGTCGCCCTGCTCCGTCGCCTTGCGGTGCCCGGCGCATTTTTTGCGGGCCTGCTCTTCGCCGTGCACCCGGTGGCCGTCGAGTCGGTCGCCTGGATCGCCGAGCAAAAGAACACCCTCTCTACGGTATGCTACCTCGCCGCCGCACTCGCCTGGCTACGTTTCACCGAGGAGCGACGCCCGGGGCGCTACGGAATCGCGACGCTCTGGTTCGTGGCGGCGCTGCTGACGAAGACCGTCACCGCCACGCTGCCCGCCGCCCTGCTGGTCATCGCGTGGTGGCGGCGTGGCCGTTTATCCTGGCGCGGCGACGTGGCCCCGCTGTTGCCCTGGCTGGCCCTCGGCGTAACCGCGGGACTCGGGACGGCTTGGCTCGAGGTCACCCAAATCGGGGCCACGGGAAATGACTTCCAACTGGGTGGCCTCGAGCGCGGGCTGCTGGCCGGGCGCGTCGTCTGGTTTTATCTCGGCAAGCTACTCTGGCCGGCCGGGCTGGCATTTTTCTACCCACGCTGGACGATCGACGCCGGGATAGCGTGGCAATGGATATTTCCCCTCGCGGTGCTGGCGACGCTCGCCTGGGCCGCGGGCTGGAGCCGGCGCAACCGCGGACCGCTGGCCGCGACGCTCCTCTACGGCGGCACACTGCTCCCGGTGCTCGGATTCGTGAACGTCTATCCCTTCGTATTCTCGTACGTGGCGGATCACTTCCAGTACCTGGCCAGCCTCGGGATGATCGCGTTTCTCGCCGCGGCCGCGACGCACGGATTCACGCGGCTGACCTGGCCGCGCTGGACCGGCCCCGCGGCGGCGACGGCCGTGCTCGGGCTGCTCGGCGGACTCACTTGGCAGCAGAGCGGGCTCTATCGGGACCTGCTCACCCTTTACGAGGAAACCGTGGAGCGCAGCCCCTCGAGCTGGGTGGCGCAACTCAACCTGGGTACGACGCTGGACGACGCCGGCCGCGTGGCCGAAAGTCTGCCGCACCTCCGCCGTGCTCTGGAGCTGAAACCCGACCATCCGGAAACCCTCAATAGCCTCGGCAACGTGCTCAACCGCCTCGGGCGCGCCGACGAAGCCCGTCCACTGCTCGAGCGCGCGATTCAACGGGAGCCCCGCTTCGCCGCGGCGCACAACACCCTCGGTGCGGTCCTGATGGCGCTCCGCGAGCCCGACGCGGGGATGGCGGCGTTCCAACGGGCCCTGGCGCTGAATCCCTCCCTGACAGGGGCACGCGTTAACCTCGGCTGGGCCCTGGCCAATGCCGGTCGGGTGCCCGAGGCGATCGCGCAGTTCGAACGGGCCGGGCGAGACCAGCCGGAGTCGGCCGACATTGAACTAAAATGGGGCCTTACCCTCGCGCGGCAGTCCCGGCCGACCGAAGCCATGCGCCACCTCGCGAGGGCCGTCACGCTGCAACCGGAGAACGCCGACATGCGGCACGTCTACGGCCGCGTATTGTTGGAAACAGGACAGCCAGACGCCGCCGCGGCCCAATTTCAAGAAGCGCTGCGCTACGCGCCGAATCACGCCGGGGCCCGGGAGGGACTCGATCTTGTCCGCGGACCAGGTTCGGCCGTTCGGTAACAGCGCGGAGCGGCTCCGACCGCCGCGCGCCGGTTTGCGGTTGGCGTCACCCCGTTCGCTTCCGGCCGATCCGACAGAAAAGACGCTTGCGAAGCGGGATCGGCCGGTGCCTCGTTTTACACGACAACTTTCCTGCACCCAACTCCGAAACCAATCATGTCCAACACCACCAACGAAACCCGCAAGAAATGCGGCTGCGGCAACACCAAAGACCCGAGTGGGTTTTGCGACGGCTCGCACGCCAATCCACCGCCCAAGGATACCCGCAAGAAGTGCGGTTGCGGACGCACGAAGGAGCCGAACGGTTATTGCGACGGTTCCCACGCGCAAAAACCCTGACCCACGGTCTCGACGGCACC
>CAIJFT010000314.1 GCA_903820035.1 uncultured Opitutia bacterium
CCTCCAACGGTTGGACAAGTGCCGGAAAACCACTCACGTTCGCCACATGACTCCCGTGTGGCAGGTCGCCAAGACCTATACCGACATTCTCTATCACAAGGCCGGTGGCATCGCCAAGGTGACCATCAATCGTCCCGGCAAACGCAATGCGTTCCGTCCGCTCACGGTCACAGAGATGATCGACGCGTTCAACGACGCCCGCGAAGACCCGAAGATCGGGGTCGTGCTCTTGATCGGGGCCGGGCCGCATACGGATGGAAAATACGCGTTTTGCGCCGGCGGTGACCAGAGCGTCCGCGGTCACGCCGGTTACATCGACGCCGGCGGCGTGCCCCGTCTCAACGTGCTCGACCTCCAGAAACTCATCCGCTCGATGCCGAAGGTCGTGATCGCGCTGGTCGCCGGTTACGCGATCGGCGGCGGGCACGTGTTGCACGTGGTCTGTGATCTCAGCATCGCGGCGGACAATGCGATCTTCGGCCAAGTTGGCCCCAAAATGGGCAGCTTCGACGGCGGTTTCGGGTCGAGTTATCTGGCGCGCGTGGTCGGCCAGAAGAAGGCCCGCGAGATCTGGTTCCTTTGCCGGCAATACAACGCGCAGGAAGCCCTGGATATGGGCCTCGTCAACCGGATCGTGCCGGTCGCCGAACTTGAAGCGGAGGGGGTGCAGTGGGCGACCGAAATTCTCGACAAGAGTCCGCTGGCGATCCGGCTCCTGAAGAGTGCATTCAACGCCGAACTCGACGGCCAAGCCGGCATCCAGGAACTCGCGGGCAACGCCACGATGCTCTATTACATGAGCGAAGAAGCGAAGGACTTCATGACCGCACAACGTGACAAGCGGAAGCCGGATGCGCGGAAGTATCCGTGGCTGCCGTGAGGTCGGAACGGGCGTGTTGATCGGTAAGCGGTGATCGGGGGCCGTGCCCGGTTGCGGTGCTCTTCGCTTCCGGATCGGGGCCTATCCTGGATCAGGGAAGGCAACGTCGCAGAAAATGCCTCGCCGCCACGGCCCAGCCTTCGAAAACTTGGCCTCGTATCGCGGCGTAGCCCTGCGCGTGGGCGCAGGGATGTCGTTACGCCGGGATTTCTACCCTACGCTCACGCGCAGGGCTACGCTTCCCACTTTTCCGCTTCCTTTCATTTTTCTCATGCTCCGTTTCCTTAGCTCCCTCCTTTTGATTGCGCTCATGGGCGGTGTCGGCGTGCGCGCGGCCGAGCCGGCCATGGTGGTCGTGATAATGATCGATCAATTTCGCGCCGACTACCTCGAGCGCTTCGGGCCGCACTTCGGTCCCGGTGGTTTTCGCCGGTTGGCGGAGCAGGGCGCCACCTTCACCGATTGCCGCTATCGCTATGCGGTGACCAAGACGGCGTGCGGCCACGCCACGGTGCTGACCGGCGTGAATCCGAACCTCCACGGCATCATTTCCAATGATTGGGTCGAACGGGAAACCCTGAAGCGGGTAAACTGCGTCGACGACGACAGCGCGCAGGTGGTCGGCCTGCCCGAGGTTCGCGGTGGTGCCAAACTACCGGCCAAATTGTCCGTCCGTGCCGCCTCACCGCGCCGTCTGCTCGCCACAACGGTGGGCGACGAACTTAAATTGAGCCGCGGGCCCGGGCCCAAGGTGATCGGGGTGTCGAGCAAGGACCGTTCCGCGGTGTTGCTCGGCGGCAAGTTGGCGGATGCGGCCTACTGGATGGACAAGGGGCGGATAGTCACCTCGACGGCCTACATGAAAGAATTGCCGGCCTGGGTCCAGCGCTTCAACGCCACGGCACGGATTGATGCATATTTCGACAAGGTCTGGGACCGAGTGCTGCCGGCCGCGCAGTATGAAAAGCTCGTGGGTGCAGATGACGCCCCGGGCGAAGGCGCTGAGGCGGGGATGGGGACGACCTTCCCCAAACGCGTGAACGGCGGGGCGGCGACGCTGACGCCCGCTTTTTATGACGCGTTTGAGAACTCGCCCTTCAAAAGCGAGGTCCTGGTCGACTTCGCCCGCGAGGTCGTAGAGCACGAGCAGCTCGGCCAACGCGGGGTTACGGATATGCTATGCCTCAGCTTTTCAACGAATGACAGCGTTGGGCACACCTACGGTCCGGACAGTCATGAGGTCATGGATATCACCCTGCGCACCGACCGGATGCTGGCGGAATTTCTAGCCTTCCTTGATGCGCGGATCGGGCTGAAGCGCTGCACAATCGTGCTGACGGCGGATCACGGTGCGGCGCCGTTGCCGGAGCGGGTGCAGGCGATGAGCTCCGGCATCAGCGCCGGGCGCGTCGATACCGGGCGACTGCTCAAAACCTGTGAGGCCGCGCTCGACTCCGCTTTTGGGCCCTTGGCCGGCGGCCAACGCTGGCTGGTGCCGGATGCGAACCAGTTCCTGTTCGCTGCCGGAGTGCTTGCGGAGAAAAAAGTGGCAGCCGTCGCCGCCGAAAACGTCGTGCGCGACGCGTGCCGCACGGTCGACTTCATTGACGAGGCCTACACCCGCAGCGCGATGCTGGCGGGCGACGTCAAGGGTGCGTACGCCGAGGCGACGCTGCTTAGCTTTAATCGGGAACGGACCGGCGATGTGTATTTTCGCGTCAAGCCCTACTGGGTGGACCGGAAGACGGGCACGAATCACGGCACGCCATACGCGTACGATGTCTGCGTGCCGCTGCTCTGGTTCGGCGTGGGGGTGAAGCCGGGCGTGTACAGCCAGCGGGTTGGCGTCGACGACGTCGCGCCGACGCTGGCTCATATTCTCCACCTGCTCCCGCCGCCGCGGAGCGAGGGGCGGCAACTGTTTTAAGCCCGGAGTGGTGGGACCCGATGGATCGGTCTCGCTTGATCGTCAGACTTCTCGCGCGCAGACGACCCGATGGGGCACTCGGTTCCACCGCATCGGCGCGGCCTGGGCCGCGATCCGGATTCAGCGGTCGTCAGGATGCCGGCTCCGGGCGGCCCAGTTAAGGCGTGCCGCGCGTGAACAAGCTCGGCAGCCAGGTGGTTAACGGCGGGAAATAAGTGATGAGCAGCACGCCGAGAAACATTACGCCCAAGAGCGGCAGGGTGGCGCGGGCAACTTCGGACACGGGGCGACGGAGCCGCGACGAGGCGAGGAGCAGGTTCAACCCGACCGGCGGGGCCAGGAAGCCGAGCTCCATGTTGGCCAGGAAAATGATGCCGAGGTGGACCGGATCGATCCCGAGGCGCGCGCCGATCGGCACGAGCAGCGGGGCGACGACGACGATCGCGGCGAAGATCTCCACGACGCTTCCGACGACGATGAGAATAACATTAAGGCCCAGGAGGAAAAGCCAGCGCGACTGAACGTGGACGAGGCTCCACTCGGCAAGCGTGTCGGGCAGCTGCGCGTCGATCAGATAATTGGTCAACCCGAGGGCCACGCCGAGGATCAGCAGTATACCGCCGACGAGGATGCCCGCGTCGACCATGACGCGGGGGCAATCACGAATCAGGTGCAAGTCGCGGTGAATCACCACTTCGACAAAGAGCGCGTACGCCGCCGTGACCGCAGCGGCTTCGACCGGCGTGGCCCAGCCGCTGAAGAGCGTGGCGAGGGAGACCACCGGCATGAGCATTTCCCACTTGGCGGCCCAGAGGGCGCGACGGGTCTCGGCGGCATCAAAGCCCTTCGCGGTGGTGCCGGAAGGATCGGTGCCCGACCGGCGCGAGGCCCAGATGCCCCAGGCCGCCGTTAGCGCGATGAGCAACAGGCCGGGCAGGAGCCCGCCAAGGAACATCGTATTGATATCCACCTTCGCAATGATGGCGTAGAGGATAACCGGCAGGCAGGGCGGAAGCAGGATGCCGAGCGACCCAGCGCCTGTGAGCAGCCCAAGGGCATTGCGGTCGGAGAAACGCGCGGCGACAAGGACCGGCATGAGCAACCCGCCGAGGGCCAAAATGGTGACGCCCGAACCGCCGGTGAACGCGGTGAAGAAGGCGCAGATGAGTGCGGTGGCGATGGCGGGACCGCCGCGGACCCAGGTGCTCAGCGCTTGGAACACGCGTACGAGGCGCTTGGAGGCGCCGCCTTCGGCCATGAAATAGCCGGCAAGGGTGAACAGCGGGATCGCGGGCAGCGCCGGATTTGTCACGAGACCATAATGGTCGATCGCGACCGCGGCCACCGGCACGTCGCGGCCGATGTAAAGCAGGAGGGCTGCGCCGCCCAGCGCCGTGAAGATCGGGGCCCCGAGAAAGGTGGCGAACACGAGGCCGGCGAGGACGTAGCCCGTTGGCAGATACGCCCCCGCCACGCCGGAAGCGAGTGCGACCGCCAGCGTGGTGAGCCGGCCGGACCAATTGCGGTCGGCATGCCAGATCAGCCGTAACGCGATCCCGCCGAAGCCGAGCGGCATCGCCAGTTGTACGGTCCAGCGGGGCAGGCCGTAGGGCAGGACGCCGCCGCCGGCGCGCTCATCGAGCACGAATTTCAGGCTCGCGAAGGCCAGCACGGCCGCGACGGCGGCGGCGCCGCCGGACGAGGACACCCGGGCGAAAATCGCGCCGCGGCCGCGGAAGAGCGCGGTTGAGCTCGCGAGGGCGAGGAGGCGGTCGTCGCGGGCGGCCAGCAGTCCGCCGGCCATGCCGACGAGCAAGGTCAGGTGCCGCAGGAACTCGGGGGCATTGGGAATGCCCGCGGAAACCTGGCGGAGGGAAATCTCCAAGAGGGGCAGCGCAATCATCGCGGCCAGCACGCTGGTCAGGATCCCGTCTTCGATCCGTTGCCAGCCACGGCGCGGCCCGCGGTCGGGCCCGGAACCGGACCAGTCGGTGGTTCCGTCGGCGACGGTGGGCGCAGAAATCATTTGGCCGGTGCGGCCCCGTTGGCGCGGAATTCCGCCACGTACCGCTGGACGCGGTCAAAGAGTTCGGCGGGAACGATGGTGCCGCGGATCTGCGGGTAGATCTTGCCGGCGAGGACATGCCACGCGGCGGTGATTTCGGGTGTGACCGGGTGCACCGTCAGGCCGCGTTCTCTCAGTGCGACGATGGCGGCGTCGTCTTCGGCGCGGGTCTTGGCGCGGAACGCCTCGCCGGTGGCGGAGGCTGCCGCCTTGAGCGCAGGGCGCAATTCGGCCGGAATTTTTTCCCAAACTTCCCGGCGTACGATGGCGGCTCCAACGATGGGCACCCAGTTCACATCGACCATGTGGCTAAGGTAGCGGTTGTACTGGCCGGCCGCGGCGATGAACGGCGGCACTGGAATCGTGTTGATCATGCCGGTGGAGAGGGCGGGCATGATCTGCTCGGTCTCGAGGCCGACCGGTTGGTAGCCAAGCGAACGCATGATATCCAACTGGTGGGGCTCGCCCGTCCAGACGAACATCTTGAGCGCCTTGAACTCATCCGGGTGCACGGCTGGCGTCTTTGAGAAAAAACGCACCCAGCCGGCATCGGCCCAGAACAGCACCTCGAAGCCCTTGTCGCGCAGCCGGCCCTCAAGCTCGTCGCGCAGCTTTTCGCGGACGTAGTCCACTTCGCGCCAGTCACGGAACGTCATCGGCATGAGTTGCAGGCAGGTGACGGAACGGTCGATTTCGGAAAGTCCCACGGCCGAGATCAGCGCTGCCTGGTAGCGGCCGGTGCGCAGCTGCCGGACGATCTGCTGTTCGCCGTCACCCGTGCCGACGCGGATCCCGAGTTTGACGCCGCCACCACTGGACTTGGTCCACGCGTCACGCATTTCCATCAAACGCTGATGGCCGGACGTGCCGGCGGGCAAGATGGTGGCGAGGTTGATCTCGACCGGCTTGCCGGCTGGGGCGGCGCCGAGCGGCAACAGCAGGGAAAGTATCAGGCAGGGCAGGACGATTTTCATGCGGACGAAGGCGTGGCGGGCTGAGGCGAGGAGGCCTTGGCGGGTTCCTCGGGGGGCAGGAAAAAGTCATTGCTGCGCCCGAGCAGCCACTTGGCGCGGCGCTGCATCAAAAGGTTCACGAGGCGGAATTCCGGACGGGCGTCGGGATCAAGCGCGAGGGCGCGTTGCAGCGTCGACTCAAACAGAGCGCGGTCTTGGCGCGGCACCGCGACCGCCTCGGCGAGACTGACCCATGGACCGGCTTGCTGTCCGCCGGACAACGCGAGCGCCTTTTCAAAATGCAGCCGAGCCTTGACGTGCGCGTCAGGTCCCGCTCCGGGTCGCGCCATTTCGTACGTGATCAGGAAGGCATGGAGGGCGCCGTGGTCGAAGTCGGGATCGAGGCTGAAGGCACGGTCGATCAGGGCTTCGACGATGCTTTGATCAGCCACCAGCCGGGCGTCGTCCTTTGCCAGCGCGATGGCGGCGCCCCACGACGCGGCCGTCCAGTACAGCAGCGCCACGTCTTCCGTGGTGGCGGTGCGCACGGAGCGAGCGGGGTCCGCCCGGAGTTGGGCGGCGAAGCCCGGATGGGCTACGTCGAGACCGCGCAGACCGTAGTCGCGGGCGCGTAGGTAGAGACGGCGGGCGCGCAGCTTGAGGGCGTTGCCGGCGGCGAAATCGGTTTCGATCAGCTCGTCGGCATCCTGCTGCACGAAGGCGAACGCGTACTGGGTGAAGCCACTCGCGGCGGCGAGTAAAAGCCCGCGGTGTTGCGGACGCTCACTGAGGAGGCTTTCCATCAGTTTCAGACTGAACGGGACGGCGGCGGCCACGAGCTGGGGATCGTCGTCGGCGGAAAAGGTGGTCCCGCTGGAGGCGAGGGCATCACCCAGCGTATCGATCGCAGTCTTTTTCAGGGTGGTGCAGCCGGCCAAGACTCCGGCGAGCGACAATAGGGTCACCACCCGGAGCGTGCGGGGATCAGGAGCGGTGGTGGCGGACCGGCGCGAAATCATGGTGAGGCTCGGGAGTCGGGCGTAGAGCGGTTCAAACGGGGAACCGAATCCAGCGAATCGCGCGGGACGGGGTGAGGCGATGAGATTTTGTGCGGCTTCGGTCACATTTTAACGTGCGAAAAGAAGGCCTGAAACGGATCGGGGCGCAGCGGATTGGCGAAAGAGGCTTCCCGCTTCGTCAGGGGATCGACGCCCCCAATGTTCCCGCCCCTAAACGAAGCTGCACCGGGCGCTGAATCTGCGCCGCCCTGGAGTAGAGCGATGCCACCTGCGCCCGACCGCCACTGCGACCCCGTGAAACTGAATCCCACTGGGCGAAAAAAAGACCCGCGACCGGAGTCGCGGGTCGGTCAGGACGGGGTGGTTTACCACTTCATGCCGCCCTGCACGCCCCAGCGGAGGGGCTCGCCGGCGATGTAAGTGGGGATGCCGAAGGATCCGCCGGTGTTGCCGGCATCGATGATGTACTCTTGGTCGAAGGCGTTGCGGACGTAGACGCTGAAGTCCCACTTGCCCTTGGCGGAGCGCCAGCCGAGCCGGACGTTCGCAATGCCGAACCCGTCCTGGCGGAGGCCGTAGGCGAAGTTGGCGTTGTTGTCCTCAAAGTAGTGCTTGCCCTTGTAGCTCCACGAAGGGGTCACGTAGATGCTACCCTCGCCGGTGGGGATCGTCAGCGTGCCGCCGATCGCGTAGCTCGCCTGCGGCGTCATGCGGAAAGTGAATCCGCCATACTGCTGGCGGCGACCGTTGCTGTCCGTGTCGTCGAAGGTCGCCTTGGTCAGGGCATAGTTGGCAAACAGGCTCAGGCCGTCTGCAACGCGTCCCTGCACGCTGAGCTCGAAGCCGCGACCGGTGGCGTTGCCGGCGTCCTCGAGGCTGAATTTGCCAAGGCTGAGTACGGTCGTCTGGAAGTGTGCATAGTTGTAGTGGTAACCGGTGGCGGACCACTGGACCTTGCCGCCGGCGAGTGCGCCCTTCACGCCGAGCTCATAGTTGACAACCGTTTCCTCGCGCACGTTTGAAGTCGTGGTCGAGTCGATCAAGATCCCGCGTGGGCGGTGGCCGCGGGCAATCCCGGCGAACGCGTTGACTTCCTTGGTGAGCGCGTAGCGCCCAACCAAGCGGCCGTCCCACGAGGAGGAACTTTCCCCCGCGTTGCGCCGTCCGCCGCTCGGCAAGTACGGATAGCCCGGGATCGAGTTGACGATGAAGCCGAGCGTCGGAGGGGTGGCGTTGCTCGCCTCGTAGCCCGAATCGATCTGGTCGTGGGTGAGCCGCAGTCCGGCGGTGAGTTCCAAGCGATCGGTGACGCGCCAGGTGCCGTCCATGAAGAGGTCCGTGGCGCGCGTGCGGCCGGACTGGGTGTATTCATTGCTCTGACGCGCCTGCAGCGGGGCCCCGGCGAGGCCGGAGAGGGCGCGGAGTTGCGGGGGCAGCAGCGGATTGTTGAACGCGGCGAACGTCAGGGGCAGCGCCGACTGCGGGGCGAAGGGATTGGCAGCCGGAATGGCGGCACCCACGAGGGCGCTGGGGAGTCCGAGGCCGGTAAGGCTATCGCGGAAGGTGCCGGCGAGGAACGGCCAGAGTTGGCGCTCGTCCGTATAGAAGGGAACGCGCGTCGCACCACTCTCGTTGAAGTAGCTGGCACCGAAGAAGCCGGTGAAGCCCGAGCGGCCCTTGAAATTGACGCGGAACTCCTGGCTGAATTGGCGACCGCGGGAGTCCTCGGCAAACTCGAGCAGGAAGATGCGCGAGCCGTCGGCGTCGAAGTTCTCGTACGAATCGTGTTCGCGCCAACCCGTGGTGGCGGTGACGGACCATTCCTTGCTGATCTCGTGGTCGACGATGGCCGTGACGCCGGCGACGGTGCGGTCGAGGCCGAGGGTGCTGCCGCGGTTCAGTTCGGCGGGGAGGAAGGGGCTGGTGTCGCCGCGCGAGGTGGGAATGACGCCGCTCTTGAAGGCCGTGCCGGGCGGCGTGTCGTGTTGCCAGTTGGCAATGACATCGACGCTGGTCTGCGCCGTGGGTTGCCAGCGCAGGGAGCCGCGCAGTGCGAGGGTCTTCTTGCCGTTCAGGGTTGAGCCGTCGGCGAGGTTGCCAAGCCAGCCGTCGTGTTCGGTCCAAGAAAAGGCGAAGCGGCCGAAGAGTACATCCTTGGCGAGGGGGGTGTTGATTACACCCGCGGCGCGCCGCTCGTTGTAGTCGCCGAAGCCAACGTCGAGGCTGCCGCTGTTTTCATTACGGGCCTTACGCTGGATAAACGAAATCGCCCCGATCTCGGCGCCGCGGCCGAAGAGGGTTCCCTGCGGGCCTTTGAGGACCTCGACGCGTTCAAGGTCGAAGAGTTCCACGACACTGGCGCGGGATCGGCTGATCGATACCCCGTCCTGGAACAGGGAGATGCGCGTTTCACTGCGGGGGTCGCCGCTGTCGGTGGTGATGCCGCGAAGATTGATGCCCGGATTGTTCGGCGACTGCTCTTGGATGAACAGGCCGGGGACGAGCGGGGCCAAGCTCTTGTAGTCGTGGATGCCCGCCTCCTCCAGAAAACTGCCGGTGTAGACGGTGATGGGGACCGGCACTTCGCTGACGGATTGGATGCGTTTTTGGGCGGAAACCGTGAACTGATCGAGCTGGATGACACCCTGTCCAAACAGGGCGGGAGCCAGAATCGTGACACCAAGTGAGAGCAGATGGCGGGGGCGGGATTTCATAGGTGAAAATCGGAAAGGAGGGGAGCTGACCCCGCGCAACTGGAACGGTCCGCGGTGAACCTGAAGCGGGAAGAGTTAGGGTTAATGGGGTTAATCGTACGGCGAACCATGCGTGAACGCGGCGAGAAACGGATCAGTCTTGCGGCGGAATTCTGTTTACAGACGACGTGCATTGGCAAGGGAAGTGTTGCCACGCCGCCGGCGCCTTCGCTGAGTGACGTTGCTTGATGAACGTTCATCATCTCGAGCTGTTTTACTACGTCGCTCGCCACGGTGGGATTAGTTCCGCTGTTCGGCATATGCCGTACGGTATTCAGCAACCGGCGGTGAGTTCGCAGATTCTGCAGTTGGAGAAGGATCTCGGGCTCAAACTTTTCGAGCGGCAGCCGTTTATCCTGACTAAGCCAGGGCAGACGCTGTATGAGTTTGTCGCGCCGTTCTTCAGCCATCTGGATGGGTTGGCCGAGCGCCTGCGCAATGAGACGCAGCCGCAATTACGCGTCGCGGCTTCGGAGGTTGTGCTCCGCACCCATTTCCCGGCGGTGATGGAGCGCTTGAAGCACCAGCATCCGCAGATCCGGCTCGGCCTGCGCTCGGGGTTCGACACGGAATTGGCGGACTGGCTGCGCGAGGGGAAAGTCGACCTCATCATTACCCCGTTGCACGGCCGGCCGCCGCCGCAGACCCAGTCGCTCGTCCTGTTGCAATTGCCGTTGGTGCTGCTGGTCCCGAAAAAGTGGAAAATCGGCTCCGCCGCGGAATTTTGGGCGCAACGTCGTCCCCCGGCGCCGTTGATCAGTATGCCGCCGAAAGAGAGTGTGAGCGTGCTCTTTCAGCGGGGGCTCAAAAAACGCGGGGTCGAATGGCCTGTCGCCATCGAGGCAAGTTCGCTGACGTTGATTACCCAATACGTGGCGGATGGTCGGGGCGTCGGAGTTACGGTGCTGCTCCCCGAGTTGGTGAAGCCCGCGGGCGTGCGCGCCCTGATCCTCGACGATTTTGCCCAGTTGGAGGTCGCGGCGGTTTGGCGCGGTGAACTCTCGCCCCTGCTCCGCGCCTTCATCGACGAGGGCCAGCGTTACGCTGCGGAACTCTGGCCGAGGTTGGCGGAGTTCGGACGCAAGTCGGCGACGCCGGCGCCGACGCGCCGTGTGCGCGCGAAGTGAGTTTCCGTGCCCTTGGCCTTGGTGGCTTTGGAACTTAGCGAGCTGTGGTGGAGGTGGTGTCGGAGTTCGGTCGCCAGCGCGTCTGCAGAGTCGGGTCGGCGCGCGGGTTCCTTCTCGAGACAACGCATGACGATCCGGTCGAGCTCGCCGCTCAGGGCGAGTTCCAGCCCTCGCACATCCGTTCCGCGGTTCCGGGCGGTGGTCGCGCGTTCGGCGACGTCAAGCCGGCGCAGACGGACGGAAGGGCGGGGTGGAACTTGTTCCTGCAACCGGCGACGTAATCCCGCCAATCCGGCCGCAATAAGTTCCTGACGGTCGAGTGGGGGGCGCCCCGTGAGTAATTCGTAGAGCAGCACGCCGAGCGAGTAGAGGTCGCTGCGCGCATCCACGTCACACCCGCCCCCCGCAGCTTGCTCCGGGCTCACATAGGTCGGTGTGCCACTGAAGGGTTCGCGAGTGCGAGGTGTTGCGGCCGCGTTGGTCCGTTCGGACCTAGCGTGGGCGAGGCCGAAATCGATTACCGTCGGTGCGGGCCCACCGGGGTGCCGCGCCACAAGAATGTTGGCCGGCTTGAGGTCGCGGTGGACGAGGCCCCGCTCATGCGCATGCTGGATCGCCTGGCAGACTTGGATGAATAGCGCGAGTCGTCCGGAGACGGAGAGACGGTTCCGGTCGCAATAATCCGTGATGCGGATGCCGGGCACATATTCCATCACGAGATACGGCCGGCCGGTCGCGGTGACTCCGTCGTCGAGTCCGCGGTTAATGCCGGGATGGTCCATCTGCTGCAGCGCGTGGCGTTCCGCCTCGAAGTGCGCGCCGACGACTGCTCGGGTCGTTCCGGGCTTGGGGAGTTTAAGGGCGACGGCCCGACCGGCGGGACCTTCACGTTCGGCCAGGTAGACCACGCCGCAGCCGCCTTCGCCAATTTTACGCCGCAGGGTGTAGTGTCCGATCCGGTCGCCCGGCTTTACGTCCTCGGCGGATGGATTCTGGAGCGGCAGGGCGGCGAGATCGGGTAAAACGGATTCCATGAAGGAAGGTCCCGCTTCGTGGGCTCGCAGTAACGACGTCAGATGGCCGTGCAGGCCCGGCTGGTCGCTGCACTGCAGCGCTAGCCAAGCCGGACGATCCGCCGCTGGAACGTGGAGCGCCCGGGAAAAAAGAGTCTCGGCGGCGGAGCGTTTCATGGGAGCGCTCAACCATGGCTCAGCTCCGCGCCGAGCCACGCCTTGGCGTAGGTCCACCAACGCTTCGCCGTACCTTCCGGAATCCCCATCGCCGCGGCCGCCTCGAGGAGGGTCAGGCCGCCGAAGTAGCGGAGTTGCACGAGTTCGGCCTTGCGCGGATCTTCCTCCGAAAACCTGGCGAGGGCTTCATGCACGGCGACCATCTGCTCGTCACGTGCCACTGGGCCGGCCAGTTCGATGTCGTCGACATTTACGCGAACCTGCCCGCCGCCGTGACGGACCGCGTGGCGGGCGCGCGCGCGGTCGATCAAAATACGACGCATCGTCTCGGCTGCCGCGGCGAAGAAGTGCGCGCGATTTTGCCACGTCGGTTGGTGGTCGGCCCCGAGGCGCATCCACGCTTCATGGACAAGCGCCGTCGGTTGGAGAGTGTGCTCGGCCGACTCGTGCGACAACTTGGATGCGGCTACGCGGCGGAGTTCGGTGTAGGCGTGGTGGAGCAAGTCGGCGCCGGAGGGAGAAGGCTCGGCGCTTGAATTCGAGAGCGGGCAGGTGAGGTCAATCATGGGGAGGAGGAGTACGCTGATACGGTAACCCAACCCAGTGGTCCTGCGTTAATCGATAATTCAGATGTGACCCATTGAGTCGCTCGATGCGCGTGGAGTAACGATTCGCTGCGTCACTCCAATTGCCGCTCTCGCACCGGAGGGGCCGGCGTGGACCTTCGCGCCAAGCGCGGCTACCCAGCTCCTACCTGCCCTAGAAACGTCCGGTCAGTGTCAGCTGCAGCAACGGAGCCCCGTCGCCATTGAGCAGGAGATTGCGGTCGTCGAACTCAAAGCGGCGGTCAAACATCCAACCGGCGCCGACATTCAGCGCGAGGCCCGGATTCACATTCCAGCGCATCCCGGCGCCGGCACTCAGCTCCCGGTAGCTGAGGTTTTGCCGGTCGAGCGCAGAGCGGCCGTGCCGGCGTCCAAAGTCATCGGCGACGCGAAACGTGCCGCCGCGCAGGTTCAGGCCGGCGAATAGCGTCAGTTCCTTGTTCACGGCAAATTCGACCCGCGGAGCAGGGACCATGAGCAGCAGCGACCACTCTGGAGCGAACTGCCAGCGGAGCCCTGGGCCGCCGATCACGGGATGGGAGCTGCGGAGGTCGACGTTGACGCCGACAAACCACTGGAGTTCCCGGCTCGCCCCGTAGACGACCCGCAAGCCGAGGGGGGCGTTGAAATCCCCGCCACCAATATCGTGGAAGTCACTGTAGAGGCCCGGATCGATTTCGGTGCGGAGCGTCCACCGCGCGTCGAGTTGGTGGTTGTAGCCAAACTTCAGGCAGAGGGCGGAGAGGCGGTCGGGCAGGGGGGCGCCGGCCGCGGGTGAGAACGCGAATTGTTGCCAAGCTCCGCCGACGATCCAGGCCGACTGCGGGTTGATGGCGATCGTTCTTACGGCGCTGATCCGGGTTTGCTGCGTCTCGATTTGGCCCAGCGGGCGCGTCCCTTCGGCAATGTCCGACTTCCCGGCGTACGAAAATTCCAGTGTGGTCTCGAAGACGTGATCCCCGAAGCGCGGCGCCACGGGAGTTTGGCCGCCGACGGCGGTGATCCCGAGCGTGAGGATAGCGGCGACGAGGAGGGAGCGCGATTTCATGAATGACAAGAGAGTGGGCTAGCGAACGCGAAGGAACACGCGCGTCAAGTGAACGCGCCCGATCATCCCCACTCGCTTATCGATCGAGATCGTAAATTTCTACCAGCACAAGCCCTGCCGACCCGCCTGCGCCCGTGACCGCGACGGTGTAGCCGCCGGGCGGCAGCGTCAGAAGCACGGCGGCATCGTGACTGTCCGGTGCCAGCGGAAACGCCCCGATGACCGCGGCGGATGTGGTGATTTCGGCGCTGTTCGCCCAGTCGGCGTTGCGGGCAATCGGGGTGTGACACGTGGTCGGCGTAACACTCAATTCCGGGTCGGCCATGAGGCCGTCGGCGCCGAACGCGGACAAGCCGGGTCCGATGGCGCGAATCAACAGCTTTTTCGGCGAGGGACCGGCGATGGTGAAGCCGGGCGAAAGCGTGCGCTCACCTGCGCCAACCGGGGCGAGGATCGAAACTCCCGCCAGACACACGGCGGGGTTTCCGGCGGTGCAATCGTAGAGTTCGGCCAGCACGGCGCCCGCGCTGGTGGGCTCCGCGGGCGAGATCTGAAGCGTGAACGCGCGGCTGTCTTTCGTGTCGAGCGTCGCGAGCATCGCGGCGTCGCGGGAGCCGCGGGCAAAGGCGAACGCGCCGGCGGTCGCCGTGGCGGCGGCGACGGTTTCGCGGTCCGTTCCGCCGTCCCAATCGTCATTGGTCCGCCACGGCGTGGCGAATCCCGCGGCTCGCAACGTGAGACGGGGGTCCGGCAAGAAGGCCTCGACGCCCAGCTGGCTGAGGGCGGGTCCGGCGGCGCGGAGCAAAAGGGTTTTTGCGCCGGTACCCCGTAGAAAGAAACCAACGGTGAGCGTGCCTTCCGCAGGGACATAGCCGCGGGCGGAGAGGTTTACGAGATGGCTGGGCTCGTCCGCCGGCACGGCGAGGGCGACACTTTGAGACTCGGTCGTGCCGGCATCGTTACGCGCCACGACCGAGTAACATCCCATGTCGGCCGCGCTGACCGCGGGAAGGGAAAGCACCGGCTGAGTGGCACCTGCGAGGGCGGCGCCGTCACGGAACCATTGATACGTCACACCGGCGCCCACCGCGGAAACCTCGAAAACTGCGGGATCCCCGGGGGGCACGACGAGACTTTGGGGTTCCGAGACGATAGCAGGAGCTCCCGCGTTGGCTGTGCTGAGTTGGTTCAGCACGGTCAGCGTGGTCGACGAAGACTGCACGGTTGCGAACGGATTCGAGACCATTACCTCGTAGCGGCCTTCGTCGGCAGGTTGCAGACTCGAAAAAGTCAGCGAGTCTGCCGTGGCACCGGGGATTTCGCGCCCCTCTTTGCGCCATTGGTATTTGGGCGCAGGGAAGCCGGAAGCGAAAACCCGGAGCGTGACCGACCGGCCCTGCAGGAACGCTCCGCCGGTTGGATGGGCGGCGATCGCTGGGGGCGCGGAGGCTACGACCGCCAGCGTCACGATCGCTGACGTAGCGCGATCGTGGGACCAATTTATCGCAAGATAGTAAACCCCGGCGTCGGAGGGTTGGGCGTTCCTGATGGTCAAGATCGTGGTCGTGGCGCCCTCGAGCTTGGATCCGTTTTTGACCCATTGAAACATTGGGTCGTAGATGCGGCTTTGGCGATCAATCGGCCTTGGATCCGAATCGTCTTCCATCACCACCTTGAAAATCGCGGTTTCACCAATGCCGACCATTTGACCCACGGGTTGCTGTTTGATTCTAGGTTCGGCGTAGTCGGCGAGGCCGGTCGGTTGCGCGCTGACCGCCAAGGTGCAGAGGCGCAAGGCGACCAGCGTGGACCGGCACTGCTTGGCTCGGGTGTCGCCTAAGATCAGCCTGCCGAGCGCAACCGAACGGGAGACGGGGTTCATGTGCCCCTTCCATGCGGAATTTGCGGCGGAAACGGATCGCGGCGGGCCGACTGGGTGCGGGGGGGGGCGAGCCGAACCGCGCGCTCCCCAAAGGGGCCGTTGCGGAAAGGGTCGGCGGATCGGCGAGTTCGCCCCAGTCGCGCAAGCTGGGTTCGCACCGCTTCGCGGGACGGGGACAATCCGCTTTTCTTTGGACAGCCGTCATTCGAAAACAGCGCGGATTTGATTTCGATCCGAGCACGGTCGCGTGCCTGACGGTCCGAGTTGCCGCAAGCGCGGGGAACTCCCAGCTTGGCCGAGCGTGCTCCCGATTATCCCCCCATGCCGCCGGCTTTTCAGATCGGCCCTGCTGTGGTTTGGCGTCGTCGCCTGCATCTGGGGTGGCGTGCCAGGGCCATCGCGGCCGCGGGTGTTGGTCTCCACTGATATCGGCGGAACCGACCCGGATGATTTTCAATCGATGGTGCACCTGCTGGTGTCGGCCGATCAGTTCGACCTCGAGGGCCTGATCTCTTCGCCGTACGGCCCCGGCCGCAAGCAGCACATCCTTGAAGTGCTGGCGCACTACGAGCGCGACGTTGCGAATCTGCAGACGTACTCGAGGGGCTATCCGACGCCGCCGGCGCTGCGTGCCATGAGCAAGCAGGGTGCGCTTGAAGGGGCCGGCTGGTCCGGGTTTGCGGGTGCCACCGAGGGCTCGGATTGGATCATTCGCTGCGCCAGGCAGCCCGATCCCCGGCCGTTGTGGGTGCTGGTCTGGGGCGGTATCGATGACGTCGCGCAGGCGTTGCACGACGCGCCGGACATCCTGCCCAGGCTCCGCGTCTATTTCATCGGCGGTCCGAACAAAATGTGGAGCGTCCACGCGTACCATTACATTGCGCAGCACCATCCCACGCTCTGGTTGATCGAGGCCAACTCGACCTACCGCGGCTGGTTTGTGGGCGGTCGGCAGGA
This sequence comes from uncultured Opitutia bacterium, assembly GCA_903820035.1. Lineage (GTDB taxonomy): Bacteria > Verrucomicrobiota > Verrucomicrobiia > Opitutales > Opitutaceae > ER46. The sequence goes on from CAIJFT010000314.1 coordinate 16,407, forward strand.
CGGGGTCTGGGCTAATGACGGCTTCGCGGCGGCAGCGCTGACCGGACGCGGCGCGCTCGGCGATTTCTTCACGACCCAGCTCGGCGGCCGGATCAAGATGGGTGACAGTCCCTCGGTTGCCTACCTGCTCCGGGCTAAGCCGGAGGATCCGACCTCGGATGGCTGGGGCGGGCGCTTTGTGCGGACCTGGGACGGCCGGTTCACGGCGTTTCAGCGACTCACCACCACGGCGGATCAGGTGGAGGCGTTCGGCGTCGTGGAATTCACGCTTCCTTTGCCGGAGGGCGTGACGCGCGCGGCGGACACACGCATGGTATTTGACAATCGGATTCCCGCATTAGGGGAAGTGGACGGGGGCGTCATCCGTTTTCGTTTTTCGCCGCGCGACGCTAAAGTCTGGCCTTATGTGATCCGCAGCGCGGCGGCGGCACTCGACGGTCAAGCCGGTGCATTCACAGCCGTTCAGGCATCACTGGAAAAGGTGCGGCAGCCTTCGTTGCGGCAACCGAACTGGTGGATCGACGATCCGGCGCCGGTCGCGGCGGAGGGGGTTCACGCGGGGGCGAAAAGTGTGAGCCGGTGGCGGGAGGAGTTCCTGCGTGACTTCGCCCTCCGGATGGAACGTTGCCGGTCGCCCAAACCCTGAATCTTTCCGGAACGGCGCCGCGGGATATTTCGGGTGTAGCGCCCGTTTTCGGCCTGCGCGAGCTCCTCCGTTTCACGCCGCGGGGGCGGTCTGATACGGGATCATGCAGTTGAAAGCTGAGCGTTGAGGGTTGAGCGACCAAGCCGAGGAGGAGACTCCGGAGACGCGGACCTGCAAACGCGAAGCCACCCTTTGGTTTTGCGCGCAACTCGCAGCAAGCAACGCTCAACGGATGAGTTCGGCTGAGAGCTGACGAAATCATCGGGCGCCACCGGCGTTGAATCGTCCCGGTTTAGCGTTCGCGCACGACGACCGTGCCGGCGATGCGGTCTTCGACGGTCTGTCGGTTGGGTTCCCAGAGCAGCTTGAGGAACCCGATGAGGCCCATTGCGACACCCGCGATGTAGCCGCCCTGGCGCACGAAGGCGTCGAAAAACGTAAAGGGTAGACCATTGGTCTTCACCGCGCGGGTCTTCAGGAGCAGCTTCCCGAGCGTCCGGCCGCCGAGGGCCCCGGCACAGAGCGTGAAGTAGACGCCGGACCAGCCGAAGGTGACGCCGAGGGCGTTGGCGAAGGCGCGCGCTTGCGCGACCCACGAGGCGGATGTTTTTTGACCTTCGCGGTGCTCGTCTTTCAACTGCTCGACCTGTTCCTGCAGACGCGATACGGCGCCGCGGAGCTCGGTGGCTGAAGCCTCGGGTGCGACGGAAATTGTGTTGGTCATCGCCACGCTCGGTGCGCGGCCGGTAAATGCGTCGAGTTGCAAGGCATGGTCGCGAAACAGGGAGACGTGACCCAGCGCCAGAACGGACAAAACGGTGAGAACCGCGCCGAGGGCGCGGCATAACGTGCGGACGGCTTTCAACGCGAGCGGCGCATTGGCGTTGTGACCCAAAAGGCAGAGCAGCAGGGCGCCCGTGGCGAGGCCGAGCCAAGGCGCGGACAACAGGGAAAGCAGGGATATGATCAGGATGTCGGCGATGATCGCGGCAAGCCGGCGCCACGGTTCGGCGAGGGTGCGCCCGAGGAGGTC
>CAIJFT010000315.1 GCA_903820035.1 uncultured Opitutia bacterium
AGAGAGGCGCGTTGCCGCCAGCTTCGCGATGGTGGAGGAATCAACCCCGATAACAATCGTTGGTTACTACACCCTTTCTGCGTTCACCGTCGAAGTGGAGGAATTGCCGGAGGAAATGCAGAAGAAGTTGCCGCGATATCCACGACTGCCGGCAACACTCCTCGGCCGCCTCGCCCGCGACGAACGGTTTCCGGGCACCGGTTCGCTGCTCTTAATGGATGCGTTGGCGCGAGCACATCGCCAGTCGGTTCAGGTTGCCTCGCTAGCGGTGGTCGCCGACGCCAAGGACGATCTCGCACTGACATTTTATCGAAAATTCGGATTCACGCCGTTGGGGAGCCATCCTAACCGCGTCTTCCTGGCGATGGGAACCGTCGCGCAGTTGGTAAATACTCCCACATAGCCCGGTGGCGCTGATGGTTTGCGTCGGCGCTGATCGCGAAGCGACTCGCCAAAGCGTTGCTCACGTCGCGCCTGCGCTTTGTAGCTCGCATAAATCGCGCACCCCGCGAGCAGGGCGGCGACCGCGCGAGAATCGCAAGGGCGTAGTCCCAACCAGTCACCATTGTTTCCAGCCGATGGCGGTGGGGCTAGACCATCATGGCGAGGCAAAGCGCCATGCCGGCGACGAAATCGCCACGGAACGCGTCCACCGAGCGCCAGACCTGAATGATGATCTCCTGCAAGAGATCCTGGCGGTCGGCATGCTCGAATGCATACGCGTGGACCACTTTGAACAGGATCCCTTTGTGGCCTGTCATCCACTCACCGAAGGTTTTATCCGGCGCGCTGTCGTGCATAGCTTTGATCTCCTCGGCCCGAGGCGGGTAACTGACGTCTACTATCACGGAGAGGCGCCCTTGGCGGGACACAGCTTGGGTAAGGGTTACAGGAGAGAAAAAGGCGCTGGCTAGTTTTCGGGATGTTGCGGCGCAAGTTCACCGAAAAATCGCGGCGGGTCGCTGATCGGCACCGTCCTCGCGCTTCACGGCTTCAAGGTCCGGAACATCGCCCGGGAAATCGCCGACATCATCAACGAACAACCACCACCGCAGCCCGGTAATGCCTGACCTCCAGCCGCGCCGCATGAACGCAAATGCGACACCTCCTAACCGAAGGGGTACTACTGGCGGTCTCGTAAGCGAAGAAGCTCCAAGGGTCGAGCCGACGGGCCAAGTCGGCGGGATCAGCCATTAACTTCGCCGCATCGTCATGGTTATCTACGTCGAGGAACAGGAGGCAGAACGAAACCGCGTTTGCCATGGTGCGGGCGCTCGGGGTCGCCCTGAAGACTGACGGCACGAGGTAATCGGTTTGCTTCAGACGATTTCGTTTATCCGCCGGGAGCCCGTGGTAGGTTTCACGGGAGACGCCCACAGTTTGCACCGGCAGGCGGGCGACCAGATTGGCGAAAGAGTTAAAGGGCTGAAGCTGGACCCGCCCCATTTGCCCTCTCTTGCCGCCAAAGACCTGGAATCCTGGGTTTTCAACCGCCGCTCGCCCCTCTGATTTTGCCGAGCTGCGGCAAGCCACCGCTGAGGATGCTTCCTGAGGTGAAACCGATGGCCCATTCGTGCCTGCGGAGAGTTCAGGCAGCAGCGGCGATGTTGAATGGCCGGGTCGCACTAGCGAATCACGGCTCGATACGGATGCAGGTACGGATTTCATGGTGTTGGGCAATGGTCACCACTTCGCCGACACGAACTCATCCAGGTATTGCTTCCGGATTACGATGCGGGCTCCTATTTTCGCGTGTTTGATGGCGCGAGCGTACAGCAGGTCGCGGATCTTTCTCGGGGAAATCCCAAGGTAAGCTGCGGCTTCAAGTACATTGAGCACACAAGGCGGATTCGTCCGTACCGCCGACGCCGCTTCGGCATCGAGTCGGTACTTGGAACAGGGCCCGTTCTTTTCGGTAGTGGTGGCCATTGCGGGACCACCAAGTGCCGCCACCCGAGACCGGTTCAATTCGCACTATTCTCAACAATCATTCCCCGGCGCAAATTGAGAAAATTAGATCCTGAGCCACTCGGTAATGTATCGCATGGCAGTGACGTTGGAGTACGGCTGACCGCTCTTCTTCATCGGTCTCCAAGCGATCAGCTGCACGATCTCTTTATGCCTGATCTCCGTTTTACTCTTACCCGAACGCTGCAGGGCGTCATCGAAAGCCGAAAACCACACCTCTCTGACGGCCTGCTTCCGCTTTCGACCTGATTTAGCATCATTTCCGCGCGCAAAATCGACACCGCAATAAAAGCCCCGCATCAACGCGTACTCGAATAGCCGCAAACGCTTTTCATTCGTCATTGGCTGTTGAAACCATCGATTAATCTCCTGCACCGCTTCAAACCCGCTGTACTTGCGAGCGAGGTGTCCGAAAAAGCGCTTCGCGTCATCCGAACGTAGCGGTACGCCGTCCTTTACCCATTCACCTTTCGGCGCCCGAGCACCCCCTTCGAAAAGAGTCTGACAAAGCACGGCCACCGAGGAATCCAGATCAGCGAGGCCGCCGATATACTTCTTAAAATCGTCAACCTCTGACCGAATCGCAGCGTCCGAGGCTTCGTCGAGCGTCATGCCTGCACGGCGTTCGGCCTGCGCCAGAGATAGGCCCTGTTTCATGAGAACATCCACTTGGTTTTCGTGCCGAAACGAAGGAACCAGAAACGGGTGCTTGGATGGTCTGGGCATGGGAATATTATTTCGATTTGATCCGCTCGGATTACCTAGGCCGACAGCTGCACAACCTTTTGAGCACTGGCCGGCGGCATGAGCGCGAAGAACTGCTTCGCCTGCTCCTTGCTGGCCAACGCGCGATAGTGATCGAACAGCACCTGATCGCTGGCCTTGTGCCCCAAGAGCCTGGATGTCTCGAGCGGGTTACCGTGCAACGAATAGTGGTACGAGCCGAAGGAGTGCCGCATCGCGTTCGCTTCCCACTTCCTGAACTTTGACAGCTTGAGCAGCTTCTTGAATCGCTGCTGGTGGTCGTTGTAGCTGAGGTTGCTGGTCACGGGCCCGTCCCGTTTCGGCACCAGCGAGAGCCAGAGCAGCGCATTTTTCGGAATGTCGACATGGCGGATGCGCCGTTTCTTCGCGATCTTGGCTCCGATCGTGACGACCGGAACGTCCTCATCCCACCGGACGTCGGCCCAGGTAAGACGCTTCAGCTCTTCGGTCCGAAGGCCGCAGAAGAGGCCCAGGGTGACAGCGCCGAGAAGCACCAACTCAGGATGCTCCAAGGCCGCCATAAGCAATTTCTCGGCCTCTTTCGGCGTCAGAATGCTCGGCTCTTTGGTCTCACTTGCTAAGCCGCAAAGGTCTTTGCGGTCGATGTCACTGAGCGAGTCCAGGGGCGAAAACGCGACATACCGCCGCTGCGTCGCCAATTTGAAAATCTCCCCGATGACGGCGAGGTAGTTCTTGGTCGAACGTGGTCCGACCTCCAGATCCCGGAGCCACGTCTTGATCTCATCCGTGGTGACTTCGGAGGCGATCCGCCCCTCAAAGTCCTTCACCAGCCGCTCAGCCCGCTGATCGAAGTCGGCGAAGCTGCGCGACCTCAAGTCTCCGCGCTCCATCCGCTGCTGCTTGCTCTGCTTCAACTCCTCAATCACCGCGCGCAAGGACTTGGTCTTGCCCTCCGGCCGGATGTGCTTCGTCGCGAAGCGGACCGCCTCGGCAATCGAGATGCCGTGCTGACGCAGAAGCGGAATGCAGGCTCCGACCTCCTGTCGCTCCTGCGCGCTCAGAGTGAAGAAGTCATGACCCTGTTTTCGGTAGCCCGAATAGATGTCATCCGCCCACTTCTTGGCTTCGACCAGGCCCTTAAACTGCTTTCGCTCCCTTAGTCCGCCGGTCAGCTTGGAAGGGATGGTCACCAGAAAAGAAGCGCCGAAAAAGTCGCCATCATGGGCGTTGAAAATCGGCCGGATTTTAACCCCCGATTTCTTCGGATATTCGAGCGTCTCGACGCCCTTTTTATCATCGCCTGCCATCTCCTGCAAACTCCTGCCTTCGCCTGCAAAGCTCAATGCAAATCCTGACAGGAATCAGACAGGAATGGCTCCTCGATATCGTAACTCGTTGACTGATATGGTGCGAATGCCGGGAGTCGAACCCGGATCAATGGCTTCGGAGGCCACTACACTATCCATTGTGCTACATTCGCAGGGAAGCGGCGCGGAGTGAAATGGTCGCCCCCACCGAGCGTCAAGCCTCCGTACGCGAAGGACGGGGAAAAGTGAACTGCATCGTTGCCTCGCGCCCGCCCGTTTCGCAACGTCCCGCCTTATGTCCGCCGAGTCCAACGAGCGCAGCGCCGAAGCCGGGGCACCCGACCCCACCGATTTCATCCGCGACATCGTCGCGCAGGATGTCGCCGCGCAGCGCTACCCGCAAATCGTCACCCGCTTCCCGCCGGAACCGAACGGCTACCTGCACATCGGGCACGCCAAGTCGATCTGCCTGAACTTCGGCATCGCCCGCGAAAACCAGGGCGTCTGCCACCTGCGCTTCGACGACACCAACCCGGTCAAGGAGGACGTGGAGTACGTCGATTCCATCACCCGCGACGTGCGTTGGCTCATCGCCGGCTGGGCCGACCATTGCTTGGGCTTCAAGGCCAAGGGCGCCTCCCCCGTGACCGCCACGATCGACGGCAAGACCGATTTCCGACTCACCTCGGTCAGTCCCGCCTCGCTCGATACCCAGGTCACCGCCGGCACCGCCGAGCCGTTCTTCGCCAGCGACTATTTCGAGCCGATCTACGCCTACGCCGTCGAACTCATCAAGCGGGGCAAGGCCTACGTCGATGACCTCACCCCGGAAGAGACCGAGGCCTACCGCGGCTCCCCCGACAAGCCCGGCAAGGACAGCCCGTGGCGCAACCGCAGCAGTGCGGAAAACCTCGACCTCTTCACCCGCATGCGCGCGGGCGAATTTCCAAACGGCGCCCGGAGCCTCCGCGCCAAGATCGACATGGCGTCGCCTAATATCTGGCTGCGCGATCCGCTCCTCTACCGGATTCGCCACGTCGCCCACCACCATGCCGGCAACAAATGGTGCATCTATCCGCTCTACGACTTCGCGCACTGCCTGAGCGACTACTTGGAAGGGATCACGCACAGCGTTTGCACGCTCGAGTTCGAGGTCCACCGTCCGCTGTACGACTGGATCCTCGGCAGCCTCGATCTCCCGCGCCCGCTCCCGCACCAGTACGAATTCGCCAAGCTCAACCTGAGCTACCTCATCTTCAGCAAGCGCCGCCTGCTGCAGTTGGTCGAGGAGCGCTTTGTCACCGGCTGGGACGACGCCCGCATGCCGACGCTCTCCGGTGCCCGCCGCCGCGGCATTCCCGCGAGCGCCATTCGCCGCCTGGCCGCCACCGTCGGCGTGACCAAGTACGACAGCGTCACCGAGATCGCCGTCTACGAGCACGCCATCCGCGAGGAACTCAACCCCGTCGCCCTCCGCCGCCTCGCCGTGCTGCGGCCGGTCAAGGTCGTGCTCACGAACATCGCCGCCGGCGAGGTGCTCGAGTGCGACGCCACCAATAATCCTCAGGACGAAAATCCAACCACGCGGAAAGTCGCCCTCACCCGCGAGGTATGGATCGAGAACGAGGACTTCGCCGAAGTGCCGCCGCCGAAATATTTCCGCCTAAAGCCGGGCGGCGAGGTGCGCTTGAAGTACGCCTGCATCATCAAATGCGACGAGGTCGTGAAGGACGCCGCGGGCCACGTGGTCGAACTCCGTTGCACCGCCGACCTCTCCACGCGCACCGGCGGCCCGAACGTCGACCGCAAGGTCAAGGGTACGATCCATTGGGTCAGCGCCTCGCATTGCGTCGACGCCGAAGTCCGCCTTTACGACCGCCTCTTCACCGTCGCCGAGCCGGGCGCGACCGACGACTTCCGGAAGTACGTCAACCCGCAGTCGCTCGAAACCGTCACCGCCAAACTCGAGGCCTCACTCGCCGGCGCCACGGTCGACGGCCGCTACCAGTTTGAACGGCTCGGCTACTTCCTGGTCGACGCCAAGGATAGCGCCCCCGACAAGCTCGTGTTGAACCGCACGATCAGCCTGAAGGACACGTGGGCGAAGAAGTAAGTCCGCCGCCGGCCGCCGCGCCCCATTCCACCGCGGACGCGCTCCCGCCGCTCGATGCGGTGGAGACGCGCGTCCTTGCCGCGTTGCTCGAGAAACAGATCACGACACCCGATTACTATCCGCTGTCGCTCAACGCGCTCGTGAACGCGTGCAATCAGCTCACCAACCGCGAGCCGGTGACCGCCTACGAGGAGGCCGAGGTGCTCCGCGCACTCGAGCGCCTGCGCGCCAAACGGCTCTCGACGCAATTTGCCGGTGCGGAGAGCCGCGTCGCCAAATACAAGCACACGCTCCATGACGCCCTGCTGCTCACACCGGGCGAGACCGCGCTGCTCTGCGTGCTCATGCTCCGGGGCCCGCAGACGCTCGGCGAGTTGCGCACGCGGAGCGAGCGGTTGTTCACGTTCGATAGTCTGCCCGAAACCGAGGAAACGCTCACCGCCCTCGCGACGCGCGCCCCGCAGCCGCTGGTCGTCAAATTGCCCCGCGCGCCCGGCACGAAGGAGCCGCGTTACGCGCAGTTGCTCTCCGGCCCCGTCGCGTCCGCCGCGCCGATTCCACCGGCCGGAATCGCCCCGGAGTCCACGCCCGCCGCTTCGCCCGCCGAGCCCGACCGGGTCGCGCGCCTTGAACAGGAAGTGGCCGCCCTGCGTGCCGAAGTCGCCGAATTGCGCCGCGAGTTGACGACATTTCGGAAGCAGTTCGATTGAACTGACCGGAATTACGCCTTTGGAGCCGGGTGCTGACGCCCCGCCGACCCGGTCGGCGCACATCGTCGGTCGGCGCGCTTGCGC
>CAIJFT010000316.1 GCA_903820035.1 uncultured Opitutia bacterium
GCCCGCACCTTCAAGGGGAAGGAGTGGACGCGATCGATTGAGTCATACCTGGTTGATTTCAAGGACCGGCCGGATGCGGTCGGGCAGTTGGCATTGCTCGCAGGACGCAAGGGCTGGATCGATCTGTCCCGCCAGTTGTACGCGTTGGGCGTCATGCGGCAGTCCGATCTCCGACTCCTGGCCATCGCCTACTGCGATGCCTTGCTGATCAACTCGAAGTTTCGCGAGGCCTCGGAAATTCTCGGGCAAATCGAGGCGCAGGTTTCGGACGGCCCCGCGGGCTTCCTGCAGCAGGTGCGCCAGCGCCAGGTCCTGACGGCCGCGAAGCTCGGTGATTCCAACAGCGTGCGGGAGTTTTCGCGGCGTCTGGTCGCGTCCCTGCGCAGTGATCCGCAACAACTCGAAACGACGCGCCGGTTTTTTGAGCGCCGCGGCCTCACCGAGGCGCTGGCGGAGTTTTCCGTCCGCTCCGGAGCCGCGAGTTTGGCGGCGCGGCCGTAGTCGGCGGGGCCTTTCGTCAAGCCGCGCGGTGATCGGGCCGAGCGTGGGCTCAGGATGCCGCCTTGGTGAGCGCGTGGGCGGGTTTTCGGCTTCGCTTCGCCGTTGGACTGGGCCTCGATTCCCCTGCAGTGATCGACTCCAGACCTCCACGCATCTTGGGCCAGTCCGCGTCGAGCTGACGGGTGGCCTGCGTCATGTGGTTTTGTACCGTGTGTTCGGAAAGCTGGAGTGACTGGGCGATCTCCCAGTAGCTGAGACCCTCGAGCCGGCTTAGACGAAAGATGAGTTGGCGCTGGGGCGGCATCCGGGCGACGAGGATCTCGATCGCATCATGCAGCTCGCGCAGATTGATTTCACTCTGGGTGGAACGTGGATCGATGAGATGACGCGCGTGGACATCGTTGATCCAAACGGTGGCGTGTCGCTTCCGTTCCTTCAGCAGCTTGAGCGACTGGTTGCCGGTGGCGGCGTAGAGGTAGCCACGTACAGTGGTCTTGACCGCCACCCGTTCGCGCCGGCGCCAGATGTTGAGAAACACATTCGCCACCGCTTCCTCGGCGAGATCGCGGCTGCGCAGTATCGACCGCGCGAATTCACCGAGGCGCCGCTGGTACCGGCGCACGAGACGCTCCAGCGCCTGCTCGTCGTCGTCACGAATACGCCGCAGCAGATCTTCGTCGCTTTCAGTTCCGTTCGGCATAGGCGCGCGCAGTTTTTGCGATGACCGCCGCGCGGCTGTCGACCCACAAGGTGCGAACTTGTGCAACGATTCCATGGCAACGGGCACGGGAAGCCGTCGCGTGATGAGCGGTCACCAAGTTGTCACGCTTTGGTCACGCAGGGGGTAGTAGTTGGGGTGTGAAAAAACGGTCAATAGGGGTGAACCACGCGCTCCGCGCCTGCTCGCTCACTCTTCCTCGCCTTTCCCATGTTTCGCTTTCTTCGCCGTCCTCGCCCCGCCCGAGCCTTGATGCTCGTGCTCTTCCCGGGCGGACTCTGGAGCGGCCATCTGCGGGCTGAAACCGCCGGACTGGGTACCGAGTCTTCCTTTTCCGGACGAATTGTTAACGTCGCCGAGATTTCGCTGCGGCCGGTTTCCTTGGGGCGGTTCATTGCGTTCATCGAAGCGGAGACCGGTCTGCCGGTCATCTACCCGACGGGGGTGCTGCCGATGCAGGCTACGATCACGATTGATCCAACGATGCGTCCATCGCTGGCGCAGTTGTTCGCGCAGGCGGCGGCGCAGGCGAACGTGGTCTTCGAGGCGGGCGACGAAAAAATTGTGGCTCGCCTCGCGGGTCCCGGCACGAGCCCCGCCGCGGCAGCGTCCGTGCGAACGCCCGTGCCAACCTCTGCGCCAGTCTCCGCGCAAATGTCGGCGCAGACGCCTGCGAAGGCGGCTCCTGTGGTCGCCGTGGCGACGGTCGCAACAACTGAGGTCGTCAACGAAGTCGCGCAAATTGCGGCGAAGACCTCGCTCTCGCGGGACAAGAAGGAGAAGGCCGTCGCGGCGGCCGTCCGTCGCGCCGTGATCGCCGCCGCCGCTCTGAAGTCGCGGCCGGCCGAAGTCGTCAGCGCGGCGGCCGACATCGCTGAAGCCAGTGCGGGTGCGGCGCCGGAGTTTGTTGAAACCATCGCGCTCGCCGCCGGATTCACACCGGCCGTCAAGTATGTCTCGGGCGGGCCGGCGCAGGTGCGGTCCGCGGCTTATGCCGGCGCGCGCGGCCCAAAGTCCGGTGTGCCGCTTCCGGTTGAGCCGAAGGTCTCCGCGGTCGGACTGCGGGAGAATCCTGCCGCGGTTGAGCCTGTCGCGTCGCCGACGGCCGGGTTCGAAGCTGCGTCGCGCCCGGTGGCGAGCTTCGCGCCCACGACGTTCTTCTTTGCCGACAGTTCGCCGACGGCCGCCGGGACCGGCGCGGCCGATGCCCCGGCCGCTGAAACGCCAGCCTCTGAAAATCCGGCGACCAAGCCGGCGGTGACGACAATTGGTGGAGTTGAGGTGGCGCCGCTGCAGATCCCGGTCGGCGAGAACACCGCCCAGTCTAGCGCACCGGGGACAGACGGCGTGGTGCGAATGGAACGGTTCAGCGTTTCCGATGCGGTCGTGAAGGGATCCACCTCGGATTTGAAGTCCGAAAGGGCGAAGGCCTCGGTTGCGATTGATTTTCTGAGTGCGGATCAACTCATGAAGTATTCGGCGGCCGATTTGTCCGAGGTGGTGTTTCGCATTCCCGGCGTATCCGTCGCCCAGGGCCAGTTTGCCGTGGTACGGGGTCTGAGTGATCGCTTCCTCAGCACGACGTTGCAGGGCGTCAAACTCCCGACGCCCGATCCGGAAAAGCAGGCGGTGCAACTCGACTTGATTCCGGCCTCGGCCGTGGAGGCGGTGGTCGTTTCGAAGACCTTCCAGTCGTCGATGTGGGCGGAGTCGTCGGGCGGCAACATGGACGTGCGCACACGGGCGATCCCGACCGAGGGGATGTTCAAGGTGTCGTTCGGCCTGAAGGTCAATTCCAACGCGGCCAACGGCGGACCTGATTATCCAAACGGTGGCGGCAAGGATGAGCGTTTCGGTTTCGGTTCGCGTTCTCGACTCGCTGCCGGAACCAGCGATCGGACGTGGCAGTACGTGCCGACACCCCGCAGTAATTTTCCGGCCGGCAACAAACTTTCGATGGAGTTCGCCCGGGCTTTCAACTTCGGCGACCAGCAGCTCGGCGTCCTGGTCAATGCGTTTAGTGAAGCCGGGAACAAGGCGAAGTCAGGGGACAAGCAGGCCTTTGGGGCACAGGCGGGTCGGCCGCCCCGCGCTGCGGTGCCCGCGACGGGCAATCGGCCGGCCGTGACAGCGGATCCGGGGGCGCCCAGCGACTTCGAAAAAGGTCTGCCGACGGCGCCGTACGCAAAGTATGAATATACGGAGAGCGAGAAGGAGAATATCCTGAGTGCCACCACCGCGATCGGCTTCCGGTTCTCACCGGAGCACGAGGTCAAGCTGACGGGGCTTTTCGTGCAGAGCGGAATCGACATGGCGCAGCTCAGCGGGACGAGCGTGGTCCAGGATCCGGCCACGAAGCTGCCTGTTCCCGTGTCCGGGTTGGGCGGTTTCACCGGCGCCGAGGATTACGCGTGGTTCAAGTCCTACGAGTACTTCCGGGAACGCAACCTGACCGTGGCCCAACTTTCCGGCCGGCATTCCTTCCCTCGAATGGGTGACGTCAAGGTCAACTGGAGCGCGCAGCGCGGTGCGAGCTACGAGAAACAATCTCCCTTCGCCGAGGCGAACTTCGCGACGCCGTTGACGAACCTGAGCAAGACCTATGCGGGGGTCGGCGGGAGCGATGCGCCGCAGTCGCTCAAGGTGCTCTGGGCTGACAATCAAGAGAAGCAGAAGACGGCGCGGATCGACGTCGATTGGCCGTTCCGCCTCTGGGGCGAGCAGCCTTCGACGTTGTCGATCGGCGCGGCTTTAGATTCCACGGATCGCGAGACCTCGGGCGCGACGATCGACTACCGGTTGAATTCTGCCGGAACCCAGACGGCCGCGACTCCGAACGGCGTTTTTGCCAAGATCGTCGGCAGCCAGAGCGGGATCGCCACCCCGCCCACGACCGCCGCGCGGGAAGTGAAGGCCTATTATGTCGGGACCAATATCGCTTTATTGGAAAACGTGAAGCTGGTGGCTGGAGCGCGCTACGAGGATTTCACGCTATCCTCGACGGGCTCAGGTCGTTGGGGCGGCAATCTCACCTCGGCGAGCTTTTACGGGAATAGCCCTGCCAAGGTTCTGTTGGGATCATTGCCGAAGGACAACCCGCCGTTCACCGATCAAAAGTGGTATCCGGGAGTCGGCCTGATCTACACGCCGGTTAAGGGCGTGACCGCCCGGTTGCACTACTCGAAGACCACGGGCCGGCCCTCGTTGCGCGAGGTAAGTCCCTTTTTCAACAAGAGCATCGAGACGGACAACCTCGTGACCGGCAATCCGGCGCTGAAGCCGTCAGACGCCACCAACCAAGACGTGCGGGTCGAGTGGGCGCCGAATCGCACCGACTTCATTGCGGTGTCGGTTTTCCGCAAGGAAATCGAACGGCCGATCGAGAAGTTCATCTTCACCCAGACGGTTCCAGCGGTCGGTGAAAACACCGAGTCATGGCTCAACAACCCGGGCACGGCGCGACTCCGGGGTTTCGAGCTCGAGTTTCGGCACCAGTTCAAGACGTGGTCCAACGCTCTCCGGGATTTTTCGCTGGCAGGAAACTTCACGCACATCAGTGCGACGGTCCCGGAAATTCCCGCGGTGCTGACCAACCTTTTGGGCGGCTACCAGAATGCGGCCAAGATTCCGCTCCAGCGCAGGCTCTTCGACCAGCCCGAGCGGATTGCCAACGTGGATCTGACTTGGTCCCGCCCGACGTGGGGAACGAGCGTCACGCTCGCGGCCTTTGCGATCAGCGACGTGCTGGTCGGCACGGGCAAGCCGACATTTTTTGATCTCTATGAACGGTCCTATACCCGCCTGGACCTAGTCTTTAACCAGCAGATCAGTTCGCGCCTCAAGTTGAAGCTGACGGTCAAGAACCTCGCGGATCCGGCCCGCGGCCTGATCTACGACCGGGAAGCCACCACTGCGCTCATCGAGCGCAATACCTACCACGCCGGTCGCGATTACAGCGCCACCGTAACCTACGATTTCTAATCCGCCGGTTCCCGCGGATCCGACCCACTTCCTTCCTCACCGAAGGTTCCTCCCCCGACAGAAAACCATCAGCGAAATCGACAGTTCCAATGAAACTCAAACAGCAGCTCCTCACCCTCGGCGCCTTGGGCCTTTTCGGCTCATCGGCGTTCGCCTTCACCGACGTGACGGCCAATATTACGACGTCCACCACGTGGACCGTGGCCAACAGCCCCTACATCTTGGAAGGACAGACCTTCGTCTCCGGCGCCGGCACCATTCTCGACATCGAGCCCGGCGTCATCATCCGCGGTCAGCCGCAGTCAGCCGCGGGCGCGGCGGACGGCGGCTCCCTGATCGTTCGCCCCGAGGCGAAGATCCAGGCGCGCGGCACGGCGGCCAATCCGATCATCTTCACCACCGCGGCGCTTGACGCCGGCCTGGTGGCCGGCGGTGCAGCCAACGGCTTGGCCCAAGGCTACAGCGCCAGCACGCTGGCCACCCGTTGGACGCCGGCGGACGGCGACACCAAGTATCTGGACTTGAATCCCGCCTCGTCTCCGCTGGTTCCCGTCAACTCAAACGGCCTTAAGAACACGAGTTTCTGGGGCGGTCTTATCATTGCCGGCGACAGCCTCACCAACAGTGGCAAGCAGGTTGACGTGGACAGCTCCGGGACGTTTACCGCGGCTGACGACGGTTTCGGCTATATCGAAGGTATCACCGCCGGAGCGAGCGCCGTCTACGGTGGCGGCAACTCCGAGCATGATGGCGGCATCGTCAAGTATGTCTCGATTCGCCACGGTGGCGCGGCGCTTTCCACCGGCAAGGAGCTGAATGCCCTGACGCTGTACGCCGTGGGATCCAAGACCACCATCAGCTATGTCGACACGTATTGCTCGGGTGATGACGGCGTCGAGATCTTCGGCGGCACGGTCAACCTCGATCACTTGAATCTGATCTATAGCGACGACGATGGCCTTGATACCGACGAAGGCTGGCAGGGTATGGCCCAGTTCGTGTTCGTCCTCCAAGGCTACGGCTACGGTGACAATGGCCTGGAACTCGACGGCGAGGACAAGCTGGAACTCGATACCTCCACGTTCGGCACCCCCGCTGCCGCCAACCCCGTCGGCCACAATCGCATCTACAATGCGACGGTGTTGATGAACACCCAGCTGTCCTCGGTTGACCCGATCAACAGCAACGCTACGGGCGCCTCCAACGCCGCGCGCATGCGCGCCGGTTGGGCGGGCATGATCGTCAACTCGATCTTCCAAAACTGCTCCCCGACCGTGGCTGGCCAAGGTCTACGGATCGATGGCTTGAAAACCACCGGCCTCGCCGCTGGCGAGGCGGCGGAATACGGCAACAGCGCCCAGACCTACTTCGGCACGGGTCTGACCCAGCTCCGCAACAACACGGTCTACGGCTTCTCGACCCTCTATACTGCGGTCTCGGGTGGTTCGGTGACCCAGAGTAACACGGGCGTCGCCTCCGGCACCTACAATGGCGTGGCGATCCCGAATGTTTACTTTCCTGCGACGCTCAACCGGACGCTTTCCACCAGCATCGCGATCCCGAACCACACCACGCCCAATGGTGTGAATCCGCGTCCGTCCTTGGCCGCGTCCTTGCTCGCCTATGGCACGACCCAAGACAGCGCCTACGTCGTCTCCCCGGCTGTCGCTACCGACTACAAAGGCGCGTTTGACCGCAATGCCACCACGCTGTGGACGTTCGGTTGGACCGCTCTGAGCAAGCGCGGAATCTTGGCCCCCTGATCCTCCGTACCAACTCCTTTCGGTGGGGAGCGCCTCCTCCGCTCCCGCCAAATACATCGACTACCATGAAAAAGATCTTCGTTACTGCTCTCGCGCTGGCCCTCCCGGCGCTCGCCTCCGCTCAAGTTCAACTGATGTCGGGTTACAACTTCGGTCAGTTCTTGGGCAGCGGCTATCCGTCGCTCGATGGCACCACGGGTGACCCCGTCGGTTCGATCGGCTCGAACTTCCGTCTGAACTCGCAGGCTCCGAGTGCCTCGAGTGGTGACTTCGTCGGCAACAACGGTCTGACGGGCGACTACTCGAACGGGTTCGGCCGCGTCTATTGGGACGGCACCAACGGCTCCAGCAGCTACAATATCGCGGGCGGAGTTCAGATCACGGCGGCTAATGTCGGCGCCAACTCCGTCAACGGTACCACGGTGCAAAGTTACTCGCTGTCGCTCCAGGGCGACGGTGGCAACCTGGCGCTGAAGACCGCCTTGACCGGAGGCAAGCTCGGCTTCCTGCAAAACACCACCGGGTTCATCGACTACGTGCCGGCCAACTCCGTTGAGTCGAACCTGACCTTCGCCGCCGCGGTGACGGCTCCGGTTACGGTCAACTGGTTCTTGAACGGTAGCAATGTGTCGTTCGGCAGCACCTCGCTGTCGGGCAGCGCGATGACGTCCTACACCGTCGATCTCCCCACGGGGTTCTACGGCCTGTCGGCCGCCCAGCTCGTCGCTGAGTTCAGCGGCGCCGCCACGATCGACAATGTGCAGTTCAACGGCGCCCTCGCCGCGATTCCCGAACCGTCGACCTATGCCGCGATCCTCGGCTTGGCGACCGCGGGCGTCGTCGCGCTCCGGCGCCGCAAGATCGCCCTGTTCTGAGCTGACTCGTTACGCACCTAACCCGGGTGGCCGCTGCTTTGCAGCGGCCACCCTCTTCCATTTTTCCGCTTCGACCGCGCTCCTCTCGATGAATCGTCCGTCCCGCCGTTACCTGCACGCCCTTGGAGATTTCGCCTTCTCCCCGAAGATCGGGATAGGGGGGCTGACACTGATATTTCTGCTCGCTTTGCCGACGAGGGGTATGGCGCAGGTCACTCTGATTTCAGGCTACAATTTCGGCCAGTTCTTGGGCTCCGGCTTTCCGGCGATGGATGGCACGACGGGCGACGCCGTGGGCTCGATCGGATCCAATTTCCGAATCGACACGAAGGCTCCGAACACCTCGAGCGGCGACTACGTCGGCAACAATTCGCTGGCGGGCAACTACTCGAACGGCTTCGGCCGCATTTACTGGGACGGCACCAACGGCTCCAGCAGCTACAACCTTACCGGCGGAGTTCAGATCACCGCGACGAATGTCGGTCCCAACTCGGTCAACTCAGGAACCGTTCAAGGCTACTCGCTCGCGCAACAGGGAGATGGTGGCAACCTTGCCCTCACCACCAACGTTCCGAACAACAAGCTCGCCTTCGTCCAGAACACCTCGGGGTTTCTGGACTTCAATCCCGCCGACTACACCAAGGGCACTCTTGTCACCAGCAACGCCAATTTGACCTTTGCCGCTGCGGTCACCGCGCCCACCACCATTTCGTGGTTTCTGGGCAGCAGCGGCACTGCTTTCGCCACCACGAATCTTTCCGGTTCGGCGATGACAGCCTACTCGGTCGACCTGCCGGCCGATTTCTACAACAAGACAACGGCGACCCTCGTCGCCCAGTTTGGCGGCACCGCGACGATCGACAACGTGCAGTTCAACGGTATCTCCGCCAGCAGCGTACCGGTCGGCGCACCGTTTTGGAAAGGGGGCGACGGTACCTGGACGGCCGCGACGACGCCGACCAACTGGCGCGACGCCGGCGGCACCACCCAGGCGGCCTGGACGCCGGGCGCCGCCACCTTCCGGGGCACGGCGGGCACTGTCACCGTCGACAACACGGCCGGGCAAGTGGTCTTCACCGGCGCCACGTTTTCAACCACCGGCTACACGATCGCCGGCGGGGCGTTGAAGACCGACACCGCTGTGACGCCGATCCAGGTGGGTGACGCCACGGCGGACACGGCGACGATGAACGCCACCATCTCCGCTCCGATCATCGGCACGGGCGGCCTCAACAAGACTGGTCTCGGCACGCTCACCTTGAGCGGTAACAGCACCTACGCCGGAAATACCACGGTCTCCGCGGGCACCCTGCTCATCAACGGCGACCAGTCCGGCGCCACCGGTCCGGTCAGTGTCGCCTCGCTCGCCTCGCTCGGCGGCACGGGCACCGCCGGCAACGTGACGGTCCAGAACGGCGCCGCGCTGGTCGGCAAGGCGGGCAGCGTGCTCACGCTGACCGGCCTGAACCTGAACGCGACCTCGCAGGTCAACGTTACCCTTGGCGCGCCCGCCACGACCGGACTCTTCAAGGTCAACGGCGCGCTTACGCTTGATGGCGTGCTCAACGTCACCGGCGCGACCGGTTTCGGCGCGGGTCTGTATCGCATCATCGATTACACGGGTGCGTTGACCAACAATATCATTACGGTCGGCTCCAAGCCGGCGACGGTCACCGGTGCGGAAATCCAAACCAGCGTCGCCAACCAGGTGAACGTGGTCTTCAGCTTGGCGTCGAACAACACCACGGGCAACAACTCGACCGGCAACTCCACCGGGGGCAATATGACCGGCGGCAATTCCACCGGTGGGAACACCACCGGCGGCAGCACGACCCCGCCTCCGGCCAACATGGTTGGGGCGCGGCCGATGTGGACCGGGGGAACCGGCACGTGGTCGGTCACCGCCAACGCCACGAACTGGAAATCAGTCGATGGCACGCAGTCCGGCGCGTGGCAGCCGGGTTTCGCGATCTTTCAGGGCAGCCCGGGTACGGTCACCGTCGACAATTCCGCCGGAGCCGTGGTCTTCAGAGGCCTGCAGGCCGCGTCGGACGGTTACACGATCGCAGGGGGCGCCCTCACCACCAACACCGGCCGCACGGCCCTGCGGGTGGGTGACGGCACCTCCGTCGGGGCGAACATGACCGCGACCGTTTCCGCCGCCATCACCGGCAACGGCAGCATCGAGAAGACCGATCTGGGTACGGCGGTGCTCACCGGCGATAACACCTATAGCGGCGGCACCACCGTCAGCAGCGGCAAGTTCCAGATCGGCGCGGGCGGCACGAGCGGCAGCGTCACCGGTAACATCACCAACAACGCAGAAGTGATCTTGAATCGGAGCGACGCGGTCACCATCGCAGGCGCAATTCGCGGTACCGGTATCCTCACCCACGCGGGCACCGGGACGACCTCCCTGACTGGCGACAACAGCGCCGCGGGCGGTGTCACCATCTCCGCCGGTACGCTGCAAATTGGCGCGGGCGGCACCGCCGGCAGCCTGACTGGAAACATCGTCAACAATGCGGCCTTGAGCTTT
The DNA here is from genome assembly GCA_903820035.1 of uncultured Opitutia bacterium. Lineage (GTDB taxonomy): Bacteria > Verrucomicrobiota > Verrucomicrobiia > Opitutales > Opitutaceae > ER46. Next base: position 10,378 of record CAIJFT010000316.1, read on the forward strand.
AACCGGACCGACACCCTCACCGTGCCGGGCGCGATCAGCGGCACCGGCACCGTGACGCAGGCGGGAACCGGCACCACGGCGCTTACCGGGGCCAGCACGCACACCGGCGGCACCACCATCAGTGCGGGCACGTTGCAAATTGGTGCAGGCGGCACGACCGGCAGTCTTACGGGCAACGTCGTCAACAACGCGGCGTTGAGTTTCAACCGGAGCGACGCACTCACCTTCGACGGCCTCATCAGTGGCACCGGTGGAGTGGTGCAGCAAGGTACAGGCACGACCACGCTCACCGCCAACCACACCTATTCGGGTGGCACCGCGGTCAACGCCGGCGCGCTGCTCATCAACGGGAATCAGTCGGGTGCGACGGGCGCCGTGGTGGTTTCGGCCGGCGGCCGGCTTGGGGGCACCGGCGCCACGGGTGGAGTCGTCACCGTCCAGAACAACGGCGCGCTGGCGGCGGCGGCCGGCAGTGTTTTCACCGTCGGCGGTCTGACGCTGAGTCCGTCGGCGCAGCTCAACCTGAGTGTCGGCGCGCCGAGTGCGACGGCGCTGCTGCAGGTCAACGGCGGCCTGACCCTGGACGGGGCGTACAATCTGGGCGACGCGGGTGGCCTGGTGCCCGGCGTGTACCGGATCGCCGACTACACCGGCACACTCGTCAACAACACGCTGCAATTTGGATCGGCGCCGGTGAATCCCGGCGACCTGACGATCAGCACCGCGACCGCGAATCAGGTGAAACTCACCTTCGCTGCGACGGTTTCGGACTACTGGACCGGCGGCAACGGTACCTGGACCGCCGCCAACAACACCACGACCTGGAAGAATGTCTCCGGCGCGGCTGCCGGCGCCTGGCAGTCGCGCACCGCCACGTTTGGCGGCACCGCGGGCACGGTGACGGTGGATAACACCGCTGGTGCGGTTAATTTCACGGGGGCGCAATTCCTGACCACCGGCTACACGGTGACCGGCGGCAATCTGTCCACGACGGCCCCGGATGCCGTGCTTCAGGTCGGCACCGGTTCGGCTGCGGGTGCGGCGAATACGGCTACGATCTCCGCGGCGATCGTGGGCACGGGAGGAATCAATAAGACCGACCTCGGCACCCTGACCTTGAGCGGCAACAATACCTACACCGGCAACACCACGGTCACCGCGGGCACCCTGCTGGTCAGTGGCAATCAAACGGCGGCATCGGGTGCGGTGACGGTGGCGGCCGGCGCGCGCCTGGGTGGTACCGGCGCGGTGGCGGTGGTCACAATCCAGAACGGCGGGACGCTGTTCGGGTCTTCCGGCAGCACGTTCACCATGACGAGCCTGACTCTTAGCCCGAATGCCCGCGTCAGCGCCGCACTCGGTGCGCCCACCACGACGGGGCTTTTCCAGGTGAACGGCAGCCTCACGTTGGACGGCCAGCTCGATCTGACCAACACGGGTACGTTCGGCCCCGGGCTGTACCGACTCTTTAATTACACCGGTTCGCTGATCGACAACGGCCTCCTGATCGGGTCAACCCCGGCGGGCGCGCTCGTACCCACCCTGCAAACCTCGGTGGCCAACCAGGTGAACCTCCTCGTGGCGGTGGCACCGTTGCCCATCTGGGGTGGCGGCAGCGGCACCTGGTCAGCTTCGTCGACCGCGACCAACTGGGGTTCGGCGCAAGGCTCCTATCAAGGCGGGTGGCAGCCGGGTATGGCGATTTTTCAGGGCGCCCCGGGCACGGTTACAGTCGACATCTCGGGCGGTCCCGTGGTCGTCACCGGCCTGCAGTTTGCAGTCGACGGCTACACCGTGACCGGTGGTGCGTTGACGACGAACACCGCCACCACGGTGCTGCGGACGGGCGACGGCACGTTTGCGGGAGAACTTGTGACCGGCACCATCGGCGCGCCGATCGTCGGAACCGGTGGAGTTGAAAAAACCGACCTCGGCACACTCATATTGACGGGCAACAACACCTACACCGGTGGCACCACGGTGACCGCTGGCACGTTGCAGATCGGCGCCGGTGGTACGACGGGAAGTATCACCGGCAATGTCACGAACAACGCCACGTTGAAGTTCAACCGTTCCGACGCCGCCACCTTCGCCGGGGTCATCAGCGGTTCGGGTGTGCTGGTGCAGGCCGGCACCGGCACGACGGCGCTGACCGGCAACAACACCTACATGGGCGGCACCGAGGTGACCGCCGGGACGCTCCAGATCGGCGCCGGCGGCACCGCCGGCAGCTTGACGGGCAATATCTCCAATGCGGGCACCGTCAGTTTCAACCGCAGCGACGCCACGACGTTCGCGGGGGTGATCAGCGGCAGCGGCGCGGTAACACACGTCGGCCAAGGCACGACGACGCTGACTGGCGCCAACACCTACACCGGCGGCACAACCGTCAACTCCGGCGTGCTTCAACTGGGTGCGGGCGGAACTACCGGAAGCATTACAGGTAATATCGTCAACAACGCCACGGTGGCGTTCAACCGCAGCGACTCCGTCACGCTAGCCGGGGTGATCAGCGGCTCCGGCAATATTGTCCAACAAGGCAGCGGTACGACGGTCCTCACCGGCGCCAATTCCTATACCGGTGGCACGACGGTCAATGCCGGCACGCTGCAGATCGGCGCGGGCGGCACGACGGGCAGCATCGCCGGCAATGTGGTGAACAACGCGACCCTGACGATCAACCGCAGCGATGCGGTGACCATGGGCGGTGGCATCACCGGTAGCGGCAATCTCGTTAATTCCGGCACGGGCAACACGACGTTCTCCGGTGTGATCGGCGGCACGGGTTCGTTCCGGCAGGAAGGTACCGGTACGGTGGTCTTCAACGCAACGAACACGTACTCCGGGGGCACGACGATCAATGCCGGCACGCTGCAGATCGGCGCCGGCGGCACGACGGGCAGCGTCGGCGGGAATATCGTGAACAACGCCACGCTCACGATCAACCGGAGCGATGCGGTGACGCTGGCCGGCGTGGTCAGCGGCAGCGGCGCACTCGTGCAGGCGGGCAACGGTACGACCACCCTGACCGCCGTGAACACCTATACCGGCGGCACGACGATCAGCGCGGGCGCGCTGCAGATCGGCGCCGGCGGCACGGCAGGAAGTCTGGTCGGCAACGTCCTCAACAACGGCACGCTCGCGGTCAACCGTAGTGA
>CAIJFT010000317.1 GCA_903820035.1 uncultured Opitutia bacterium
CCGTGCGTCTCCATCATCCGGCCGATGCGCACCGCGTTCGGCACGTCGTAGGAACTGTTCGCGTCGGCGTAGAGCGTGAAGGCGTCGCCGAATGTTTTCCGCACGAGCGGAATCAGCGTCTCGGTGCGGCCCGCCGGCGCGTCGGCATTACGGCTCATACGCCCGCCGAGGCGGAACTTGAGCGCGCGCACTCCGGAGCCCGCGACGAGTTTTTGCAGGTAGGCGATTTCCTCTGCCGGGGTGTTCCCGCGGTTGCCGCTCGCGTAGTAAACGTCGATGTCGCGGCGCTTGGCTCCGCCAAAGAAATCGGCGACCGGCCGACGCGCGGTCTGGGCCATGAGCTCGAGCAGCGCCATCTCGATGGCGGCGATGCCGGTCCAGAGTGCGATCCCTTGGAGCTTGTAATTGCTGCCGTGCCGGTACGCGTCCCAGATCAGCGCCTCGAGGGCGCGCGCGTCTTTCTTCACAAAGACCGGAACGATGTTCTTCAGAAATATCGGCCACGCTTCCGTCATGCGTGCGGGGTTCGGCACCGTGATCGCCTCGACGCCGTCGGTTGAACGCGTGCGCAGCAGGTAATTCTTGCCGTGCTTCAACAGCTCGATCGATGCGACCCTCACCGGCTGCTGGACGGCGCCGAGTTCGAGAATCGGGCCGTCGACGATGACGTCGAGTTCCGCCTTGCTGAAGGTGCGCTTGGGCGTGACGGCTGGGGCGGCTTGAAAAACCGCGGGAGTGGAGACGGCGAGCGCCGAAACGGAGGCGGCGCGCAGGAACTGCCGGCGGGAGGTCTGCATGGGGGTAAAGAGCGGCGACGATGCAGGGGGCAGGGAGCGACGCAACGCGCGAGTGGGCCGGCGGGCCCGCGGTCCGCACCGGATCGTTCCGTGCGGTCGCCCAACCGGAATATCCCGTGAGGCATCGGGTCTCAGCCGCTACGCAGGTTTCCAAGTCGAGCCCGTTTCACCGCGGTGCTTTACATCCGCCGCTTTTGCGGAACGGTGTCTTCCGCATGGCAGAATCCACACCGCCCAATCCAGCTGACGCCGGCCTCGAGGTGCGCACGTACTTTGTGCGTGACCGCCATGCGTTGCTGGCCCGGGTGGATCTCGGCGAGTTGTTCGTGGATTACTACCTCCACCTCAGTTCGCACCAAATCAAGGTCGCGCCGGAGCACGACGCGATGTTCAAGCGGGCGCTGGCGGGCTTCGTACTGCACTGTGCGTCGCGGCCGTGGAACGAGTTCATCGCCTGGACGATTAATTTTCAGGTGCCGTTGGTGAACCTGTTCCTGACGGTGGACAACAGCAACGGGTCGATCACCGGGCGCGTCTTCGCCGAGAACGTGAAGGAGGCGCCGCATAACCTCTTCTATTCCGATGTGGTGCGGGGCAGCCAGCCGAAGCGGCGCAGCACCGTGACGTTTGAGGGTGGCGACCCGCTCAACGGCGCCCAGGCGCTGTACCACCAGAGCGAGCAGCGCGATGCGCGCTATTTTCAGCTCGGCGAGGAAGAGTTCGCACTGCTGACCGAGCATCCGGATTGCGACCTGCCGTGGTTTCACGGGCTCACGATTGATAGCGTGCGCGGGCTCGACCAAACCGAAACCCTCGCGCTGACGGAAAGGCGCGTCTACCGCTGGCACTGCGGCTGCAACCAGCAGCGGATGATGGAGGTGCTGGCGCCGACGATGCAGCGGGACGCCGCGGCGCTGTTTGGCGGCGATCCGAAGGTCGAGATCCGTTGCCCCCGCTGCGGCGGGCGGCACACGATCACGCGCGAAGCCCTCGAAGCGTTTGTCGCCGGTGACAAGTGAAGGCCTGGGCCGTATGAACGAGGTTGTCCGTCAGATTATCGCGGGTGCGACCGAGGCGAGCCGGCTCGAACAGGTCGCGACCGTGCTCGGGGTTGTTTTTGTCTGGCTCGCGATGCGGGAAAGCCTGTGGAATTTTCCCGTCGGCCTCGTTCAGGCGGCGATCTTCGGCTGGGTCTGCTTTGAGGGGAAATTATACTCCGAGACCGTCCTGCAGATACTCTTTGTCGCGGCGATGGTGTATGGTTGGTGGCATTGGTCCCGCGGCGCCAAGGACACCGGGTCGTTGGCGGTGCAGCGGCTGTCCGCGTGGTCGGCGGCGGGCTGGGCCGGCGCTACGCTCGTCCTCTGGCTCGCGTGGGGTGGCGCGATGGCGCGGTTCACCGATGCGGCGCTGCCGTGGTGGGATGGCTTTGTGTTCGCCGCGAGTGTGGTTTCCCAGTGGCTGCAGGCGCGCAAACTGCTCGAGAACTGGATCGGCTGGATCATCGCCAACACCGTCGCGGTCGGCGTGTTTTGGGCGAAGGGTTTTTACTGGTTCGCCGTTCTGTATTTCCTGTTTTGGCTGCTCGCTTGGGGCGGCTGGCGCGCCTGGTGGCGTTCATGGAAGGCGGCGCATGGGTGACGTGAAACGCATCGCGGTCTTCGGGACCGAGTCGACCGGAAAAACGACGCTGGCCCAGCGGCTCGCGACGTACTTCGGGGAGCCGTGGTCGCCGGAGTTTGTGCGGGAGTATTGGGAGATCCGGGACGGCAAGATCGGCCCGGGCGACCTCGGCACGATTGCGCTCGGCCAGATGGCGAACGAGGACCTGGCGCACAGTCTGGCGCGGCGCGTGGCGTTTTGCGACACCGAGCTGATCACCTGCACGCTCTGGAATGAGGTGCTTTTCCCGGGCGAGGGCCCGGGGTGGGTGCGGACCGAGGCGGAGGCGCGGGCCCGTGATTTTTCGCTCTACCTCCTCTGCGATGCGGATGTGGCGTTCGCGCCGGATCCGCAGCGTTGCTTTCCCGAGGCAACGGCCCGGGAACGGGCCCGCGGCTTGTGGCGCGATGCGGTCGTTTCGCGCGGACTGCCGTTTGTTGAGATCCGCGGGGATTGGGCGGAGCGCGAGCGAACGGCGATCGCCGCGGTCGAACGTCTGCTGGGCTGAAGTTCTAGCCCTGCCCGTGAGGGCAGGGAGGATGGCCTCAGCGGAGAGGTTCCTGCTCTCTCGCCCAAGGCTACAGGGCCTGGGCGAGAATCACCGCCAGTTCGTCCGCGGTGAGCGGAATCGGATTCGCCTTCATGCTGCTGGCTTGGGTCGCCGCCGTGACCACGGCCGGAATATCCGCGCGCGTCACGCCATAGGTGGCCAGCCCCGGAATGGCGGAGTGCCGGACCAGGTCGCGGACCCAGACGATACCATCCGCCGCCGTGGCGTGGGCTCTGCCGGTGAGCAGGCGCCCGATCTCATCGTAGCGGGCGAGGGCGGGGTGGTGGGGCGCGCGGGCGCGTAGCGCGTCGCAGTTGGCCGCCATCACGTGGGGCAACAGCGCCGCGCAGACTGCGCCGTGCGGGGCGGGGAACATGCCTCCGAGCGGGGCGGCAAAGCCGTGTACCGCGCCGAGTCCCGCATTCGCCAGGGCGAGTCCGCCGCCGAGGCTGGCGAACGCCATGTCCTCGCGGGCTGCCGCGTCACGGCCGTCGTCGTAGGCGCGGCGCAGAGCGCGGGCCGCCCGCCGGATGCCTTCGACGCAGAGGGCGTCGGTCAGGGGTTGCGCCCGGCTTGAGGTGTACGGCTCGATCAACTGCGTGAGTGCGTCGAGTCCGGTCGCGGCGGTGAGTGCCGGCGGCAGGTCGCGGGTCAGGGTGGAATCGACCAGGGCGAGACGCGGCAGCAGGTGCGGGCTGCGCAGGCTGGCCTTCACGCGGTGGACCGGCGACGCGAGGACCGCGTTGCGCGTCACTTCCGCGCCGGGGCCCGCGGTCGTGGGGATCGTGATACACGGCAGGCCTGGTCGTTCGAACGGCTGGGCGCGGCCGACGACCTCGAGGTGGTCGAGGACGTCGCCGTCGTGGGCGAGCAGCATCGCGATGGCTTTGGCCGCGTCGAGGGCGGCACCGCCGCCGAAGCCGATGACAATATCACAGCCCGCCGCGCGGGCCAGCGCCGTGCCGCGCGTGGCGTCGTCGGTCGTGGGTTCGTGTGCGACCGGGTAGACCGCCGTGGCGAGGCCGGCGGCGTGAAGGTGCTCCAGCAGCGGGGCGGCGCGGCCCGGATCGCGGCCGGTGACGACGAGAGTCCGGCGGCCGAATTCGCGGGCGAGTCCGCCAATCTCGGCAAGCGTGCCCGGGCCGAAGACGATGCGGACGGCGGTGGCGAATTCGAAGCGCATCGGGGTTCAGGGGACCAAAGGGCACGAGGATCAAAGGACCAAGAGACGAAGAAACCGCTGAGAAAAGGGGTGGGTTAGCTCCGCGGCCAGGAGTGATGTCGCGGGTTGCCGGTTGGGGTTCCCTCGTCTTTTGGTCCCTTGGTCGTTTGGCTTTTCCGGGCCCCTCACCAGTTAGCTTCCTCCGGAAACACGCTTCCGTATTTCACGCTGGCGCGCGGGGCGGCCATCATCGGGGCAACGGTGTCGCGCCAGGTAGTATAGTGGGCCGTCTCCTTGTGCGCGGCCGGGGCGGCCGCGGTGCGGTAGGCCTCAACGAGGACGAAGCGCGTCGGGTCGTCGGCTTGCTGCGTGACATCAAAGCGGGCGATGCCCGGCTCCTGCAGGCTGGCGCGCGCGTTGATGAGGGTCGCCGCCTTGAAGGCCTCGACGCAGCCGGGCTGCACCTGAACGTGGACATGGACGACAAGCATGGCGGGAAATGTAAATGGCTGCGGGGCTAGCGGGCGGCGGGCAATTCCTTGAGCCGGATATGGCGGAACTCGACCTTCATCGGCGGACCGACGTGGACCTGCACGCCGATCAAACCTGAGTCTTTGCGCGCCGCGGGATCGTCGTCGATCACGACGCTCATGACGTGGCCGTTGAAGAGGTGGGTCAGGACGTGGCCGCGGGCGATGATGTGGACTTCATTCCAGTCGTCACTGCGGAGCTTGGCGGCGAGGGTCTGGGATTTACCCAGCGAGCCGATCACGAGCGGCTTGGCGCCCGGGTCGAGGCGCACGGCTTCGCCGCGGCGGGCGAGGAACGTGCGGCCGCGCTCCTCGTAATTTTGGCCGCTGTGGCGGAGCGGCGGCTTGTTGCGGTCCTGTCCGTCGATATCGGCCTGGTATCCGCGCAATACCCACGGCTGTCCGTCGACGGTGACGCTGCGGTAGTTGATTCCGCTGTTGCCCCGCGCGCTGATGCGGTACTCCAGCTTGAGTTCAAACTCCGCCGGCTGGCCGCCGCGCCACACGATGAATGTGTTCTGCCTCACAATCGTCTCGGGCGTAATTTCGCCGGTAAGGGCGCCGTTTTCGACGCGCCAGTACTTCGGGTCGCCGTCCCAGCCGGCCAGCGTTTTGCCGTCGAAGATGGAGACAAAGCCTGCGTCGGGCGATGCGGCCGCCGGCGGTGTGGCGGCCCGGAGGGATCCGGCGGCGAGGATCGCGAGGGCAAGCCTGCGGGTGAATTGGATCAGGTAGGCGGCGGAGGGGAGATTCATCGCGGACTTCGACGGTGGCTGACGGTAGGGCGCGGCGGAACAAGAATCCACGGGGTCTGCGGGTGAGCTTTGCCTTGCGGGACTGAGGCCCTCGGCCTAGCGATGCGGCGCTTTGTCGCAAACCGCCCGCAGCTTCGTCCGCCTGTTCGCCCTCGCCGTTACCGTGGCGGTGGCGATGCCCGCGCCCGTCGGAGCCGAGCCGGTCGGGTCCCCGTCCGGAGACGCCAAGGTGCAGACGCCCAAAGCCGTGCGCGACGCCGCATTCACCGAGTTTAACCAGTTGCGCCGGATGCCGGCGACGAAGGATGGGCCAGCGCTGCGGAATCTCGTATCGTCGGGCCTGACATTTCTCACCCGATACCCCGAGTCCCTGAGGGCACCGGACGTGGTGAACGGCCTCGCGTTTTACGCCAACGGCATCGAGGTAAAGCGTCCGGAGGTGCGGGCGAATTATGTTGCTCACCTAAAGTCTGAATTGGCCGCGGCGCTGCGCGCGGAAGGTCCGGAAGGCGATGCCCGGGTGGCTTTGCTCGCGCTGACCGCGGCCGTTGCGGATTACGAGGTGCGAGCGGCCTACAATGCCGACAATCTGACGCTGTTTCGCGGGCAGATCGATGTCTTGGCCGGGGCGCCGGCGGCCAGCCGTTTTTTGGTCGAACGGGAACGCTCCTATGGGCACGTGTTGTCGGTGGGCGTTTCCCTCGCCGAGGCCGGTGCTCATTTTCAGAAGCTGCTTGTCCACCACGATCCGGCGGTCGTTGTGATGGCGCGGACTGAATGGAATCTCGTCGAGGTGCAGCAAGTTCCGCTGCAGCTGCAATTCACCGCATGGGACGGTCGGCCGGTGGATGCGGCCCGTCTGCGGGGGCGGGTGGTGGTCGTTTATGTTTGGAGTACGGGCCAAAAAGGCCCCGCCGGCAG
>CAIJFT010000318.1 GCA_903820035.1 uncultured Opitutia bacterium
CGGGGACGACCTGCCCGGTGCTCCCGGATGGAACTGGCTCGGCGGTTTTTCGGGCGAACCTTCCACCCTGCTCGGCCTGGCTATTTCAGCCGAAAAAACCGTCGCCCACGTCGAAAGTGCATTCGCCGCGGGCGCAGTCGGATATCTGCTGACCTCAAGCCTCGACCAGCTCCTGCAGCAGGCGCTCCATGACGTTGTGACCGGAGGCAGTCCCATGACGCCCGAGGTGGCGCGCGACCTCGTGACCTCGCTGGCGACGCCGGCGCGCCCCACCGGCTTGCTCGCGCTGCTGACCAAGCGGGAACGCCAGATCCTCGAACTGCTCAGTCTCGGCACCCGGTACAACGAGATTGCCACGCAGTTGGGTCTGAGCCGCGACACCGTCCACTCGCACACCAAGAAAATTTACCGTAAGCTGATGGTGCGCTCGAAGACCGAAGCCGCCCTAATTTTGGGCCATCGGGTCCAATTCGCGACCGACAGCAGCTTGGTCAATTTAGCCGCCATCGCCTAAGCGATAGGCCGATTTGCGCAGGCGTCGGCGGCGTACACTCCGCCTTCGCCTCGCAGCACCGGGTTGGCTAGCGCTTTTCCCGAAGTATTGTCGCCGCGTTGGAGCGCAGCGACCACGTGGTCCTCAGCCGGACTCAGGCAGCTGAGCGTTGAGCGTTGAGAGAAAAACCAAACGGTGCGTTCGCCATGCCAATGGCGTCCGGGCTACTCGCCCTCCGGGAATGGGTCTCTCAACCCTCAACGCTCATCCCTGAACTGAATGGTTCCGGCTCAGGTTTCAGCGGCATCCTCTCGCCCGAGCGGATTCGTCTCGAAGGGCCGCCTGCGCCGTAATCGACCGGCCCAAAGGTAGAAAAAATCGGGAGCAAGCGCCGGCGAAAATTCCGTCACAGGAAACAGGCCCTTCACTCCATTTTTAACGCCTTCCACCCCCTAACGATTGGCACTTTTTGCCCGGTCGGATGGGTAGTTCACCGTGCTCATCTCGTCCTCTTCCGTCGCGCCAAGATCAAGCCTGATCACGGTCACCGTCGTCGAACGTAACGATACCTTCCGGGCCAAGTTGTGCGCCGCTCTTTCGCGCTGCCCCGGGGTGGTGATTTTCGACCAGTGCGCTGACGGCGCCACCGCCGAAGCCTGTCTGGACCATCGCCGCCCCCGGGTCCTGATTGTGGGCGACACCCAGCCCGGCCAAAATGGCTGGAACTTGATCCGTGCCCTGCGCAGCCGAGGGAACGGAGAGATGATTTTGGCGCTATCCGACCTCCCGACCGCGGAACACATCCACGCCGCTTTCCGCGCCGGTGCGTTGGGTTATTTTCTCCGGCGTACTGCCGCGACGCAACTGCCGCGGGCGCTGGCCGAGGTGATGGCGGGAGGAGCCCCGATGTCGCCGGAGATCGCGCGGACTCTGGTCACGTCGTATGCGCGCCCGGCCCGGCCCTGCGGGCTCATCCGCCTGCTGACCGAGCGCGAACGCGAAATTCTCGAACTGCTCAGCCTCGGCGTCCGCTACCGTGATGTCGGCATTCGGCTGGGTGTCAGCCGCGATACCGTCCATTCCCACGCGAAGAAAATCTATCTGAAGTTAAGGGTCACCTCGAAAACCGAGGCCGCGTTGGTCCTCGGGCGCAGTGCCCGTTCGGTCCCGTTGGCGCCCCCCGTACTGCAGCGCGCGGTGGCTTAATTCTGCCTGCAGCTGGATTCGCGATCTTGCGCCCGGCCCGAGTGGACCGCGGTCCGTGGTCGCGTGCGACTGCTGCGGATTCGGGTGCACCTCACCTCCTCCGCGCGGCTCGATTCGATCGCTGGAAAAGGGAGGTAAGACAGGCAGGCACAGCAATTCGTTCGCCCCGCCGTTCAACTCACTTCCGTTCATCGCTTGAGCTTCGTCGCTGGCTTCGGGCGTACGTCCCTTGGCAACTCCCCCCCGATCCGGTTCACGCGGAGCAGCAGAGGGTGCGGAGCTCGAGCCGGCCTTTCCTCCGCGCTCTCCGCGCCCGCGGGTGAACCCCGTTTGGTCCAGAACCCTTCCGCTTCCCGACGTCTCGCCTCTCGATTCGATTGCGGGAAAGGAGCCGGGGAGATCGGCCAGCGCGGCAGTTGAAGCGCGCCGAACCTCCCGCTCATTGTTTGGGCTTCTTCGCGGACCTCGGGCCATTCGGCACTCGGCGACCAGCCCGATCCGGTTCACTCGGAGCTCAGGAGGGGCGGCGCTCGAGCGCGCCTTTCCTCCGCTGCGGGTGAACCCCTTTCCGGCTCCGAATCACTCGGGTCCGCCTTCCGCTGGCTAGTGCTCGGCTCAACCACCGCATCGCAACCCAGAACCGGTTTTCCGTTTTTAGGGCTCCCGAACTCCCCTAATAAACGCTGGAGGGCCGGAAAATGAAAAATCATCTACCCCAAATAGGTGATATTCGGGTGATCGCGGTTGTGCAGGGGGCCCGCGGGGCGATCGACTGGCCTCACTTTAACCCATGGCCATCGACGGAACAATGCGCGCAGAGGTCCAGGCATTCACGGCCAAGCAAGGCGTGGACGCACCGATCGCGGAATCCATGCGCCAGGAAGGGCTGTTCGAAGGGCAGAAGGTCGTGCAAACCGACGAGGCCGCGAAAGGGGCGGAGGCCGCGGAAGAGATGACGTTTGCCGCCAGCGAAAAGGTGGAAAAGACCCTCTCAGAGCGCAAAGCGGGTTCGAAAGAGGCGCTGAAGGCCAGTGCGGCGGAATTGGCTCAGCACTACGTGAACCAAATGGCCGAACCGCAGGCCAGCCGGAAACTGCACGAGTTCCTTGATGCGCTGAAGAAGATGGGCAGCGAGGCGACCGAGGAGGATATCCGCCAGGCGGTCGGCGAGCATTTCAAGGATTCCTCCGACCAATACTCCGCGCTCTCCTTTGCCGAAGATGCCTTGAAGAAGGAGGGCGGCAACGGGCAGTTGTTGGCCAAGCTCGGCGCCGTCAAGGCACAGCTGATGAAAGACGCCGGTCCGGCGATCCGCTCGGGCCTCAATATCGCAGCCGACGTGTTGAGTTATGCGCGCCAGGGCCTCGGAAACCCGGCTGCGCTCCGGGATCTGTACCGCGACTCGATCCTGGGCGGCCAATCCATCGGCTCCATGTACACGGCGATCCTGAAACGGTACGACGAATCCCAGTTCTCGCAGTCACTGGAATTCCTCCTGCGGGCGGCGGGCAGCGACCTCGACGGCAGGCTCATGGGTTCCTCGATGGAGGCCCCTCAGCTGAAGAACGCCATCGACGACATCTATCACGTGCAGGCGCTCGGCAACACCCACCGCACGCTGGGCGATCTCTTGGCCAAAACCCGGCTGCTCTTTCCCGCCGCCGCGTGACGCCTTCCCCCGCCAGTTCCCCCGCGCCGCGCGCCCCCGTCTACACGGCTCACGACCTGATGAAGGAAATCCTTCATATGTCGGCGCAACGTTGGACCGACCCGCAGAGTTTCGCGAAGATTGCCACCTCCGCCGGCTTCAGGGCGATTGAGGCTCGGATCTATTTTCTCACGCAGCTGCGGGAGCGCCTCCGCATGCTGCCGCTCAAACTCTTCGTCTCGACCGAAGCGCGGGAAAAGATGCTGGAGGCGCTGCAAGCGGCCCTAGATCAGGAAATCTCCCGGGAGGACGTCGCATGAATCTGCTGCAGGAAACCATCGCGGAATTTGGCCGTTCGATGGGCATGGATAAGTTACGGCTCTCCGATCAGGGGAACGTCGTGCTGGCCATGCAGGATATCGGCACCCTCTGCCTGGAAACCGCGGGCCCGCGGGGCGATGAGGTGCTTGTAAGTCTGACCCGCTCCCTGCCCCGCGCCTTGGAAAATCGCCCCGCCGACCTGCTCGCCGCCACCCATTTTCATCACCGGCTCAAGGCCCCGATGCAGGTCGCGGTGCTACGCGATCAACTGGTCTTCGCGGTTGTCGTGCCGACCGGTGACCTGACGCTGCCGACGATTTACGCCTTGATCCATGTGCTCGATGAGCAGCACCGCTCGATCGGAGAACGCACGTGAGCCGGAGCATCCCCGAATCCTTCCAACCCTACATCGGGTTGAGCAGCATCGCACTCGACGATCGTCCCGCGGGCAGCGGCCTGCCCGACGATTCGCGCCTGCAGCCGATTGACGCGTCGGTGGAAGCCCGCCTGAAGATCATGCTGCAGGCGGAGACGTTCGATTCCATGATTCTCGAGGCCGTGCGGCCCAAGGCCTTTGACCGCAACGTCCTCGCCCCGTCCCGGTTTCACGTGCTGCGCGAGGCCGTCACCGCCCGCCTTGCCGCACTCCGGGCGAACGCCACCGGGCCCGCGGCCGCCGAGTTGGACGCCGCGGCGGCCGTACTCCAGCGCCGCGGCAGCGAACACGAACTCGGCGAAGCCCTCCGTTACGCACTCCTCAAAGGATGATCACCTTGGACATCCCCGCCTCGACCTTGACCGACCAGGAGCGCGACGCGCTGCTGGTGCTGGGTTATATCCACTTGGAACAAGGGCACCCCGATGAGGCCGCCGTGCTGCTGCGCCCGCTGCACCGCTACTGCCCCGACGACGGGGAAGTTGAACAGTGTTTGGCCTTGGCGGAGCTGTCCTCCGGCCGGCCCGAGCGCGCCGCCGCCCTGGCGGCCCACGCCTACACGCTGGCCGACACCCCCGAGCGCAAGGCGATGGGGCTGATTTATGCCAAGGCACTGTGGCTTAGCGGCGACGAGGCCGGAGCCCGCGAGGTTTTACTCAAAATCCTGACCCGGAAAGCGACCGACGATGAAAGCTAAGATCATTTTCCTGCAAACCCGGTTGCTCAGCGTCACGCGCTATGCCGACGTGCTCCTCGCCGTCGGCGTCGTGCTGATCCTCTCGCTGATGATCATGCCGATCCCGCCGTTCCTGCTGGATCTGCTGCTCGCGGCGAACCTGTCGATCTCGATCCTGCTTCTGGTCCTCGCGATGTACGTCCCGAACATCCTGGCGTTCTCGACGTTCCCCTCGCTGCTGCTCGTCACCACGCTTTTCCGGCTCGGCCTGAATATCACGACGACGCGGCTGATTCTCCTCGAGGCCCACGCCGGCGACATCATTTTCACGTTCGGCAATTTCGTGGTCGGCGGCAATTTCGCCGTCGGCGTGGTGATCTTTTTGATCATCACCATCGTGCAGTTCATGGTGCTGACCAAGGGCGCTGAACGCGTCGCCGAAGTGTCGGCGCGTTTCACCCTCGACGCCATGCCCGGCAAGCAGATGAGCGTCGACGCCGATCTGCGCTCCGGC
>CAIJFT010000319.1 GCA_903820035.1 uncultured Opitutia bacterium
CCTTCATCGGCGTCGGCGGCTTGTTCCCCGCCGGGTAGGTTCGGCTCGCCAGCATCGCCGCGGCTTTTTCAATATCGGGCACCTCGAGACAAAGGTGATGCATCGTGCGCAGCCGGTCGACGGAAGGGACCTTGTCGTAGAGCATGAACTCGACGTAGTCCTCGCCGTCGGGCACGCGGAGGTTGACCCAACTCAGCGTGCGACCCGAGGCACTGCCGCGCCACGTCTCTTTGAAACCAAGGATCTCGCCGTAGAACTTCAGCGAGGCGTCGAGTTGCCCGACCATCACACCGACGTGGCTCATCCGCGTCGAAACACGGGTCGCGGGCAGAAACTTGCCCTGCTCACGGCGCGTCCACCCCTCGGGCGTGTACTGCACGATCTCGATGCTGTTGCCGTTGGGATCCTTGATCAGGAAATTCCGGTTGCCGATGCGGCCCGTGGGCGTCACCGGCGGCACGCCCGCGACACCCTTCGCGATCAGGTAGCGGCGCATCGCATCGGCGTCGTCCACCTCCAGCGCGATGTGATACAGCCGGTCCGCATCCGGCGCGACTTCGGCCCCGGGAAACAGCTCCACGCTTTGCCGGTCGCTGATTTTGATCGAGACCATCGGCGCCGCGGGATCCGACTGCGGCACGAGGTAGGGCGACTGAAAGCCAAGGAAGCCCTCGTAGAAGGCCCGCGCCTTGGCGATATCGGCGACGTAGAAGGCGGCGTGGGACACGCCGGTGATGCGCGGACGCGGCGGGACCGCCATCGCCGCCGGCTCCTGCGCGCCGGCCACCCCGGCCCAGCCGAGGAGCAGGATAACCGTACGGGATAAAACGGATACGTTCGGAATCGTCATGGTGAAACAGGAGACGAGACGGACGACGGGACCGGGGGCGTTCAAGTGCCGGCGATTTCCCAGCCCGCCCGATACGTGCCGCGGATGATCTTTTCGGCTTCCGGCAGGCCCTTCGCCTGCAGCGCGGCGGAGTCCCACTCGATCGGCTTCCCGAGGCGCTGCGCGAGCACGCCGAGCAGCGCGATCTCGGTGAGCCGGGCACCGTAGCCAAAGTGACTGCTGGCGGGATCGCCGCCCTTGCACGCATCGATCCAGTCGCGGTGATGCCCGCGCGAACGCTTGAGCGTCGGCGCCGGTTTCACGAGCGCGGCCCGCAAGGATTCGGGGAAAACGCGCGGCGCACCGCCGGCGCCGTCGCACTGGATCACGCCCTTGTCGCCGAGGAACATCACACCCCGGCTCGGCAGGCGGAAAGAGCCGAGCTCCGGCGGAGCCGGCGGGCGCAGGCCGCCGTCGTGCCAGATGATCCGCGGCAGCGGCTTCCCCTCGCGCGCGGGAAAATCGAAGATGATCTGCGCGCCGTGCGGCGCAATCTCGGCGTCGGTCGGCCCCACCGACATCGCCTCGATCCGCGAGGGCGCGGGCAGATCGAAGGCCCAGGTGACGGCATCGAGATCGTGGCAACCGAAGTCACCCATCGACGAGCCGCCGAAGGTCCAGAAGTCGCGCCAGGCGACGGGGAAATACGCCGGATGAAACGGCCGCGGCTCCCGCGGTCCGAGCCAGAGATCCCAGTTCAGCCCCGCGGGCACCGGTGGCGCACCTTCGGGTTTCGTGGTGAGCGCGGGGTTCCAACGCTTCGTACCGACCCAGGCGTGCACCTCGCGCACGGCCCCGATCGCGCCGGCGCGTACGAGTTCGACGGTCTCGCGGATGCCGGGGGTGGAATGACCCTGATTGCCCGTTTGCGTGGCGACACCGGTTTCCTCCGCGACGCGCGCGACCGTCCGCGCCTCCCAAAGGTTATGGGTGAGCGGCTTCTCACAGTAGACGTGCTTGCCCGCCCGCATGGCGCGGATCGAAACGGAGGCGTGCAGGTGATCGGGCGTGCCGCAGAGTACGGCGTCGATCGCCTTTTCCTTTTCGAGCATCACCCGAAAGTCCTCGTAGCCGGCGCAGCGGAAATTCGGCGTCTTCGCCGCATAATGTTTTTCCGTCAGCGCCATCGCCGGCAGGCGACCACCGAAGCCCTTGTAGTAAAAGTCATCGAGCCCGTACTTCTCCGCGGGATCGGCGACCGCGATGACCTGCACGTCGGCGAGGTCGAGCAGCGCCTTGAGATTTTGCGTACCGCGACCGCCGACGCCGACCACGGCCACGTTGACCTTCTCGCTGGGCGGCACGAAACGCGGCCCGCCGAGCACGTGGCGCGGGAGAATGGAAAACGCGGTGATGGCGGTGGCCGCGGTTTTGACGAACTGGCGGCGGGTGGAAGGGGTGACTTTCATAGGCGGTGCGAAACGGGGTTGGCGTCAGCGCAGCGCGCGCCGCGACAAACTCAAATCATTTCCCGGCCGGGCGGAGGCGGAGGCTCACGCGAAGCCGCGAAGGTCGCGAAAACAAGCGGTAGGATGTCCGGCTACACGCGGTACACGCGTTCGGCGTTGCGGACGTAGATGCGGTGCCGTTCGTCGCGCGAGCACCCGCCCAAGGCGGCGTCGAGCGTCGCGACCCAGCGCGGGTAATCCGTGGCCTGCGTGCTGACCGGCCAGTCGCCACCGAACATGACGCGATCCGCGCCAAAGCACGCGAGCACATGGTCGAGGTACGGCTGCAGGTCCGCGGGCGTCCACGCGGCCCAGTCAGCTTCCGTCACGAGGCCGCTGAGTTTGCAGGTCACGTTGGGCAGGGCCGCGAGTTCGCGCAGTTCCGTGCGCCAGGGATCGAGGCGGCCGGCCTTGATGTCGGGCTTGCCGATGTGATCGAGCACGAAGCTCACTTCCGGGCAGCGGCGCACCAGTTGGATCACGTTCGCCAGTTGACGGTGAAAAATGCAGAGGTCGAAGCTCAGGCCAAACTGCGGGAGCAGTTGCACGCCACGCACGAAGTCAGGGCGCAGACAAAACGCGTCGTCAGCCTCAGCCTGCAACAGGCGGCGCACGCCCTTCACCAACGGCAGCGCGGCGAGCCGGGCGAGCGCGGGCGCGACCGCGACGCCGATTTCGAGCGGGGCCTGGGCAACGATGCCACCCAGCCGCGGATCACGCTGCGCCAAGCCGCTCACCCATTCCGCCTCAGCCTGCGACTGGGCGGGGACGCATTCGCACTGCACGAAGACCCACTTGACCACAGCCACCCCACCGCAGTCGCGGCGGAACTCAGCGAGGGCATGGGGCCGGTTCAGCGCGGGCACCCCTGCGAGCCAGGCGTAGTTCAACCGCCCCGGTTCCCAGAGGTGGACGTGCGTGTCGATGAGGGGAAAGTCGGGCATGGCGGATGACCCGAGTACGGCGGAGTTCAGGCCGGCGCTCAAGCCCTGCACGGCCTCGTGCGCCAAGGGACCGCTTCCGCCCTGACGTCCGAACCAGGCCGGGCGCGGGCCGTTGAAAGGTGAACGTTAAGGATTCTGAACCTGACCTCGGACCGAAATAGCGTCGTTCCCTGCCCCCCTCGGTCCGGGGCGGAAAGGGCAAGGAACCCTAGGAATTCGCGCGGGAATCGGGCGCCCGTCGGCCTCGTTCAACGTTCAACCGGGAGCCTCCACCTGAATGACTCGGGGCGCTAAGCCGGAACAATTAAGTTCAGGGATGAGAGGTGAGGGTTGAGCGACCAATTCCCGGAGGGCGAGTAGCCCGGACGACATTGGCATGGCAAACCCACCGTTTGGTTTTTCTCTCAACGCTCAGCTCTCAACCGCATGATTCCGACTAAGCGTCTTCCACCCAATAATCGGCTTTGCGAAGGGAGTAGTTTACCCCATACAAAGGTCCCTTAATCGCCCACTCCTCCATCATAAACAACGCTTCCGCCCCATGAGAAACTCTACCCGAGCCGCGCTCACCGCGCTTTGCCTCACCGCCTTTACCTCGATCGCCTTCGCCGAGCGCGAGGAAAGCGAAGGCCAGCAGATCAGCCGTCACCCCCGCAACCCGCAGGCCGGTCGCGCGGTCACGGCGGGCGGCACCACCGCCACCACGGCGATCACCAACCACGGCGGTCCGGTCATGGGCGGCAACGTGAACGTCTACCTCATCTGGTACGGCAACTGGAACCAGGGAAACGGCACCGACACCCCCGCAGGGCAGCAGATCGTGCGCGATTTCTTCACCTACATCGGCGGCTCCCCGTACATGCAGGTGAACAACACCTACTCCACCGCAACGACCCTTCTCACCGGCGTCGTCAACTTCGGCGGTGAGACGGCTGACAGCGGATCCCAAGGCACCGCGCTGACCGATGCCAAGATCGCGACGATCGTAAAGAGCTCCATCAGCAAGCTGGCCGGTGGCATCGCGGACCCGAACGGCATCTATTTCGTCCTGACTCCGTCGAACGTGTCGGTCTCGTCGGGCTTTTGCTCCCGCTACTGCGGCTGGCACACCTACGGCACGATCTCGGGCAAGAGCATTAAGTACTCCTTCGTCGGCAACGCCGCCCGCTGCCTCAGCGGCTGCGCCGCCCAGACGGTCAGCCCCAATGGCAACCCGGGCGTCGACGGCATGCTTTCGGTGATCGCGCACGAACTCGTTGAGACCATCAGCGACCCGAATCTCAACGCTTGGTACGACAAGGCTGGGGCCGAGAACGCCGACAAGTGCGCGTGGACCTTCGGTGGCACCCAGTACACGACCGCCAACGGCGCCAAGGCCAACATGCACCTCGGCAACCGCGATTTCCTCATCCAACGGAACCTGGCCCACACGGCGTCCGGCGACTTCTGTGGCACGGCGATCGATCCCGTCACCAAGGTCGTGACCAAGTAAGGCCACGCAGTCTCACGCCTTCTCCCGCCGCCCGTGCCGTTAATTCGGCCGGGCGGTTTTTTATTGGGGCGAAGTCCCGCTTGAAGATACCGGAGACGATCCCGGTAGGACCCGATGTGCCATCGGGTTTTTCGGGCCGCGTCACGTTCCGTACCAGCCCGATGGGGACATCGGGACCCACCTTGCCGGACCCTACTTCGCCACAGGCGCCGCGAGCAGCTCGTCGAGCAGGCCGCCGATCGACGCGGCCTCATCAAGACCGAGCACGATGCGATCCACGTGGACCATCTCACCCCGCTCGTCGAGCCGGCCGACGACGAACGTCGGCGTACCGCGGAAGCCCATCCGCACGGCGCCCGTCGCGCTGCGCTGAATCGCATCCGCCCACCGGCCGGAGGTGAGGCAGGCCGCCATTCTGGTCACATCGAGCCCGACCGCCTCGGCCTCGCTCCGCCATTTTTCGCCGGCCACGGCGGGGCGCGCCGCAAACAGGTAATCGTGCATCGGCCAAAACTTGTCCTGCTCCCCGGCGCAGCGCGCGAGCCGTGCCTTGAGCAGCGAGTCGGGATTCCCGCGCTCCGGCAGGTCGCGGAAAAAATATTTCAGCTTCCCCGTCGCGATGTACTTCCGGTCGAGCCCAGGCAGGAGCTTGGTTGCGAACTCCGCGCAGTGGCTGCAGTCGAAATCCGAATACTCCACGATCGCGAGCGTCGCCGCCGGGGTCCCCTTGAACGGCTCGCCACGGACGTTGAGTACCGTCGGCGGCGCGGGCAGCGCCGGCACTTCCGAACGGGTCGGAGCCGGCGGCGACTGCAACAGCGCCCGCAACGCCTGCAATTCCTCGAGAATCTGCACCTGCGTACGCTTCAAGTCATCGATTTGCTCCTGCAGTGTCGCGGCCGAGGGGCTCGGCGGCGTGGTCGCGGCTTCAGCCGACCTCGCCTGGGCGGCGCACACCAAGGCCAGCGCGACCAAGGCCCGGCGACTCCGGGAAAATCGATTCAGTAAAGGGTCGGTCATCGGAAAGACCCACGGTATTTTGCCCGTGCCCGCGGCGGCAAACCCTAACCGGACGACCGGTCAACGCCCCGCGACCACCCCTTTCCCGTAGCCCTGCGTGTGCGCGCAGGGCTCGAATCCCCCCCCGGTCCCGCGGCTCACGCCGCGGGCTACAGCGGAGGATAGAATCGCGGGCGGCGGCGCCCTCACGGTTCATCCAGCATCCGGCGGAGCTCGGCTTCGTCGATCACCGGCAAGTCCAGCTTGTGCGCCCGCTCAAGCTTTGTCCCGGGATCGTCGCCGGCCACCACGTAGTGCGTATTGCGGCTCACGCTGCCGCTCACTTTTCCTCCCATGGCCTCGATCTTGGCCGTAACCTGCGCACGGGAGAGCGTCGGCAACGTACCCGTCAGCGCGAAAGTCTTGCCCGCCCATTTCGCCTCCACCGGCGGCGGCGCCGAGCCCACCCCGAGCGCGATCAAATCCGCCACCAGCATCTGATAATGCGCCTCGGCCAGCGCCGGCACGCGCGACGCACCGTGCTCCGCAAACGCAACCAACGTGCCGTACTGTCGGGCGAGTTCCTTCGCCTTGGCCGCCCCAACCTGCGGCAAGCCGAGTCCATGGATCACGCGCCACACCTCGGTCTGCTTGCTTTGACGGATCGCCGCCAACAGGCGGTCGACGGATTTCGCGTGGTCGTGACCGAGCGTCAACAGCTCCGCCCGGCTCAGGCGGTAGAGGTCGGCGACCTCCTTCACCCAACCCTCGGCCACCAGCGTCTCGATCATCACGGGCCCAAGCCCCGCGATCTCAACCGCGGCCCTCGAGGCAAAGTGCTCCAATCGCCGCCGAATTTGCGCCGGACATTCCCGATTTGGACACCGGATCGACCCGTCGCTGTCACCGGGTCCGACCCGAGCGTAGCACGAGGGGCACGCGATCGGCCGGGGAAAGGGCGGCGCCTCGGCCGGCCGAAGCGAGCGGTTCACCCCGGCGATCGCCGGAATTACATCGCCGGCTTTTTCCAGGACAACCGTGTCCCCGATCCGCAGGTCGCGGCGCGTTATCTCGCTCAGGTTGTGCAACGTCGCCCGTGCGATCTTCGTGCCGCCGAGCGAGACCGGCACCAGCTCCGCCACGGGCGTCAACACACCGGTCCGGCCCACTTGAAAGCGGATGGCCAGCAGGCGCGTCTCGACCTGCTCGGGCGCGAATTTATACGCCACCGCCCAGCGCGGGGCGGTCTCGCTCGCGCCGAGTTCACGCTGAGCGGCAAGCGCATCGACCTTGACCACCGCGCCGTCGGTCGGAAACGGCAGCACCCCCCGCGTCCGACCGCACGCGGCCACGGCGCGCACCAATTCATCGAGCCCACGGGCAGTCCATGTTTCCGCGATGGCGGAAAACCCCCAGGCCTGAAATCGCGCGGGCCACGCACGCTGGGTTTCGGGCAACACCGCCGCCGGTTCGCAGGCCCCGACCCCGAACGCCACGAACCGCAGCCCGCGCTGCGCCACCGCGTCCGCGTCCGCCTGACGCAAGGTCCCGGCCGCCAGGTTGCGCGGCGTCGCAAACCGCGCTTCACCCGCCGCCTCCCGGGCCGCATTGACCTCGGAAAATGTCGCGAGCGGCACGTAGACTTCGCCCCTCACCTCCATCACGTCGGGCACAAGCCCGCCCGCAAG
Source organism: uncultured Opitutia bacterium (assembly GCA_903820035.1). Lineage (GTDB taxonomy): Bacteria > Verrucomicrobiota > Verrucomicrobiia > Opitutales > Opitutaceae > ER46. The sequence continues at coordinate 7,461 of CAIJFT010000319.1, forward strand.
TTTCCGCGGGAGGCCGACAATCCGCAGGGCGTTCGCCGTCACCTCTTCACCCTCGCGACCGTTGCCCCGCGTCAGGGCGCGGACGAGTTCGCCGCGCTCATACGTTAGACTGAGGGCGAGTCCGTCGTACTTCGGCTCGATCACGTACGCGACATCGCCGCGGCCGAGGGCGGTCGTGACCCGCCGGTGAAACGCGCGCAGGTCGGGCTCGGCGTAAACCTTGTCCAGACTGAGCATGCGCTCGCGATGGCCGCGCGTCGGGAAGCGACCGGTACGGTCGTCGCCGATAACGGCCGCCGTCTCGACCGACGACGCGGCGACCGTCCGGTCCCGCTCCAGCTCAGCGAGCCGTTGCCGGAGGCGGTCGTACTCGGCGTCGCTGATTTCCGCGGCCGACTCTCGGTGATAAATCCGGTCGTGCCGCGCGAGCTCGCGACGGAGGTCAGTGATCTCGCGCGCGGCGGACGTTTCCGGAGCAGGAGCCGTGGCGCCAGCGGCGGCCGCGGCGGAAGCCGGGATCACACCGCCGCACGCCGCGGCGAATGAAAGCAGGAAACGAAAAAGCTTCATGACGGAATCAAACACAACTCCCGCGGGATGAAGCGCCCGCGGCGGGTGGGAATAAAACGAGTCCACGCGAACGCGCGGACTCGGGGTAGCGGGAAGCTTCGCCGGCGCGACGGACGCGTCGAGCCGCGCGTTTACCCGGAATGCGGTGGCGAGGCCCCCGGCTTCACGTTTACGCACCCGCGCTGCCGCGCAACGGCGCGGGTGTCACCCGGTGCGTAAGCTCAGGGACAAGGAGCCGTCCAACCACCGTGTCGCAACGTCCGGTCCCTGCGCTCACGCGGAGGGCGACCTCGGATGCGCGGACTTCAGACCTAGCGCGTAAACACGGCCTTACCCTCGACCCACGTCTGCAGCACGCGGGTCGTCTTCACGTCGTCGACGGGGCAGGTCAGCAAATCACGGTCGACCACGATGAAGTCGGCGCGCTTGCCGGGCTCGAGCGAGCCGAGCTCCTTTTCCCAGAAGAGCAGGAAGGCGTTGTTGCGCGTGTAGAACTCGATCGCCTGCCGGCGCGTCAACGCCTCCTCGGGGTGCAGTTCGCCGTCATACCATTTCGCGCGGCGCGTGAGGGTCGTCCACATCGCGAGGAACGGATTGTAGGGGTTGATCGCCCGGAGGTCGCCGATCTTGAGCATGTGGTCGGAACCGCCGCCCGTCATGCCGCCCGCGGCAAGGATACTCTTCAACGGCTGGAAATACCGCAGCCGGTCGTAGCCGAACTGGCCGACGAGGGTGCGGGTGTCGAGGTAGAGCCAGATGGGTTGGATATCGAGCACGACCCCGAGGCGCGCCGATTGCGCGACGGTGTCGGCCGTCATGAAGTTCGAGTGGGTGATCCCCATCCGCAGCGGGCGCACGGGAATTTCGCGGTTCACCTGCTCATACGCCTCGAGGAGCGTCGTGCCCGCGGCGTCGCCGACGGCATGCGCGGTGAACTGCATCCCGTGCTGCGCCACGCGCCGGACCATGGCGAGCAGGCGATCGGGCGGGACGTTCAGCACGCCGCGGTAGGTGTCGTCGCGGATGCCGTAGTTCTCGTTCCGGCCCCACGGCTTCAGCATGTACGAACTGCCGGTGAGCATGCCGCCATCGAGCCAGATCTTGGTGCCGATGAGGTGCACCCACGGGTCCTCGCGGCGCAACGGACTCGCCGCGATCTGGTCAATCGCCGTCAGAATCGAGTCCATGCTGCCGATGGTGGGAAACGTCTGCGACAACGCCACACGCACCGTGAGTGCGCCGCGTTCGCGGAGTTTCAGGTACTGCTGGTTGGACGCCGCCGAGGCCCCGCGATCGGCGATCGTCGTGAAGCCGATCTGGTTGTAATCACGAAACAGCGCCTGCAGGCGGCCAAGTTGCTCGGCCTCGGTCGCGGCGCGTCCGCCCGGTGTTTTGATGTACCGCGAGATGCCACGGGTGAGCCCATTGGGTTCGCCGTTGGCGTCTTTCTCAAGATAGCCGGGCCCGCCGTCGCTCACCTGAAAATTCCGGTCGAAGCCGCATTTCTGCAGGGCGAGCGAGTTGAGCATGTTATCCGGCCCGGTGCGAAAATTCACCGGATGCTGCGGCGCCGCGGCGTCGAGCTCGGCCTTCGTCGGGTAACGCGATTCCTTCAGCCGCGTGATGAAGACCTGGGCGGTCTGGATCCATTGCCCCGCGGGGACGACCTTCGTTCGCGCGCGGATGTACGCGAGCACATCGGCGATCGTCTCCATGTCAGGCACCTCGTGGTCGAACTCGAACATCGCCGCCGCCGGAGCATGCACGTGGGAATCGATCAGCCCGGGCAGCACCATCTGCCCGCCCAGCTCGTGGGTGCTCGTCTTGCCAGGTTGCGCCAGCCGGCGGATCTCAGCCGTCGTGCCCACCGCGACGATCTTGCCGCCGCGGACCGCGAAGGCCTCGCGCACGGTGAAGCCGGCATCGACGGTCAGAATCTTGCCGCCGAGGAACACCGCATCCGGCGGCGGCTCCTGGGCCGGGAGGACGGAAAAGAGCAATAACGCAGCGACGGAGAACAGGAAAGCACGCATGGGAATTCAGTGGGGTGCCGGCAGCGTCCGCGATGCGCGCCCGGTTTTCAACCTCCGTGACGATTTCCGACGTAGGTCAGCACGCGCGCCGGCTGAAGCGCCCGCCAGCGGGCTGACCTCCCACCACCCTTTACGCCATGCGCCAAACGCTCCATCAACGGACACCCCTCCCCGCGCATGAACCTTCGCCGTTTCGCCACCCTGTTGATCTGCCTCACCGTTTCGCTCGCCGCCGCCGAAAGTCCGGGCGACCGGATGCTCACCGAGTATTTCCGCACTGAGACCGCGCGCGTGCAGGCGCAGACCTTCTCGGGTGTCACCACCCTGGCTGACTGGACGCACCAGCGCGACGCCGCCCGCGCGCAGTTGTTCGAAATGCTCGGCCTCGCGCCGTTGCCCGAACGCACGGATCTCCAGCCGGTGATCACCGGACGCGAGGAGCAGCCGGACTTCGTCGTCGAAAAACTCCATTTCCAGTCGCTCCCCGGCCTCTACGTCACCGCCAACTTCTACGTTCCGAAAAACCTGCAGGGCAAAAAAGTCCCCGCCATCCTCTACGGCTGCGGCCACGCGAGCGTGAAGGACGGCAACGTCAGCGTCGGCAACAAGGCCGGCTACCAGCACCACGGCGCGTGGTTTGCGCGGCACGGTTACGCCTGCCTGATCATCGACACGATCCAGCTCGGCGAACTCGAAGGCGTGCACCACGGCACGAGCCGCTTCGGCATGTACTGGTGGAACTCACGCGGCTACACCCCCGCCGGCGTCGAGGCCTGGAACGGCATCCGCGCCCTCGACTACCTGCAGTCGCGCCCCGAGGTCGACGGCGACAAGATCGGCATGACCGGTCGTTCCGGCGGCGGCGCCTACACGTGGTACACCGCCGCGCTCGACGAACGCATCAAGGTCGCCGTGCCTGTCGCCGGCATCACGGACCTCCACAACCACGTCGTGGACGGCACGGTGAAGGGTCACTGCGACTGCATGTTCCTCGTGAACACCTACCGCTGGGACTACGGCAAACTCGCCGCCCTGCTCGCGCCACGACCGCTGCTCCTCGCCAATTCCGACAAGGACACGATCTTCCCGCTCGAGGGCGTGCTTCGCATCCACCGCGACCTCGCGCACATCTACGGTCTGTATAAAGCCACGGACAAACTCGGCCTGCTCATCACCGAAGGTCCGCACAAGGACACGCAGGACCTGCAGGTGCCCGCGTTCCGCTGGTTCAACCGCTGGCTGAAGGGCGCCGACCCGATCATCAGCGACGCCGCCGAAAAAGTCTTCACTCCGAAACAACTGCGGGTGCTCGACGCCACGGCGCAGCCCGCCGACGAGCGCACGACGAAGATCCACGAAACGTTTGTGCCGCTCGCGACGCCGGCGGTGCCCGCGAGCGCCGCGGCTTGGCAAACCCAACGCGACGCCTGGCGTCAGGCCCTGCGCGAAAAATCCTTCGGTGGCTGGCCCGACACGGCCGAGCCGCTCGCCCTCGCGCGCGCCGGCGAGCTCAAGCTCGGCGCCCTCCGCGGCGCGACGTGGGAATTTACGAGCCAGGGTGTCGTGCGCCTGCCGCTGCGCATCTACGCGAAGGGACCCTTCAACGCGGCGAAGCGCGTGGTGCTGCGCGTCGTCGACGACGCCGCCTGGGCACAGCCGAAACTCAGCGCCTCCGACGCCGCCGAGCTGGAGCGCGGCGAGACCGCGTTTGTCGATTTCGCCCCGCGGGGGCTCGGTCCGACGGCGTCCGCGGCCAGCGCCGCCGATCAGAACCAACTCCGCCGCCGCTATCTGCTCCTCGGCCAAACGGTCGACGGCATGCGCGTGTGGGACATCCAGCGCGCCGTCGCCGCGCTGCGCTCACGCGAACTCTTCGGCGACACGCCCGTCCAGCTGCAGGGCGAAAAAAATCAGGCCGTGAACGCCCTCTACGCCTCACTCTTCATTGAAGGACTCGCGGGCCTCGAGCTGACGGCGCCGCCGGTCTCACATATGAGCGGACCCGACTACCTCAACGTGCTCCGTTTCATCGACATTCCGCAGGCGACCGCGATGGCCGCCGAGCGCCAGCCGGTGAAATTGCGCGAGGCGAACCTCGACGCCTGGGCGTGGGCGACGAAGACCGCCGCCGTCCTCGGCTGGCCGCGCGAACGTTTACAGTAAGTCCGACGGAGCCCCGGTGTCCCCATCGGGATGAAACGAGAGAGGCCACGAACCAACCCGATGAGAACATCGGATCCCACCCGCTCGCAGGCCCGCTCCCCTCCCGTGCGCCGGCCCGCTCCACCGGCAAATCGAAGTTTCTGCCCTCCCCGACCTTCCGGCTCACCGCCTTTTCCGTGCTCCCGTTTCGATCCTGCGGGTAAGCGCCGGGCGACACTCAGATCTTCAAAAAGATCTTTCGCCGGTACATCCACCACAGCATCGCCCACATGAGCGCAAACGTGGCGGCCCCGTGCAGCAGCGGCTCGTAGGCGGGGCCGCAAATCCGAAACACGCCGGCGCCGAAGTGCGTCACGAGGTTCTTCTCAATGAAGGATTCAAAGAGGTGCGCGATGAGGTACGCCGCGATGGAGTTCGCGCCGATGACCAGCAGCGGCCAGGTCCACCCGCGGCGCCCCCGCACGTCGATCAGCCAATAGAAGCCGGCCAACAGCAAAAAGCACCAGCCGCCGCTGAACAGCACCCAGCTCGGCGTCCAGATGCGTTTCACCACCGGACAAATCCCGGACCACCCGAGCAACGCGCCCATTGCGATCCCGATCACACCGGCGACAATGAACCACCGCACGCGCTGCGGACCCGTGCGTTCGCTGCGCAGCACACCACCCGCGATCAGACCGAGCACCATCGTGGCAAACGTCGGGATGAAGCTCAGGGTCGAGTAGCCGCCGGCGTTGAACAGGAACGGTTTTTCCCGCGGGAAGAGATTCATCCACCATTGGTCGAAGGTCCACGCGAGGTTCGCGTTTTTCTGCCAGTGCGCGGCGAAGCCCGTGAGGCCGTTGGCCGCGAGCCACTCCGGCTTCACGCCGACCCCCGCGTAATTAAAATCCATCGGCGGCAAAGGCCAAAAGACGAACGCCGCCCAGTAGCCCGCGAGCACCACGACGAGCGCGGCCCATTGGTCGCGCACCGGACGAAATCCGAGCGTGAAGAGGAAGAGATAGCCGAGGCCGATCTGCGACAGCGTGTCTTCGAAGGTCCAGTTCGTCATCCCGCGGCTCGTCGAACGCAGAAACACCCCGAGCAAAATCAACAGGAGCGCGCGCCCGGCGGCGTGAAGCGTCATCGCCCCCTGCGACTGACCGCGGGCGGCGCGGGCCGCGATCGAGAACGGCAGCGCCACGCCGACCAAAAACGAAAACGACGGCTGGATCAGGTCGTGCAGCGAGGCCCACGTCCAATCAACGTGACTCTGCTGGCCCGCGAGCAACTGCCACACCGCGCTGTCGGGGAGCGCCTGCGCCACGCGCTTCAGCCGCAGCACTTCGGCCATCATCAGAAACATGACAAAGCCACGGTAGGCGTCGACCGACGTCAGACGCGGGGACGGCGCCGGGGCAGGCGCGGAAGCGGGGTTCATGCCCCGACTCTTGGACGGGCGCCGCCCGCGGCTCAATCTTCAACCGTATGACCAATCCGGCGGGGTCCGAGGTCCTTCATCGGGTTGGTTCGTTTCACCTCACATCACCGCCCGAAGGGGGACATCGGGGCCCACCTATTGGCTCTTTCCCAACGTGCACCGGCATGAGGCCGGCACTCAGAGCGTCGCGCGGAACGCTTCGGGCGTGAGCCCGGCAACCTGGGAATGTAGCCCATGGTGTAGGCATTGACCGGATTGGGCCGCGGGACCTGCAGCATGACGACCCCGTTGGACATCGTGGCGTGCTTACCTTGGCGCAGCACACGAAACCCGCACTTCTCCAGCACTCGCACCGCATCCTTTTGGCGGATGCCCGGCAGCTTCGGCATAGACGCTCAGACCACCACGATTTCGTGCGCGACCGAGCGGACGGATGCATCACCACTGATTTCTTCGGCTTGGGCCGCGAGGTATTCAGCAATGGCCTCCCGAATATTGGCAACGGCTTCGGCGCGAGTTGCGCCCTGCGAGCAGCAGCCAGGCAGCTGGTCGCACGACACCGCCTAGCCCTCATCTGATTCGACGAGCGTGATACCGTAGGTCATCGCGGCAAGGTAGCCCCGGCAGTCGACGGGGCAAGGTGCGGCCACCACGGAAAACAGGTAGGCATACCCGAACTCAAGAGGCGGGAGGGCGTTTATGCCCCCGATTTTTTCGCCGGAAAAGTCCCAACACCAAGCCGCCCCCATCGTCAAACGAGCGGCCTGAAAACAGCATCGTCACGGTGCGCGAAACGCGCACGGTTTCCGGCAAGGTGTGGCAGGCCTGCGCCTGCGCTTCCGTTTACCCCAGCCCGAACTATCTCCCCATGCGTTACCCGTCGCTACTACTCTTACTCGGATCCTTCACGCTTGGCTGCTCGTCGCCCGCGTGCGCCGCCGACACCCCGCCCGCGTTCACCGAGATCCGCAAGATCGACGTCCACTCGCACATCTTCGAGGACGTGCCGGCGATCCACGCGCTCTTCCGCCGGATCAACGTCCGCACGATCAACGTCTGCGTACCCGGCGGCGACGGGCATCTCGCAACGATGGACCGGATCGCGTTCGAGCTCTACCGCAAGGAGCCGACGCTCTATCCGGTCACGACGACGTTCGACGTCCTCACGCGCGACGAACCCGACTACGCCGCGCGCACCAACGCGTGGCTCGACGCGGCCTTCGCCCGCGGGGCCGTCGCCGTGAAAATTTGGAAGGAGGTCGGCATCGATATCAAAGACCGGAACGGGAAGTTCATCCTCCCCGACGATCCGCGCTTCGACCCGATCTACGCGCACCTCGCGCAACGTGGTAAACCACTCCACGCCCACCTCGCCGAGCCGATCGACGCGTGGCTCCCGCTCGACCCGAACAGCGCGCACTACGGCTACTATTCAACGAACCCGCAGTGGCACCTCTACGGCAAACCCGAGTACCCGAGCCACGCCGCGATCATCGCCGCCCGGGACCATATCCTGAAAAAACACCCGACGCTGGTCGTCGTGGGCGCCCACCTCGGTAGCCTGGAACACGACCTCAACGGCATCGCGGAGCGGTTGGAACGCTATCCGAACTTCTTCATCGAGGTCGCCGCCCGCACGCGCAACCTCACGCGCCACCCGAGCGAGCAGGTCCGCGCGCTCTTCCTCAAATTTCCCGACCGGATCATGTACGGCGTCGATGCCAGCTGGTTGCCCCACCGCCGACCCCAACCGCCGACCGACGCCCAGCGCAACGCCCACGCACAGATGCTCGAGGCACGTTACCAAGCCGACTTCGATTACTACGCGGGTCAGGGCGAAGTCACCTACAACGGTCGCAAGGTGCAGGCGCTGAATCTCCCGCGCCCCGTGCTGGAAAAATTCTACCACGCCAACGCCGAACGCATCTACCGGCTCGATGCCGCGTGGGCGGGGAAGTGAATGAGGCCGGACCCGACCGGGCAAGCCGGCGGACTCCGTTACCGCCGCGAATCCAACGCCGGCGTCACGCGCTGCTCAATCCGATCAGCGCGGCGCACCTGAAACAACGCGGCCCAGCCCCGTTCGCTCGCAAAGCGAAACCCCGCGTCCGCGCCGAGCACGAATAAGGCCGTCGCACGCGAACTCGCGGCGGCGGACGTTTCCGCGATCACGCTCACCGCCGCCAACTCGCCGCGCACCGGCTCCCCACTCCGCGGGTCGATGATGTGGCCGTAACGCCGGCCACCTTGTGCGAAGAAATTCCGGTAATCACCGGAGGTCCCCAGCGCTTCGCCGGTCAGCGTCACCACGCGCGCCACGCCGGTTTCGGCGGGTTCGATCGCCACGCGCCAGCCCAAGCCGTCGAGGCCCTGCCCGGCGGAGCGCACATCGCCGGCGATGAGCACGAGGTGATTCGTCGCCCCGAGTCCGGTGAGCAACCCGCCCACGGCATCGGCGCTAAATCCCTTCGCCAGCGACGCGAAATCCGCGGTCATGCCCGGCCGCGTGCGCCGCAGCGCCGGCGGCTCCGCCCGCGTCTCAAGCGCCCGCCAGTCGACCAGCGCCCGGCCGCGGGCAATTTCCTCCGCGGTCGGCAACGGTCCGCTCCGCCGCTGCGCGCCGAAGCCCCAGAGTTGCACCAGCGGCCATACGGTCGCGTCGAAGGCCCCGTCGGTCAGCACACTAAGCTCGCGGCTCTGCGCCGCCACCGCGGCGAGCTCCGTCGGCACGTCCACCCAGCCGCAGGTGCCCGACGCGTTGAAGCGGGAGAGATCGGAGGTTGGTCGGTACGTGGACAACTGCTGCTCAAGTTGCTCCAAGCGGGCGGCGACGCGGTGCTCGACCTCGGCCGCTGCCAGCGCGGGCGTCGGCTGAACCCATTTCACCGTCCACGTCGTCCCCATCGCCTTGCCGGTAATCGCCGCCGGCTCCGCTGCGACGGCCGTTGCGATCACCGCAACCCAAACCAGCCAAAACCGTACCCGGTGGGACCCGATGTCCCCATCGGGTCGTTCCCTCGCGGAAAAGCCATCCGCACTCCTCACGGCACGCCCTTGATCCACACGAGCACCGGCAGGTAGTACGCATTCAACGCGACCGCCGCGGCCACCAGCGCCAGCGCCGCAGCGTCGCGCGCCGAGAAACGATCCGTCACGCCGCGGCCACGGACAAAATTCAACAGCGCCCCCGTCGGGCATCCGAAGCGGCAATACGCCTGCGGCACGAAGCACGCCGCCACCAGGCCGATGCCCGCCACCGTGAGCGTCGCCCAGCCGGCGGAGCGGACAATGTACGCAGCGAACGGTTCCAGCCCCGCGAGATCCAGCGGCAATGCCACCATCGCGACCAGGAGCGACAGCACGAGCAAACCACCCGGCAGATATTCGAGACCGCGCACGACGTCCGCCGGCAACGTCAGCTGCCAGCGCTTCGGGCGGATGCGACCGAGCAGCTCCTGCGCGGCGCCGTGGGGGCAAACGTGATGACAATAAAACGGTTTCCGCGTCGTCCAGGGCACGACGAACGCCGCGACCACCAGCACCGCGAGCCCGGGTGCGGACTGCCACGGCACGCCGGAGCGCGCCCAGCCCGCGAGCAATTTCACCGCGATCAGATCGCCGGCGATCAAGCCGACGTAAAGCACGAGCACGGCTTGGAAGAGAAGTTTCCACCGGTGCCGCCGCGCGGCGGGCCCGAAGGCGAGCAACCCGGCGGCCGCGATCACGGCGAACATGCCCCAGTCGCGCCAGCCGAGCCGGAGTCCCGGTCGGGCGACGATCTGGTCGGCGTTCGCCTGCAGCCGGGCCTTCACGCCCTGCGCCAGCGCCATGCTCGTCATGGTCGCGCCGGAAACGCCCTCGATTCCCGCCGCGCGGAGATCAAGCGCGGCGGCAGCGTCCCACGTGAGGCCGTTCCATTTTTTCAGGAAGCGACGGTCCGTCGCGATGTTCCCGACGTAGTCCTTGGTGTCCTCGGACGCATGGATTTTCAGCCCGAGGATTTTCCAATTGGGATCGAGGATCACGAGGGTGTCCGTCACCCCCGCGTAACCGATGAAGTCGCGGGCCTGCGGTTGCGTGCGGACCACGTAGCCGAGTTCCCGGCCCGTGCGGTTGAGAATGAAGAAACCATCGCGCGCCGAGCTGTCGGGCCGCAACGAAGCGGCCTCCGGGAGAAACGCCCTCACCTCGTCCGCGCGCACCGGCGAGTCGCCGTGCGTGCGTTGTTGCACCGCGACGTCGCGGAGGAGCCACGCGATCGCAACGACGACGGCGAGACGGTAGAGTTGGAGGAGGAACGGTTTCATCGCGCGGCGGCGAGGAGCTTCCGCACAGCCGATTCCCGCGGCTCACGCCGCGGGCGACGGACGATCCGAGCAGGGACGATTCGAAAACAGACGCTCCCGGGAACGACGATCCGCTCCATGGAGGCGCTCACTTCGCCGGCAGCACCTGGACCGCGTCGATCTGCACATTGCCGTCGGCGCGGGACGCGTCGACATCGACGCCGTAGGACTTGCCGGCGGTGAAGCTATACACGCCGAGCGAAACCCAGAGGGCGTCGATCGGGGCGGCCTTCCTTTGGTTGACGGTCACGGTCTTGGCCCCGTCGGCGCTGCGCACGGTGACGCTGGCGTTGCTGGCACGATTCTCGTGCGGCGAGGTGGCGTAGCGTACTTCGTAACGTCCCGCGGTGGGCACGGAGAATTCAAACGTCGCCTTGGCCCCCTCGCCGCGCGCGTAGGCGTAATCGGCTCCGACATGGTCCAGATTCGAACCGGTGGTCCACTTGCCGGTGAGTTTGGCCGACGCGTTGTCCACCACCACGCCGGGCAGGGTGGCCAAAGGCTTGCTCGCGGCCCCACCGTCCACCATCGGCGGCGGCAACGGTCCGCTGATGTCGAAGGTATTGTCCGGCATGCGGCGCGCGCGGCCGGGCAGTTTAAGGAGGGCGTCCATTTCGGACCAGTAGAGCGTGTAGACGTCCCGTGGCGTGGCGTTGTGCTTGATCGCAATCGAGGCGGCCTTGCCGACGACCTCGCCCATCATGCCGATGGTCTTCATCACGCGGGTGGTGCCGAGCGCGTGGTCGGTCACGCTGATGTTGCGGCCGGCCATGAACATGTTCGAGACGTTCACCGAGTAGAGGCAGCGGTACGGGATCGGATAACCGTAGTTGCGGTCCACGCGCCGGTCGTGGTCGGCGTAGGAGATAAACGGATTGTCGCCGAATTTCTTGGCATACTCCTGCTTTGCGAAATGCAGGTCGATGCTCCACGTGCTCGGGACACAACCGTCGGGAAATTCCCGCTTCGCGATGATGTCCTCATGGGTGAGCATGACGTCGCCGACGATGCGGCGCGACTCGCGCGTGCCGCCGACGTAGGCGACCCAGTCGAGTTTGGCATTCGGATGCTCGGGGGCGCCGTCGCGGTTTTTCATCGCGTTGAAGGCGCCGAAGACCGCGCGGAAGTTCCAGTCGCGGATCACCTCGAGGTCGTTGATCGGGTGCTTGTTGAAACCGCTCTCCCAGAACCACTCGCCCTTGCCCTTGTCGGCCATGTCCGCCTTGCCGACCTTCGGGTAGGGAAAGTCGTCCATCTTGAGATCGAGCGCCCAGGGCGTCTCGGGAAATTTCGTGGGCGCGGTCGCGTTGCTCCACACCCACATGTTGCTCATGCCGAGCAGATCCTTGAGCTCGATCTCGTACTTGGCGCCGGCGAGGTGCGCGAGGCTGCCGTGGCCGGTGCAGTCGGAGAACAGTTTGCCGCGGAATTTCTTCTCGCGGCTGGTCGAGGTGTTGAGCGAGGTGACGGAGACGATGCGGTTGTCCTTCGTCTCGGCGGCGTACACGTGTTCGTTGAGGAAGAGGGAGATGTTCTTCTCCTTGCGGACGTGCGCCTCCTTCTCGGCGTCACCGAATTCCTCGTACGTGCCGGGCGAGTTCTTCGCCTTGTCGGCGAACTCCTCGATCATCTCGCCGATATTCGGGTATTTGCCGCGGCGGATGAGCCCCTGGGCCCAGACGCGGATTTCCGAGGAGCCGTTACCGCCCAGCACCGGGCGGTTCTGGATGAGCGCCACCTTGAGGCCCATGCGGGCCGCGGAGATCGCGCTGCCGAGGCCGCCGTAGCCGCCGCCGACGACCACGAGGTCGAATTCGCCCATGTCCTCGGGGGCGGCAGGGAGCGCGAGCGCGTTCTTGCGCCAGGCGCCGAGCGGAGCCGAGTCGTTGGGCGGCGACTCCTGGAGGTCGTTGGTGAAATAGATCGCGTCACAACGACCATCGAAGCCCGTAAGGTCGCGCAGGCCGACGGCGACTGGTTTACCCGCAACATCGATGGTGCCGCCGTCGTGCCACGCCCACGCGGCTCCCTTGGTGCCGAAGGTCTCGGCCAGCGGCTGGCCGTCGACCAGCACCTGGAACTTGCCCGGCGCACCCGGGGCGCCCCAATGCGCGACCCAGTCCTTGGTGCGGACCCAGACGCGGTATTTGCCCGGGGCGGGAAAATTGGCCGTCGTCGTCGCATCCTTCACCGGCTGGCCGAGGCCGTGCGCCAGGAGGTACGGCGAGCCCATGAGATCGATGAACTGGGTGTCGAGCGACCAACCGCCGGGGTTCTGGAAGCTCTCAGCTTCAAGCAGCACGTGGTCGGCGGCACGCGCAGGGAGCGCGGCGGCTAGGGCAAGGGTGAGGAGGGGGAGCAGGCGTTTCATGGAAAATCGAAAGCGAAGGTCCCTGCGCTCACGCGCAGGGCGACAAGTCGAAGCGGGAGACGAGATCGCGGTTATTCGTAAACGAGCCACGCGGTGGCGGTCGTGGCAACCTCGGCGGAGACGCGCAACCAATAGGCTTGGTAACCATCGGCGAAGGGGTGCACGACCGGCTTGCCGGCGGGCACCTCGAAGGACGCGTAGGTCACCCACGTACCGGTGCCGGTGAGGTCGACCTCGACCTTCATCCGCACGGGCTGCGCGGACTGGTGCGAAAGCGTAAGCGTCTTCCGGTCGTAGCCGGTGAGGAGGTAGGGCTCCGAGGGTTGGCCGGCGGCGACGGCGCTGTCCTTCCATGGTCCGCCGACGCCGACGGGTTTGCCGAACATCCAGAGGTCGTCGACCGCGCCGACCCACACCGCGGCGCGGCCGTCGGCGGAGCGGATGAGGTGGGCGTTGTCCTTCGGCGCATCGGCGGCGACGCCCGAAAGCACCAGCAAGCCGCGCCACGAGGCGTAGTCGTGGATGCGCCGGTTGTGCGTGGCGATCGGGCGGACCTTGGGGATACCGCCGGCGTTTTCCGCGGGCAGCTCGAAGAAAGTACCGCCGGCGTTGAGCAGGTCGCGCTCGGTGCAGACTTCGCGGACGGTGCGCTCGGGGCCGTGCGGGCCCTCGAGCTTGTAGTCGGCGCGGCCCTTCGGCAGGCGGAAGCGTTGCCCAGCTTCGTCGGTATAGATCACCGAGGCGGCGTCGACCGCGACGGCGTCGCGCGGGATCGCGAGATTCTTTTGCATCCACGCGACGGCATTCGCCTCGGCGCTCGGCTGGAGCTGCATGTCCGGTCCCATCTCGTAGAAGGTGTCGCCGACGGTGACGCCGAGGGTCTTCTTGCCGGCGCCGCGCGCGTGGAGGAGACCGCCGGTGGACGCCTTCGATTGGTCGGTGGCGAGTCCGGCGAAGCGCGCGTCGGCCGGCGGCGGGCGGCGGTCGAGGTTGCGGTAGGAAAAGAACGCGGTGGCCTTCGGGAGGTCGCGCGAAGCGCGGACGCGGATCCAGGCGCCCTTCGCGTCGGGGCCGAAGGCAGTCCACGCGTTGCCGCGGGCCGGCACGACGACGCGCAGGAAATTGCTCCAACGGCCGTCGCCCTTGGCGTCGACCTCGAGGGTGAAGGTCACGGGCGTGTCGGCGGCGTGCGCGAGGTGCACGCCACGCTGGTCATAACCGGAGAACAGATACGCCTCCGACGGCACATCCTGTTTCACCGGCTCGTCGTACCACACCGCGCCGCGGCCGAGGACGGGGCCGAGCTGGTCGAGCTGCGCGGGGTCGATGAACCAGAGGTTGGACTGCGACTGGCCGGGGCCGATGAGGTTGCCCTTGGCGCGGCGCTTGTTGAGGAACTCGCTCTTCGCGGTGTCGTCGCAGCCGAGTACGAGCCGGTCGTTCCAGCGCGCGAAGTCGCCAATGACCTTGAGGTAGTTGGAGCGCGGCGCGATGCCGGCGGAGTGCGTGGCGTCGAAGTTTTTCGGGAAACGCCAGAACGTCCCGTGCATCGTCATCAGCAGGTCGGTCTCGCCGATCTCGCGGATGCGCGGCCACTCGGTGTTCCACCCGTGCGCGCCGTCGTAGGAATGACTCGCCTTCGGCAGCCGGTAGCTGTGCCACTGGCCGGCGTCGAGGACCTGGAGGATCAGCGAACGGAAGTCCCAGCCGATCGACCACAGCGGGTCGGTCGCGGGCTGGGCGTTGCCGAAGATACCGCCGGGGCCGCTGACCTCGGTGAACTGGTTGCGCCGGACCACGCTCCACGCGTCGCTTTTGCCGTCCCACGCCGCGAGCACGCCGGAGGGGATCTCGGGCTTCGAGAGCGCGTCTTTCCCGTGTTCGCCGTTGTTGGCGTAAACGAGCAGGCCCTGGCCGGAGTAGAGGCCCTTGCCGTGGTAGCCGGGCAGGTTCGCCTTGCGGCCGTCCTTCACCTGCTCGTCGCGGAAGAGTTCGGTCACGGCGAGCGACTTCACGTCAACCTCGTAGAAGCCCTCCTCCATCGAAGCGAAATAAACCTGGTTGGCCGGATCCGTGAGATGCCGCGCGGTGCCGGTGGGGCGGCCGAACATTTTGGCGTACGGGATGACGCGGACGTTGCGCTGGGCGTCGATCGCGTAGGGCCCGATGAAGAGCTGCTGCGATTCACGGTGGATGAAGCGGTTGGCGGGCGTGCCGCCGATGCTCTCCGGGCGAATGATCTGCCGCAGGTCCGGCGTGATTTCGTAAAGCTTGTCGGTCGAGCCCGTCGGCTTGTGCGGCGCATACGAAACGATCCAGAGCCGGTCGGCCCACGGCACGACGGCGCCGGTGCCGCACTCGGCCTCCTCGTTAAAGGTGGCGAGGTGCGGGTAGATGCCGCTGAACGACGGTGGCGTCGCAGCCGTGGCGCAGGAGACGGCGCAGGCGCCCAGCAGGGCAAGGAGACGGAAGGTGAACATGGAGAGGAGGGGCCGGGCGCCCGGAGCCGCGAGGGGCGGCGCGAGGCTCAAGATGAGCCGGCCCGCGCCCGGAAATCAATCCGGCGTGCGGTGAATTCGTTCACCGGCGGGCCGCTCAACCCTCAGCTCGCAACTCCCCCAACGTCCTCCTCCAGCGGCGTCACCGGGTCAATGAAGAGCCAGCAGAACGCGCCGAGGAAGTACACGGCCGACGAGATCGCAAAGACGAGTTCCCAGTTCTTCGTCGTGCCCGCGCCGGTGGTGACGGTCGTCGCCGCGAGAACGACGCCAACCACGAAAGGCCCGGCCATGCCGCCGAAGTTGCCCATCATGTTCATGCTGCCGGAAACCGTGCCGGCGCACCTGCCGCCGATGTCCATGCAGGCCGACCACGTGCCGGGCATCGTCATGTCGTTGCAGAAACTCGCCAAACCCATCGCCAGCATCGCGAGCAGCGGATCCTTCACATAGTAAGAAAGCATCAGGAGCGCGGAGGCCCCGGTGAAGCCGATGACGCCGAACGTGCGGCGCACGCGCGTCACGCCCGATCCGCCCGCAATCAACTTCGTCGCGAGCATGCCCGCAAACAGCGACCCGAACCCACCGAAAAAGAGCGGTACACCGGCCAGCACGGCCTTGAGGATCGGCTGGATGAGATCGGCGCGCACGCTCCCCTGCATCTGGCCGGCGAGCCAACTGAGGAACGCGTTGGACAGGATCGGCCGGCCGCTGGTGTTCAGGTAGTCGGGCAGCCAGGTGACGAAAAAGTACCAGCCGTAGCTGAGGCAAAAATACTGCGCCCACAGCAGCCAGATGCTCGGTCGCGTGACGAGCCGGCGCCACGGCACATCGCCATGGCCCGAAAGATTGCCCGCGTTTTCCTTCAGCATCTCCAACTCGGCCGCGTTCACGCTCCGGTGCTCGCTGGGGTTGTCCCGGTACCAGAGCCAGAACACCACCGCCCACCCCACGCCCAAGCCCGCGAAAATCTGGAACGCCGTCCGCCAGTTCACGACCGCCATGACCATGACGACCAGCAGCGGCGTAAACGCCCCACCCCACCGCGCGCCCATCCACATCAGCGCCTGCGCCCTCGTGCGCTCATGCTTCGGCAGCCACGTGCTGAACGCCTTGGTCAGATTCGGAAAGCACCCCGCCTCGCCCGCGCCGAACAGGAAGCGCGTCACCCACATCGACGCGTAGCTCCACGCCCAACCCGTGGCCGCGGTGAAAAACGACCACCAGAGCACGACGCGCACCAGGACCTTGCGCGCGCCGATCTTGTCGCCGAGCCATCCGGTGGGGATCTCAAACAGCGCATACGACATGCCGAAGGCCGCAAAAATCGCCCCCATCTGCACGTCGGTGAAACTCATGTCCTTCGCGATGCCGTCCTTCGCCTGCGAGATCGCGACGCGATCGATGTACTGGATGACCGCCAGCACGATCGCAAAAACAACGACCAGGTAGCGGGTGCGGGTCGCCCGCAGACCAGCGGCAGCGGCAGGGGAATTCAACGACATGGGATAAGTGGGGTAGTCGCGGCCGGAGGCGGCTCAGGCCATGCACGCAACAACGGGGCATCCCTTTTGTCGTCTTGGGTCAGGGCGATTGCACGACGAAAAAAATGTCCGTCAGCGCGGCGCCTGCCGCACCGCCTCAACCACCGCCGCCATGTCACGGTCGCCCTGGCCGGCCGCGATCGCCGCCCGAAACCGCGCGAGCGCCGGCGCCGCCGCCTCGAGCGTCACACCCTGACCCGCAGCCTCGGCCGCCGCATACCCGAGGTCCTTCGTCATCAGCCGCAGCAGAAAATTCGGGGTGAAATCACCGGCCAGCATCCGCGCCGCCACCACCTGGGTGACCGGACTCGCCGCCGCACCCTCCAGCAGCAACTTCACCGCGGGATCGCGCTCGACCCCGCTGCGCTCAAGCCACGTCAACGCCTCGGCAAACGCCGCCACGTGCACCCCGGCGAGGAAGTTGTTCACCAGTTTCACGAGCGCTCCGCTCCCCGCCGGCCCGAGGTGCGTCACACTGCGGCCCATCGCAGCCAACGCCGGGCGGATCCGCGCGAGGTCCGCCGCCGCACCCCCGATGAGAAAATTCAACTCGCCCCCCGCCGCCGCCGCCTTGCTACCGGTGACCGGCGCATCGACGAACGGGCAGCCCGCCACCGTCGCCGCCGCCCCGAGTTCCCGCACCCAACCGACGGTGAGCGTGCTGCACTCCACGACCACGGCGCCGGCGGCAACGCCGGCCAGGGCCCCCTCCGGCCCGAGCCAGACGGCCCGCGAGGCGGCGTCATCCGCCACCATCGCGAACACGATCCCGGCCCCGGCCACCGCCGTGCGCGGCGAGGTCGCTGCGGTCGCACCCGCGGCCACAAGCGGCGCGGCGCGGTCGGCGCTCCGATTGTACACCGTTACGGGAAAACCAGCCGCGAGCAAACGGCGGCTCATCCCTCCGCCCATGATACCGAGTCCGAGAAATGCGATATGCGGTTTCGTCATGCCCGCGAGTCAGCCAGATGCGCTCCGCCACGGAAAGACCGGAAGCGCGGGCCCGGAGCAACCCCGAGGTGGAACAGCAGGCCGGGAAGAACGGTACGACTGGAGCAGGAACTCCATCGTTGGGTAGCCGCACTGCCTTACTCGTGGACGCCAACCCAAGGCAAAACGCCTGAACAGAATCACGCCAAGTTAAGCGCAGACGCTCCGGGTCAAAACTCGGTTGCCACCCTAAGGCCCAAGTACTCGGTGGTGAGACGAAAATCAGCGGATGCTCCGGCTGCAGTGGTTGCGGTGAAAGGCAATCTTCCCGCCCTTCCCGATCTCACTGTATAACTCCTGAGCAGGGCTCGTCTGGGCACAAAAAAACGCCACCGGAAACCGGTGGCGTCGAAAGGGGAAAGAAACGGAGCAGGTCCGCTTACTTCTTCTTCTTGTCGTCCTTCTTGAACTCCTTGTGCCCGGCCTTCTGCGCATCGCCCATGGCGCCACAGATCTTGGCGGCCTCGGTGTTGTCACCCTTCTTGAGGGCGGCTTCCAGCTTGCCGCACAGCTCGACGAATTTCTTCATGCCGGCCTGGTACTCTTCGACGAACTTGGCCTGATCACCCTTCGGCTTCTCGGACTTCAGCGCGGGCTCGAACTTGAGCGAGGCCTCGGCGTTTCCCTTGACGACCGCCAGCTTGGTCAGCGTGTCGGCATTCTTGGAGGCATCGTTGATCTGACGACGGATCACGCGGAACGCGCTGCTCATCTTTTCCATCTTACCACCGAGCTCGGTCTCGGCATCCGCGGCGCGGACGACGGGGCTGACGGCGAGGGAGCAGGCGAGGGCAAATAACAGGGTGCGGATTTTCATAGGGAGGATTAAGGGTGGTTTGGCCAAAAAAAGCCGGAGGTCAGGAAACGCGAGCCCCAACCTGTAGGGCAATCGGAATTTTTCCCACGGAGCATTGCCCCATGGGACGTCCTTCACACCGGCATTATTCATTCTTTCGCCGCCCGCCCTGCCCTCATCCCGTGCGGCGCCGCCACCGCGCGGTCCCGGTCGGAAATTAAGGATGGAGACCAGACCGGATCACGGTTGCAAATCAGGCGATGCGCAAACGCGTGCTCCTTCTGGCCGGCTGCTTCGCCGCATGGCTCTGCGGCACCTTTTACGCGGTGGCCTACGAGCCCGACGATCCGTTGCTCGACCACGATGAGGTGTACTGGATCGGCTCCGCCTACTATTACAGCCTCGCCTTCACCCAATGGGATTGGAGCCACCCGGCTTGGCGGATGCTGCCGGCCCGGGAGAATCCGCCCGTTTCCAAGTACGTCATCGGGGCGGGGCTGGCGGCCGCCGGACATCACGTCACCTCGCTCGAAAACCTGAGTTATTTCTATCTGCTCTGGCTGCGCTGGGAAAAGAATCCCGCGGCGGAGTCCCGTACGCCGGACGAGGCGAAACGGGCCGCCGTGGTGGCCGCCGCCCCGCCGGGCTTCCGCCAAAAAATCCTCGCGCACCAGCGCGCGCCTCTGCCGCGCCCCGTGGTCCGGGCGGCGCGGGCCACGGTCACCGCCTGTGCCGTCGCCGGCAGCCTACTGCTGCTCCTGCTCGGCCTGGCCGGCGGCGACCGCGCGGCCGGGCTGATCGCGAGCCAGCTGATCCTGCTTCATCCCGTCGCGGTCTCCGCCGCCAGTCACGCGATGTCGGATACGATCGCGCTCATGTTTTCCCTCGCCGCGGTGTGGGCCGTTTTTGCGTGGTATGGCCGGTTTTCCGACGCCGAGCCTCCCGGCGCCCGGCGGGGCTTGCCCGCCACCCTGACCGCCGGCGGTCTGCTCGCCCTCGCCTGCGGCGCGAAGATGAATGCCCTCACCGTGGTAATCCTGGCCGGACTCATGACCGCCCTCGTCATCGCCCAGCGCTGGCGGGCGGGCGAACGCCGCGCCGCTCTCCAGGCCGGCGCCCATGGCCTGATCATGCTGGTCGTCGGCCTCGCGGTCTTCAGCGCGATCAATCCGGCGATTCTGCAGGATTTCCCCGGGGCCCTCGCTGCGACCATCACCGAGCACCAGCGCACGGAATCGATTCAGGTCGATTTGCGCTACCCGCATCCGGTCGGTTTGGCCGGCCGAATCGAAGCCGTGGTCACCATGGGCTTCTACGGCTGGCCGCTGTTCACGATCATGGGGGCGATCGTCGGCTGGTGCGTCCTCCGCCGCTGGGCGGACCGCACCATCCGCTTTGCCGTCTGCTGGTGGGGCGTGACGCTCGTCGCAGTGACGCAATGGCTACCCTTCGCCTGGCCGCGTTACGTGCTACCGCTTCTGGCCCCGTCCGTGTGGCTGGTCGGTCTTTTCCTCTCGCACGGCCTGCGCCACCTCGTCTCGTTGGCGCTCCGCGGGAAAACCGGTCGCCGGGTCCAAGCGGCACCGTAGCGTTGTTCAGCGGCTCCCCGCGGACGACTCCGTGAGGGTGCGCAGAAACGCCACCAGCGCCCGCTGGTCCTCCGCGCTGAGGCCGAGCCCCGCATCGGGATGCTTCGCGAGATTTGGATCGAGGTTCGCCCCGCGCCGGACGCCGTGATCGTAGTGGGACACCACGTCCTCGAGCGTCGCGAAGCGGCCGTCGTGCATGTAAGGCGCGGTCAGCGCGACATTCCGCAGCGACGGGGTCTTAAACTTCCCGCGATCGGTCGCTTGCCCGGTGACGGTCGCCCGCCCCGGGTCCGCCGACTCGCGATCGAGGCCGTTGTTTTTCGCCGCATAATCACTGAAAAGGATTCCACCGTGGCAATGGAAGCAATCGGCCCCGCGCAGGCCGCGGGCCGGATCAAATTCCCGCGAAAAGAGCTCGAAGCCGCGCTGCTCCTCGGCGCTCAACTCGGCCGCCCCGCGCATCGCCCGGTCGAATTTCGCGTCGGCCGCGACCAGCGTCAGTAAATACTGCTCCAACGCCAGCGTCACGCGTTCGGGCGTGACCGTCGCGTCACCGAACACCACGGCAAACCGCGCCGCGAGCGCCAGATCCCCGGCCAGCACCGCGACGACCCGCGACGGCTCGCCGTGCATCTCGATCGGGTTCGTCCACGCCGCCAGCGCCTGGTCGCGGATTCGCGGCCGGCTGCCGTCCCACGCGAACGCCGGATTCCACGCGAGGTTGAAGAGCGGCATCGCATTGCGCCGGCCGCGCGTGCCCTCCGACCCGCGGCTGAAGGCGACGCGATCGCCGAACGCGCGGTCGGGCAAATGACAGGAAGCGCAGGATTGCGTGCCGTTGCCGGAGAGGCGCGCATCGACGAACAGCGCCGCGCCGAGCGCGACGCCCTCGACGGTGAGCGGATTATCGGACGGCAGGTCCGGCTGCGGAAACCCGGCCGGCACGGTGAACGCCAGCGGCGTCACGGCCCCGCCCGAGGTCCCGCCGCTCACACGGCGGGGTACGCCGGGATTGTTGGTTCCGGCGCCGGGACCACGGAAGGGCGTCGGCGCAGCCTCCAGCCAAAACCACGCCCGCTCGAGGGCGGCCGCCAGCTCGGGCGCCAGGGTATCACCCGCCCCGGAATGCGTCGACTCGACGGCCTCGTCCGCCACGAGCGTCCGCGCGCCCAAAACCCGCGACAAGTCGAGCGCAAGGGTGACGGTCGTCGGACCCTGCACCGTCCACCCCGCGGCGAAGGCCACCCGCAGGCGGTGCGCGTCCGTAGCAATATGATACACGAAACCGCGCTCGCCGGAAGGCCCGCCCCACGTGCCCTCGAACGCCGCAAACACATAGCCGCCCTGCCAACTCCAGTGGAGGCCGTTGACGAGCGGATTGAGCGGATGGGTCGCAGGCCAGCGGCCGGGATCGCCATGATTCAAATCGGCCGGAACGCCGACAACAAACGCGAGTCCGAGGTACTCTCCCTCCGGCACTCCCTGCAGCGTGAAACTCCTTCGCCCTTCCCCAACGTCGATCGCCCCACATTGGCCCTCGAGCCGTACCACGGCGCCATCGGTCCGTTGCAACGTCACCTCGGAGATCAACGCCGCCAGCCGCGTGATCCGTAGCGGCTGGCCCGCGGTGTTCGCCACCTCGGCCGACGGCACGGTCACCGGCGCCCGCCCCCAACGCGGCTCCAGCGCGACCGTCAAATCGGCCGCGAACCCGCCCACGACGCCAGCAAGGACAAAGGCCAGCCAAGCCCCGGACTGCGCCGCCCGCCGGGCGCCGCGGCGGCAGTTGCGCTGGCCGGCAAAGTTTCCCATCACTTCGCTATGACCGACAGCGCCGAAGGCCGCACCCGCCTCCTGATGATCGATGATGACCGGAAGCTTTGCCGGCTCGTCGCGTCGTATTTGGAGCCGCTGGGCTTCGATGTCACCGCGGCCCACACCGGACCCGAAGGCGTGGAACGCGCGACGGCGGCAGACGCGACCTGGCACGCCATCATCCTCGACGTGATGCTGCCCGGCCTCGACGGCTTCGAGGTTTTGAAACGCATCCGCGCCCGCAGCCACATCCCGGTCCTGATGCTCACCGCGCGCGGCGACGAAACCGACCGCATCGTCGGTCTCGAAGTCGGCGCCGACGACTACCTGCCGAAAACCTTTTCCACCCGCGAACTCCTGGCCCGCCTCCGCGCCGTCCTGCGCCGCAGCGCGACCACCGCCGCCGCCGAAAACAAAGGCGCCGACGCGCCGCCGACCGAGTTGGTCGTCGGCCTGCTGCGGGTGAACCTCGATGCGCGCTCCGCCGTGATGGACACGACGCCGCTCGTGCTGACGCCGGTCGAATTCGACCTGCTCGCGAGTTTGGCGAAAGCCAAGGGCCGCGTGAAGACCCGCGAGTCGCTGCTCGATGAATGCCGCGACCGTAACTACGACGTGTTTGACCGGTCGATCGACGTGCATGTGTCCTCGCTGCGGAAAAAATTGGGCGACGATGCGAAGGAGCCCCGCTACATCCGCACCGTGCGTTCCGCCGGGTACATGATGGTCGGACCGGAGTGAGACGGGTGGACGGGCGGCCATCATCGCGCCGACTTGGGTCCGACCGGGCCTATTTCATTTCCGCTCATGGCAACACGTAGAGTTCGACGAGCGCGGTGCCGGTGGTGTTGCCCGCGCCGCTGACGATCGCGGTGTAGGATCCGGCGGGCAGGGTGGCGACCAGCGCGGCGTCCTTGCTGCCGGACGGCAGGGCAAACGCGCCGACTGCGCCCGCCGCCGTAGAAATCTCCAGCGGGTTGGCCGAACTCGCCCAGTTGTCGTTGCTCGCGAGCACCGTCGTACCGCGGTAAAGTGTGATCGTCGGATCCGCCAGTGCGTCGGTGACCCCGAAGCTCCCGAGCGTCGGGCCCACCGCGCGGATCAAAAGCTTTAACGCGCCGCTCCCACTGATCACGAAGCCGGGGATCAGGACCGAGTCACCCGTGCCGACGTAGGCCCGCGTGGACGCGTTGATGACATTGACGGACGACCCGGAGGACGCGTCGTAAACTTCCAGCAAGGCCACCCCGCTACCGCCGTCGGTCGCCGTCACCGGCGCGGTGTACGCCCCGGCGGGCAACGTCGCGACCAGCGCCGCATCCTTGCTGCCGCCGGTCAACGCAAACGCCCCGACCCCCGCCATCGTCCCCGCATCGGCGGACAGCCAGTTGTCGTTGCTCGCCACCGTGGCCGTCGCGCCGACCAGGCTGAAGCGCGGATCCGCCAAAACGCCGGTGACGCCGAAAGCCGCCAGCGACGGACCGACGGCACGCACGAGCATCGACTTCGTGCCGTTACCGTTGAGCACGAACCCGGGGATCGGCGTGCCCGCACTGCCGCCGACCGCAACGCGCGTCGCGATGTTCACGAGCCGCGCCGTACCGGAAGAACCCACCGCCGCGGTCGTCGCGGCAGCGTTACCGATCCCGGAGAGCCCAGCGGAGCCGCGGGTATCGTAGGTCGCGAGCGCGGTGAGCGTCACACGGTAGTTGGGGGCAACGGTGGTCGTCGCCAACCGCGTGGTGTCGCCGCCGCTGCTCGTGACGGCACCCGCACCGGCGAGCGTCGTCCACGTCGCAGCATCGGGCGAGGTTTCAAGCTTGTACGTCGCACCCTCCACGGACGTCCACGTGATCGTCACCGTGCCGCCGGCAGTGGTGGCGCTGACGGTGATCGGCGAGGCCTGGCTCGCGCGGACAAATTCGGTGACGGGCTCGTTGATGGCGTTGACCAGGCCGCCACTCGCCGTACCAAAGAACCACCGGCTGACCATATTGGGAAACCGCGGCGTGCCATCCGTCTCGATGGTAAGGAAGTAGGCCCAGGTGCCGTTGGGAAATTCCGGCGTCACACCGAAGCGCACGTTGTACTCGTTGAGGTCGAAATCCGGGCCCTGGGACTTCCCGAGATCACCGAGGTAGTCGTAATCCTCGATGAAATGACCGAGCGTATAGGCCGGACTGACCGACGGGCCGTAGACCGCGGCCGGCAGCGTGGCGCTGCGGTTCTGCGCCCGGGCGGCCCACGCCGGCAAAACCGTGCGGCCGGTCGCCGCAAGATTGGCTGTGCCGTTGGCGCCGTCGCGCTTCACATAGCCGGAAATCATCCGGCGCAGGCCGCTCTTCGGGTCCAGCGGCGACGCATATCCATACGGACCATACACCGGCAGGCCGTCCTCCAGCCAGGCGACAATGGGCGAGTGGGCGGTGACCGGACCCGTACTCTCGGTGTAGAGCTTGGTCGCGGGGTTAAAATCGACGTGGTCACCCAACAGGTAGCGGACCGCCGGGGCGTTGGCATGGTAATGGTGGTTCGTCATCGCCTGATGGGCGTAGGCGGGATCGAAGGTCTGCCCCTCGTTGGCGTACGCCTCGCGGTTCCATACGGCGTCGCCGCGCAGGCCGTTCATGGGCGATGCATCGGTGTTGGCGGCGGTCGCGTAGGAGAACGCGTCGCGATTATCAAAGGCTGCAACCCCGTCGACAAAGTAACCGATCGCGCCGAGGCCGGTCAGAGATTTCGCGGCGGGGATCGTCGGCGTACGCGGGATGCGGTAAAGCACCCCCATGTTGGCCGGATAGCTGGCAAAAGGCATCGTGTGCGCCGCGTTGCCGTACCAAGGGCCCATGACGTGGGTGCCGAGTCCGGTGGTCCGCAGGTAGACCCAGTTGGCCGACGAGGACACTTGGATCACGCCGGCATAGCTGGGCGTGGCCTGACCGGTGGCGCCGCGGGACCAGGTCGTCACGGCGCTGCCGGCGACGCGCGCGGCATCGGTTTCATAGATCCGCGCGTAGCGGCGGGTCCCGCCGGTCTGCCATGATTCCAGCAGCGGCTCGGCGGCGGACGAAAAAGTCCGCAGACAGGCGCAGCAGACGAGGGCGAGCGAGGGAATACGGGTAAAAGTGGGCATGTTGGATGGGAACAACTCCAGAAAACCGCATTGCGGTTAAGCGATTGTGAGTGCGAGGCAACGTTCGTGTTAAGCCCGCGTAAACGTTGCGGAAGATTCCGTTAACTGCCCTGATTTTCCCGCGTCCTCCTCCTCTGCCGATGCGCGTTTCCTACCCGCTCTCACTCAAAGTTTCGCTGTGGCTGATGTTGAATCTGCTGCTGTTGGCGGCGCTTGGTATCGGATTCTTCACCCTGCACGGCGGGCTTGGCTGGAGCGCGCTCGTGGCGGGCCCGACCGGCGATCGCGCGCAGGAACTCTTCAATCTCATCGCCGGCGAAGCCGCGGTGGCCAACGGCGAAGCGCGCAACGCCGTCCTCACGCGCTTCGGCGCGGCGTCGAACGCCGAGTTTTACCTGTTTGCGGCCGACGAAAAACTGATCGCTGGGCCGGCCGTGGACCTGCCGCCTGCCGTCCGCGAACGCATGGAGTTCCGCGGAGCCGGCTGGGCCTTCCCCGGTGGCCCGGGTGGACCCGGCGGTCCGGGAGCTCCGGGCTTCGGCGGCAAGGGTCCGGGTATGCGTGGCGATTTGCGCCGCGGGCCCGATGGCGAATCCGACCCGGGGCGTTGGCGCGACCTGCCGCCCGCCGTTCAGGAAAAACTCCTGCGCGAACGCCGTGAGGCCCGCGAGTCACACGAGACCACCGAACGCACCCGCTTCGGCCCCGTCGGCGCCGCCAACGGCATTCTCCCGAGCCGCGCCACTTTTCGTTTCATCGCGCGGACCGACTCGCCGGCCGAGTACTGGATCGGCATGCGCGTCCCCTTCGCCCCCACCGAGCGCGCGGGCCGGATGGTGCCCGCCAAGATGGTCGCCCGGGTGGGCTCGTTCTGGGGCATGCTCAGTCTGCTCGGTATCCACACCTGGCTGCTCGCAGGCGGCGGCGTGCTCGCGTTGTCCGTCGTGTTTTGGTTGCCGCTCGTCAGCAGCATCACCCGGTCCCTCGGCCAACTCACGACCGCCACCGAAAAAATCGCCGAGGGGCACTTCGACACCCGCGTCGCGAGCCGGCGGCGCGACGAACTCGGCCAACTCGGCGACTCCGTCAACCGCATGGCCGCCCGACTCGACGCGCACATGAACGGCCAAAAGCGGTTTCTCGGCGACGTCGCGCACGAGTTGTGTTC
>CAIJFT010000320.1 GCA_903820035.1 uncultured Opitutia bacterium
CGGCCGGCGGCGAAAACCGGGGATGCGGAATAGTTGCCCAAGCCGGGCAACCGCTCGCTCCAAATCACCTTGCCGGTCTTGGCCTCCAGGCAGGTGACCACGCCGCCGTCTTGGTTAAGCATGAACAACCACTCGCCCACGAGCACCGGCGACGGCCGGTTGGGCGCGCCGCGGCCGACCTTCCACACCACATGCGTGTCGGTCACGACGCCACGGCCATCCGGGCGGATCGCCCAAAGCTCGCCCTTGGCCAGACCGGTTGCGGCAAAAACCAACCCGTGCCCGTACACGGGCCGGACAGAACCCGAATGGTACTTGCGGTCCTCGACGCGCCAGAGCTCCTTGCCCGTCGCAGGCTCGTAGCAATAGGTCGCCTTGGACGCGGAGCTGATGAGAAGCGGTTTGCCCTCGTGCTCGATCACGAGGGGCGAAGAGAAACCCTTGCGGAAATCGCCGTCGCGGATCGGTTTTCCCTCGGGGGTCAGGTCATGAAAATCGACCGAGCGGTCCGTCTTCCACACGGTCGCGCCGGTCCGCGTATCGAGCGCGACGGCGTACTGGTAGTCCGAGCCGTCGAAATGCATGATGAGCAGATTGCGCCACACCGTTGGCGACGAGCCGGCGCCGCGATAGTGGTTGCACGGCAGATCCGTGCGCTGCCAAAGCACCTTGAACGTCTTCGTGTCGAGACACGCGGTGCCCGGCGAACCGAAGGTCACGTACACGCGACCGTCCTCGATCACCGGCGTCGGCGAGCCGTAGCTGTTGAAGCGGTCGGCGTACTGCGGCGTCGCGATCGTGAAGAGCAACTGGTCGAATAGAATCTTGCCGGTGTCGCGGTCGACGCACACCGCATACAACTCGCGGCCGTCCTCGGTCGCCGTGGTGAGCCAGACCTGATTTTTCCAAACGACCGGCGACGACCACGCCTTGCCGTGGATCTTAGTCCTCCAAGTCACATGCGCCGTTTCGCTCCACGTGAGCGGCGCGGCCTTGGCGTCGGATACGCCTTGGCCGGTCGGACCACGGAATTGGCTCCAGGTGTCGCCGGCGGAGAGGCTCAGCGCGCTCAACGTGGCGGTGAAAAACAGGGCGAGTGAACGCATTCGGGGTAGGCAAGCGGGATAGCGGCACCGGCGAACGGTGCAATCTTCAACCAGCACAGCGTCGGCCGGGGGGCGCGGTCCCCGTCGGCGCGAACGTGGGGTAAAACCCAAATCCCGCTGGGCCCTCGGGTGCCACCGCCGGCAATCTCGGCCACTACCGCACGCGACCGATACCAAATTGATCGCCCGCGCGCACCGGCACCTCGCCGTCGAAATGCACCTCGACGACTTTCTCGCTGTGCACCGCGGCGCCGGTCTCGTCGGTCAGCGTCGCCACGATTTTGCGCGTGGCGACGTCGATCACTTCGCCGGTCGACGGGTAAGCGTACTTGCCGTCGAGGCTGAAGGTAATCCAACCCGGGTCGTCCCGCATCAGGAGGCTGGCGACCTGCTTCGGCGGCATCACCGTCGCATCGAAAATGTGCATGCGCTGGTTCGCCCCATCGCACACCCAAATTTCTTTTTCGTCCGGGGTCAGCCCGATGCCGTGACTCGGACAACCGTGCCGCTTGGGTACGCCCGGCTTGAAACCCTGCACCTCGACGCGATGGAGCTTTTGCCCGGTCACCAAATCGCCGATCTCGAAACCGAGGAGCCCGTTGACGTTCACGAAGCAGAGGGTTTGCCGGCCATTGATCGTGAACGGCCGGATCGCCGAGCTAAACGGACCGACCTCCTTGGCGATCGTGTGGGTCGCGGTGTCGGCCACACGGAGTATCGGCGCGCGGAGACCGGCGAGATAGGCGTGCTTGCCATCGAGTCCATAGAGGGTGTTGTGCGCGCCGGCCTTGAGATCGAGGCGCTTGATGATGTCGCCGCTGAGCGCGGCCACGACATGCCAGTGATCCTTTTCAAGGGACGGCAGGTACATCACGCGGCCGTCCGGTGACAGCGCCATGCGATCGCAACCACCCGCGTAGGCTTTTTCCCAGAGGATCTTGTCCGTGCGCAGGTCGAAGCAGGTTAAAAATTCCAGCGTGCTCACGTAGAGCCGGCCGGTCGCGGCGCTGGCGACGATGCCTTTCACGTTGAGCGGCTTGCCGTCGGCGCCGAGCCCGCGCGCCGGCAGGCGTTTCACG
Source organism: uncultured Opitutia bacterium (assembly GCA_903820035.1). Classification (GTDB taxonomy): domain Bacteria; phylum Verrucomicrobiota; class Verrucomicrobiia; order Opitutales; family Opitutaceae; genus ER46. Next base: position 2,186 of record CAIJFT010000320.1, read on the forward strand.
AACGCGTGGCCGCGATCGAGATCAAACACCAGGACGCCGTGACCGCCGCGTTCGAGGTAGTTGCGGATACCGGGCACAGCCACGTAGAGCAGGCGCCGCGAACCGGACTTGGCCGCCGCCGCCCGGGCCGCCGCGATCAGGGCCTCGCTACAGACGCCGGCGGCGAGCGCGGCACGGATAAAAGAACGGCGGGAGGTGGGGTATTTTTTCATGGGGTAAAACGTGAGACAGGCTCGATCGCGGAGGGGTGATGGCCGGAGCCGCCTTTGAGCCGGAGGCGACCACGTGGTCGCTACGCTCCAACGCGGCTACTCATTAGCTGAAGACGCTCTAGCCCGTCGGATATTCCCAGCCTTTGCGATACTCACGGCGGAGCATTTTGTTCGCCGCGGGGTCGCCGACAATCTGCTCCTTCGCACCGTCCCACTCCAGGCTGCGGCCGGTCCGGTAGCTGATCATGCCGAGCAGCGAACAGACGGACGACCGGTGGCCCTCCTCGATGTCGCACACGGGCCGGCGGCCCGTCTCGATCGCGCCGAGGAAATCAGCCCACAGTTCGCGGATGCTTTGGCCGTCGGGCTGGTTGAGCGTCGAGGCATCGCGGATCGGCTCACCGCCGCCGCCGGGATAAAACGTCCAACCGACCTTGTGACCGAGGTGCAGGGTGCCCTTGGTGCCGTAGAAATACGCGCCGGCGATCTCACCCTTCTCCGACTGGTTGCCGCCAAATTGCCGCGACTCCCACGTCATCGTGAACTGCTCGAAGGCAAACTGCGCGACCTGATGATCCGGCGCATCCGTCGTTTGCTCCTGCGGCGTCAGGACCGCGGGCCCCTTGACCGGCCGGCCGCCCGTGGAGAACACCCGACGGGGATATTTTTCCCCGGTGAACCACAGCACCTGGTCGAACCAATGCACCCCGATGTCGGCGATGTACCCGTTGCCATAGTCGAGGCAGTAACGGTGTCCGCGCGGATGCAACCCGCGCGCGCCGGCGCCGAGATCGAGGTTGCGCGGGTCGCCGCCGTTGAACGGCCGGAGCGGAGCCGGGCCGCACCATTGATCCCAGTCGAGTTCGGGCGGCACCGCGACGGTTGGGAGCGGCTTCTCGGGGCCGGTGCCCTCGGCGTTCAGATGGCAGCGGATCAGGCCGACGCTGCCGACCTGGCCGGACCGAAAAAATTCCCGCGCGCGGATCAGGTGCGGCGCCATACGGCGGTGCGTGCCCACCTGCACGACACGGTTGTTCGCGCGGGCCGCCTTCAACATCGCCTGGCTTTCGCCGATCGTGTGCGCGGTGGGCTTTTCAACGTACACGTGCGCCCCGGCCTTCACCGCGGCGATGGTCGGCAGCGCGTGCCAGTGGTCGGGCGTCGCCACGATCACGATCTCGGGCTTCTCCTTCGCCAGGAGTTCGCGGTAGTCGCGGTATTTGCGCGGTTGGTCGCCGCTGAGCTTGGTGATTTTTTCAACGGTCGGATCGAGGGCGCGGCCGTCGACGTCACACACGCCGACGATCTCACAGCGGCCGCTCGCCATCGCCTCGCCGACGAGGTTGCCGCCCCACCAGCCCGCGCCGATCAGCGCCGTGCGGAACTTGCGCCCGGACTTGTCGGCGGCGCGGATGAAGATCGGGAGCGCAGCGAGCGTGCCCGCGGCCAGCGAGCTCTGGACAAAAGTGCGGCGGTTCATGGGCCGATGCTGCACCGCGTTTTCCGGCAAAGACAACCCGCGCGTGGCGCGACCCGTTTCGCCCTTTTCATCGCCGCACCCGCCGCCCAACGTCGGCCTCCGCATGGCCGCCACCGCCCCCGTCAAACGCAAGGTCATCATCGACCAGGACACCTTCGGGCCCGGCGGCTCGAACCTCCTGTCGATTCTGATGGTGCTGCAGTCACCCGACTGCGAGGTGCTCGGCCTCACGACCGTGACCGGCGACGGCTGGGTGAAGGAAAATACGGCGCAGGCGCTGCACCTACTCGAGCAGATCGGGCGCACCGACGTGCCCGTCGCCGCCGGCGCGACCTATCCGCTCGTAAACACCGAGCAGGCGACCCGCGACTGGGAGCGCCGGCACGGGCCGCTGCCTTACAAGGGCGCCTGGATGGAGTCTTGGCCCGATTACAACACCGTGCACCGTCCGCCCTACCACGGACCCGACGTGGTACCGCCCTTGCCCGACGGACCGCTGAAGACCCGCGCGATCAGCGCAAGCGCCGCGGAATTTCTCGTCGAGCAGGTGCGGCGGCATCCCGGCGAGGTCACGATCCTCGCGATGGGCCCGTTCACCAACCTCGCGCTCGCGGCGCGGCTCGACCCGACCTTTGCGGCCAACGCCCGCGAGCTCGTGTTCATGGGCGCGGCGTTCAACCCGGATGCGAGCGGTTCGGACGAGTTTTCGCAGCAGTTCGTCCACCACCCGCGCGTCGAGTTCAACTGCCGCTTCGATCCCGAGGCGGCCTCGATCATGCTGCGCGCCGGCTGGCGGAAAATCACCTGCGTGCCGCTCGACGTCACCGTCCGCCCGCGTCTCACACCGGAACTCGTGCAACGTGCCACGACCGGCACTCCGGGCGCGGCGGCGCGTTACCTCGGACGATTCGCGCAGACCGGTTTTCCGATGTGGGACGAGATCGCTGCCACCGTGCTGCTAGATGCAACGGTGGCGACGCGCACGGCACAACGGGCGCTCGACCTCGCGCTCGACCGCGGCGCGGCCTACGGCGCGACGTTGAGCTGGCCCGCCGGCGCCGGCCCCGGGCTCGGCGAACCGGATGTGAACGTGGTGCAGGCGATCGACGAGGCGCGGCTCGATGCGTTGTTCGTGGAGCTGATGCGCCGCGGTGTTCCCTGAGTTTGAACAGGAAGTTCGGGGAGCGCGGGGAGGAGAACAATACTGCAGGCCTGCCCCAAACGGTGGACCCACATTGGAAGCCGCGCGCGGGAGTCCGCAATTAGGACGGCTTGGCCGCCGCCCCGTCTTCTTTGCGTCCTCCCCGATCTTCCTGTTCCACCGCCCGGGCGACCGCGGCCGACTTTGTCTCCAGTTCTCCGAGACACTCCGGCGAACCGCGGCCGAGTGCGCGGCAGATCTCCGGCCGGCGCTCATAGATGGTGCAGAAAAACTCCGGCGCGCCGTTTGCCGTCCGCGTGACCCGCAGCGCGGTGCAATGACCGTCGCGCATCCGCATGAAGGCGCGGTTGCCGATGAAGTGCGCGAGCGTGTCGGCCTCGGGGCCGAGCTCCGTCCAATCAAAGCCCGTCACCCAGACGTACTCCGCTGAATCGGAGTAACAGCAAACGCCGCAGGTGCGGCAGTCGGCGGGGATAACGGGGGCGTCGCTCATCCGAAAATTTCAAATACCCCGGTCGACTCGCCCGGCCACCGGCCGGGCCTACACCAGGCCGCTGTTCGTTTAGAATTCAAAGGTCGTCGTAAAACGGTACGCCCGCGGCTGGTTGAGGTAGACGCGGAGGAGGCCGTCGTAAGCGGTGTTGTAGCGGCCGATGCCAACCAGGTACGAGTTGGTGACGTTGGTCACGTTGAGCTGGAGCGTCATCGGCAGGTTCAGCTTCGGCAGGCGCGTGCGCAGACCGGCAAAGGCGTCGGCCTGCAGCGTCGCCGTGCCCCAGTAGTCTCGACCCGTGGCGTTGTTGGTGCTGACGAAATTGCGGCCTTGGTAACGCACCGAGCCACCGGTGAACACGCCCTTGAGCGGACCGGAAACAAAGCTGTAGCGCCCGGTGAATGTACCTTTGTGGGGCCGGTTGCCAAACGGTGCGCTCTGGCGCGTCGTCTGCGCGGCGATCTCACTGTCCACCGTGTCGATCTCCTTGTTGATCGTCGCGAGCAGGGCCGCGTCGTTGCCCGCCAGCCGGCGCCACTCCGGAACCTTCTCGGCGAAGTAGGCGCGGATTTCCTTCAGGAAATTTCCGCGGCGGCGGTCCGTGTACGAGTAGCCGAGGCGGAGCGTGAGGTTGCGCGTGGGGTTCGCCACGAAATCGAACTCATAACCCTTGGTGAAGATGTCGATGATCGCGGCGTTGTAGGTCACGGCCTGGGTGTCGTACTGGGCCGACGTCAACTTGCCCGCGTCGCGCAGCGCGCCGAGAATGTTGAGAAGATTGTCGCCACCGAGGGAGCCGGACGTCGAAACGGTGAGGCCGTCGGGAATGATCGAGGCGTCGTTAAGCTGGTCGGATTTGTAGTAGGTCGCACGGGCGAAGTACCGGTTGTCGCCGAGGAAATCGAACATGAGGCCCAGGTCGCGGCCGGAGCCGGTGACCGGCGGGGGCACGCCGCCGTTGGGCAGCACGGTGCGGTCGAAGCGCGGCGGGCCGTTGCTCTCGGAGGTGTTGTAGAAAGCCGAGAGTTGCTTGGTGGCGTGCAGCACAACGCCGGCGGTGATCGTCTTCGGCTGGTAGTTGTTGACGGTGTAGTCGCCGTTGAAATCCCACTCGTTGAGGATGAATTGCCGCGAGGTGACGCGCGGGTCGGTGGCGCCGGCGATGCGTGCCTCGTTTTCGTTGCGAAATTCAACGTCGTCGGTGCGGTAACCCACGGTCGTCACCAGCCGGTCGCGCAGCCAGAAGCTCTGCGCGGCGAACATGAACGAGTTGATCTCCTTGAAGGCATGGGCGTTCGCCTTGGTGCGCGAGACGTAGTTGGAAAGAAGCTGCCGGCCGTTGTAGGTGACCGGGGCGATCGGCGTGCGCGGGTCGCCGACGAAGTACGTGGTGAAGTCGGTCTCGGTCGCGTACTGGCGACGGTTGAGCTGGTTCTGCGCGCCTTCGGGGGTGGCCGCGTTGGTGATCGGGACATTTTTCTCGTCGACGAGGATTTCATTCCGCCACCGGCGCAGCCGCTCCTGCTTTGAGTGCTCGGCCATGGCGGCGAGCCGGTGCCGGCCGAACCATTTGCCGAGATCAAGCTCGTAGGCCGCACTGATGCGCTCGACGTCGTTGGTGGTGACGAGCTGGTCCTTGAACCACGTGGTGTCCATGTAGAGTGACCCGCGGTAGGGGTTGGTCACGGTGGCCGTGCCGCCCGCCGGGGCCGGAATGGTGAGATTGGGATCGCCGCGCAATTCGGGTAGCGTCGTGTTGGCGCCGTCGGTGTTGATGCGGCCCTGATTGTGGAAATACGAGGCGACGACCGTGAGGTCGCGCGTGATCCGCTGCTCGAGGTTGACGTTGAAATTGTCGAACGACTGCGCGCGGTTGCCGCCCGGCCCGATGTAATTGTACTGGTTCGGCGCGAGGGAGACCTCGGCGAGTGTCGCCGAAGCGTAACGGCTGCTGCTCTGCAGCTCGCCCTTCAGGTTGTAGATGACGCCGTTGTTGTCGAAGAGGGTGAAGCGGTCGCTGGTCGTGCTGAGCCGGTTCGTGCCCGCCACGGCGGCGCCGTCGGCCGTCGGCCGGTTGCTGGCGAACCACAGCGAGAGCTGGTCGACGGCATTGCCCGTGACCGCGAGGCTGTTGGCGCGCGTGCCCTTTTCGTAGGAGGCGTCGATCGAGGTGTGTTTGAAGGGCTTCACGGTGACCGCGCCGGTGAACCGGTCCTGATCGTCGCGCGTCCACTTGCGCCAGCCCTCGGAGGTGTGGTGCAAGGCGAGCAGCCGCAAGGCGAGCCGGTCGCGCAACAGGACGCGGTTATAGTCGAGCTCGTAGCGCTGGTAGTCGTACTCGGCGAAGACCGTCTTAAGGTTGCCGCGCGTGCGGCGGACGTTGGCCTTCTTGCCGGTGAGCGAGACGAGGCCGCCAGCCGGCCCGAGGCCGAAGAGGATGGAGTTGGGCCCGCTCGAAACCTCGGCGCGCTCGACGTTGTAGAGGTCGTTCGGCGCGGTGGCGTCGACGAAATCGCGCGACACGCCGCCGATCACCCCGCGCACGCGGAAGGAATAATCGCCGCCGGTGGAGTCGCGGCCGGGCGGGTTGTTGAAGCCGGCCTGGCCGTCCTCGAGCTCGGCCTCGATGTTGGTCGCGTAGGACAACATTTCCTGGAGGTTGGTCGCCGCGATGTCGGACAGAAACTCCGCGGTGAACGGCGAAACCGACGCCGGCGTGTCCTTCAGTCGCGCATTGAGCCGGCTGCCGCTGGTGGTGTTACCGGCCTGATAGCCGGTGTCGTCTTCGGGCCGCACCTCGAAGGGCGACAACTCGACGACTTCGCCCGAGGTGGAAGCCTTGGCGGTCACCGCGGGTTTGGGCGGCGCAGGCGGCGGCACGACTTGGCCGCGGCCGGGTGAGGTCACTTGGGTAAGCAGACCAACGAAGGCAAGGGTGCGCCATGGGGCGCAGCGCAACAGTGAGGCCATGAACGGAGGGGTTGAGGCTTGGTGCGCCTTCGGGGGCGAAGGCGGGCAACCAGTGAGACTCCGCCGGTACGGCGACGCAAGACTGCGACCGCCGCTTGCCGCCGGCATTCGCGTCGTTTCAACTTCCCGCGCCATGGAAGCCTATACCCGCGCCCGCACCCTGATCGACGCCGCCCACGCCGCGGATCCCGCCCGCGCCGCCGACGGCCGGGCGGCCGAGCTGGTCTACGCGGAGCGCGTCGAGAACTGGGTGATCAAACTCGTGAGCGACGCCCCGCCGCTGCTGCGTCTTGCCGCGCGGTGCCAACACCTTGAACGGTGGTCGGTGCCGCGTTCCAGCTTCCCCGAGGGCAAGGCGGCTTACCTGCAATGGCGGCGCTCGCTCTACACGAAACAGGCGGAGCGCGCCCGGGCGCTCCTGCTCGCGGCGGGCGTGACCGAAACCGAGGCCGCCGAGGTCGCGACCTGGGTTTCGAAAACGGGACTCAAGACGAATGCCGGTACCCAGACGCTCGAGGACGCCGCCTGCCTCGTCTTCCTCGAAAACGAAATCAGCGCATTCGCCGCGCAACACGCCGACTACCCGCGCGAGAAGTTTATCGATATCCTCCGGAAAACGTGGCGGAAGATGAGCCCCGCCGCGCAAGCCGCCGCCCTCGGCCTGGCGCTGCCGGCCGCGATCGCGGCACTCGTGCAGGAAGCGGTCGGTGGTGCGTGACACCGAAAACTTTCGTGCGCTCCGCGACGCGGGCTTGTCGGGCCGGCCGGCGGCGGCATGATCGTAGGACAGTCCGCGCTTTTGCCCTATGATTAAAAAGATTCTCCTCGGCCTCATCGTCCTGGGCGTCGGCATCCAGTTCATCCGCCCGGCCAAGAATTTGTCCGCCACGCCGGAAAAGACGGATCTGCTGGTCCTGCACACCGCGCCCGCCGAGGTAAAACAACTGCTGCTCATGGGCTGCTACGACTGCCACTCGGAGAACACGCGTTACCCGTGGTACGCTGAGATTCAGCCCCTGGCCTGGTGGCTCGATGCGCACGTGCGCGACGGCAAGCGCGAGTTCAACTTCTCCACCTTCGGCGATCTCAGCGCCAAAAAGAAGGCGAGCCGCCTCGAGGAAGTGATCGACCAGATCGGCTCCCGCAAGATGCCGCTCAAGTCTTACACGCTCGTGCACCGCGACGCGATTTTCACCGACCCGCAGGTCAAGGCGATCAACGACTGGCTGGAAAGCGTGCGCGCCAAGGTCGCCCCGCAAGAGTAACCCGCCGTGCCGCGCCCGCCCGCCTCCTTCGCCACGGCGCGCCTGACCGCGCGGATGCCGCGGGCCGACGACGGCCCGGCCATCTTTGCCGCCTTCGGGAGTGATCCGGAAGTCACCCGCTACCTGCCGTGGCGGGCGTACGACCGGGTTGATCCCTTGAACCTGTTTTTGCGTGAACGCATCGCCGATTGGGAGAAGGGCACGGGCAATTTCGCCTGGCTCCTCTGCCTCCGGGGCACGGATACGCCGATCGGGTCCATCGGTCTGGGGCTCGAGCCCGGGGGCAAGGTCATCCTCGGCTACGTGCTCGCGAAAAAATTCTGGGGCCACGGTTTCACCACCGAGGCGCTCCGCTATCTGGTCGACTGGGCGTTGGCCCAGCCGACCATCTACCGCGCGTGGGCGTTTTGCGACGTGGAGAATACCGCCTCGGCCCGCGTCATGGAAAAAGCCGGGCTGGTCCGCGAGGGCCTTTTGCGCCGCTGGCACATCGCCCCGACGATCGGCCCCGAGCCGCGCGACTGCCTGGCGTACGCCAAGGTGAAGTGAGGGGGATCGTTGTAGGCCCGCCCGGTGGGCGGGCGAAGCGCGCGGGAGCTCGAAAGAAAAGCCCGGCCAGCGGCCGGACCCACAACTAACGCCCGGTCCCTGCGCTCACGCGCAGGGCTACGCTTCCGTCGCTCAACCCTCAGCTCTTAACGCTCAACTTGTCAGCCCACCTTCACCGGCCGGCCGGTCCGCAACGACTTCACCGCGGCCTCGGCCAGGACGATCGCCTGCCGTCCGTCGGCGGGACCCACGGGCATCGGCTGCCGGTTTTGCACCGCGCTGACAAACGCGGCGAGCTCGGCCCGGTAGGCCTCGGCGTAACGCTCGAGGAAAAAGTACAGCGGCTTGTCGGCGCTCACCGCGTTGCCGTCGGCCAGTTCCACCGTCGTCGCGGTGCGGTTGCCCGCGATCAGGCGGCCCTTGGCGCCGTGCACTTCCAGGCGCTGGTCGTAGCCGTAGGCGGCGCGCCGGCTGTTGTTGATGTGCGCGAGCCGGCCCGAGGCCGTCTTCATCACGATCATCGCGGAGTCGGTGTCGCCCGCCTTCGCCACCGCGGGATCCACGAGGCAGCTGCCGTAGGCGAACAACTCGACCGGTTCTTCGCCCAGGAGCCAGCGCGCCATGTCGAAGTCGTGGATCGTCATGTCGCGGAACTGTCCGCCCGAAACCTTGATGTAGGAAATCGGCGGCAGCCCCGGATCGCGGCTCGTGATGATGACCTGTTCCACGTTGCCAATCTCGCCCTTGGCGACCCGCGCCTGCAGGGCCGCGAAGCTGGGATCAAACCGGCGGTTGAAGCCGACGAGCATCGGCACCTTCGCCTTCTTCACGGCGGCGAGGCAGGCATCCACGCGCTTGAGCGAGAGATCGATCGGCTTCTCGCAAAAAATCGCCTTGCCGGCCTTGGCGGCGGCAATCACGAGGTCGGCGTGGGTGTCGGTGGATGAGGCGATGATCACCGCGTCCACCTGCGGGTCGGCGAGCACTTCAGAGACGGTCGAAACCTTGGCGCCGTGGCGCGCGGCCAGCACGCGGGCGGCGTCGGCGTTGACGTCCACGATGTGGAGGAGCTGCGTGTCCTTGGTCGCGGCGAGATTGGCGGCATGGATGGCGCCGATGCGGCCGGCACCGAATTGAGCAAAGCGAAGCATGGGAATGGAGGGATTGGTTCTAACCGGACTGATGCAGTTGAAAGCTCCCGGTTGAAAGTTGAAAGTCGCAATCACGGCGAGGGCCGTCCGCTGGATCCCTTAACGGGGGAAGCCCGCGCCAGCTCCCGTTTCGCCCCGCCCGGGTCCGGTCTTTCAACCTTCAACTTTCACCTGCCCGGGGCGGTGAGGATCGACTCCAACACGGCGCCCTCGACGTCCGGCAACGGCACCCCGAGCAGGCGGGCGATCGTCGGCGCGACGTCGAGATTCCGCATGCGGTCGAGTTTGACCCCCGCCTTGATGCCGGCGCCGCTCGCGACGAAAATACCATCAAGCTCGGGATCCGCCGACGAGTAACCGTGCGTCCCGCCATAATTCGTCGACGGCCCCGTCGCCGCGTCACCCACGGGCGCGGCGCTGAAGGCATAGCCGGTTTTCGGATACAGGATAAGGTCGCCCATGCCCCGGTTTTCCGCCGGCGTCGGCATGCCCAGCGCGTGGGCGCCATCCGCCGCATCGATCACCTGCGCCACGCCCTCGGTGGCGGCGAACAACTGCTTCAGCTTCGGCAGCAGTTCCGCGCGCCGCGCGGGATCGGTCACATAGATGAACGCAATGCCACCCTGCGTACCCGCGTAGGCGTCGCATTGCGTGAGGGTCGGTCCGGCCGCCTGCAACAGGCCGGCCTGCTTGAGGACGACGTTCGCGTGGACGTACTTGTCGACCTTCTTGAAACCGTGGTCGGTGGTCACGATCACCGTGGTCTGCGCCCGCTTGCCGCTTGCGTCGATGGTGCGCAGCAGCTGGCCGAGCAGTTGGTCGGCCAAGGCCAGCGCCGAGATGCTCGGCGGCGAGCCCGGCCCGAAGCGGTGGTGCGTCGAGTCGGTGTTGAGCGTGTGGTACATCAGGAGATTCGGCTGGTGGCGGGCGAAGATGAAACATGCGGCGCGCGTCCAGAGCTCGTCGCGCCACACGATGTTCCGCCCGCCCGCGCGGGCCGCCTCGATCTCGGCCGCGGTGGCGACGCCCGCCGCAATCATTTCCTGCGGCAGAACCCCGTTCACGTCCGGCAACTCCGCAAAGCTCCACGTGATCGTGCCCGGCCGCGTGATGGCAACCCAGTCGACCTCGGCGGTGGTGAGGCCGGCGCGGTGCGCGGCGTCGTAAACGGTCGGCGCGAGAACGAGGCGGGACTTGTCGGCCCACGGCTCGATCTGGTTCGGCTTGCCGGGCCCACCGCGCACCACGAGCCCGTTGTACAATACCCCGTGGCGGCGGGGCGTGACGCCGGTGACGAGCGAGGTGTGGTTCGGCCAGGTGATGGCGGGATTGACGATCGTCATCGCCGCGGCCTGCGCCCCCTCGACGGCCAGCCGACGCAAGTTGGGCAGAGGGATGGTCTGGTCTTTCCAAAGGGAGGAAGGGAATCCGTCGATGCTGACGAGCACGACGTGGCGATCAGCGGAGGCGGCGCCCAGCGGCAGCGCGAAAATCGCCAGCAAGGTGAGGCAACGGGTCAGGAACATGGCGCCAAGCGTGCGGGTTTCGGGCGGCCGGCGTCACGCCAAAACCCGGCGGCCGGAGCGCGCCGTGACGCAGTCTCGCCAAACACGGTTTTCCGCCTATCCTGCGGGTCATGACCACCGTGATCACCTGCTCGAACCCCGCCGAGGCCATGCTCGTGAAGTCGCTGCTCGAGGCGAACAACATCCCGGTCTACGCCCCCGACGAACTCACCTCGCAGTCGGCGCCTGATTTCAGCGGCTCCGGCCTACGCATCCAGGTGGAGGACGAAAACGTCGCGGCCGCCAAGCGCATCCTCGAAGAAGCCGAAGACGGTAGCGCCGCCGCCGAAGCCGAGGAAGCCACGGGCGAGGCGTCGGCGGGTTGAGGGCGGGCTTGGTTCGCGTGGCCGCGTTGGCGCGAAGCGAAAACGGTGATATTACGTGAGGACCACGCCTTGGCCGGCGGCGCGAGCGCGGCTCCGCCGCGATCAGCGCTTTAATTCCAGCCGCACCGCCAGCAGCGAGAGGTTCATGTCCCGGATAAAGGCGACCATCGCGCCGATGAGGGAGACCTGACTCAGGCAGAACAGCGCCACGATCAGCCAGCCGGCTTCGATCTGAAGCAATGCGGTGATGAACAGCACCAGGATGAGCACGGCCACCAACAGCACGGTCGTCGCGCCAAAAATGATCGCCAGCCGGAGGATGGCGGCGCGACGGTGCAAAATGGCGATTTGCTCCTGCACCGCCTCGACGAGGTCGGCCGGCGGGCGCTCCCGATTCAACAACCGTGAACGGTCGAGCAACCGGCCGAAGCGGTTGGTCATGGTCAGCAGGAGCAGACCGACACCCGAAATGAGAATGACCGGGCCGATGGCGAGCTGCAGGATCGGGATCAGTTGGGTCAGGGAGGTGTTAATCATGGATCAGCCGCACTCGGTACGGCGGATGCCACCCTGACAGGCCAACCGTACCGGCGCGAAGACTGATTTTCGGTCCACGCGGGCTGCCAGCGGAGCGGCCCACGGAGAAAACAAATCCGGCGGCGGGTCTTCGGTCGGACCCCAACGGAATACTCCGCCGGGGACACCGGCCGCGAGGGCGAATTGAATTCTTCCACTAGGCTGAAGGCTCATACGCCCGCACCTCGAACACACGCGCATGATCAAGGCCGTTGGTGGACTCGACGACCACGCGCACTGCCCGGGTGCGCAACGGAAGATTCCAGCCATGACGGCGCAGCCGTTGATAATTTCCGCGCACGGTGCACGCCTCCGTCCACTGACCGGCAGGCGATTCGATTTCAATCCGGTAGTCGCGCACGGTCTCGGGCTGCGGCTCACCCCAGTGCATGCGGCGCGTGTAACCGTCCGCCTGGGACAGCGTGAGAAAGCGGTGCTGGCCGGTGTCGAACACAACTTGCACCTCGCCGAGCGTGACGAGCTCCGCCCAGCGCAACTCAAGCCACGCCGGCAATCCCGCGGCCGGATCGCTCATCCAGCGGTGCGTGCCGGGAAAGGCCCGGTCCGGCGGGGCACTCGTGTACTGCGCCTCGACGCGGCCGGTTTCCAATTCGCGCAGGACGTTTTCCCATTGGTTGCCCCCGCTCGGCGCCGCCACCGCCGCGCCGCCGTGCACCGCGCGCGTCTGACCGGAGAAGATCAGTTCCGGTTCGCCGCCCGGCTGCGCGCTCGATGCCCGCACGGTGGCGCGGCGCGCAAGATCGACCTCATCGGCCCCGCGCACCCCGACAAGATAGGCGTCGTCGCGGAGCAGCTGTTGCTGAATGCGGTGCACGAGGGCGGCATTGTCCGGAATCAGGCCCGGCTCGACCCCCGCCCGCAGGGCCAACGCCGCCGCGGTGCCGACGCCCTGCCCGACCGCGGCGCAGGTCGCCATCACGCGCGTCGACGCGAATGCGAGGTGCGTGGCGGAAATATTCCGTCCGGCGAAGAAGAGGTTGCGCACCGTCGCTGCGACGCAGGCCCGCAATGGAATGTCGTACAACCAGGGCACGTGGTTCTGCGTGCACGGCGGCTCGTCGCGCGCATCAACGCCGTCGGGCGGGTGCGTATCGATGGGCCAGCCGCCGTACGCGATCGCGTCGGCGAAGGGCCGCGCGGAAAAAATATCGCCTTCGGTGAGCACATGCCGGCCGGTGAAGCGGCGGGTCTCGCGCTTGCCCGGCACCATGCCGACCCAATCGAGCGCCCAATGGGAAACGTCGAGGCCCGACTCGTTCTTGATGTGGTTCCAGACGCCGAGGGTGATCGCGAGCAGCTCGTCGCGGATGACTTCGTTGTCCTTCAGCGTATCGAGGCAGCCGCCCCACTCGATCCACCAGTAACCGAACTCGAGCCCGAGGTCGGAGCCGCTCTTGCCGAACGGCCGCAGCGTGAAATCGGCGGGACTGAATTTCCGCACCCACGGCGGCGCCACATACGGCATCGGCCGCTCGTGCCGGCGCGCCTGAAACAGAATCGTCGAACCCAGGGTTTTCGTGTCACCGGCCGCCGGCGCCAGACTCTCGCCAAATGCGGCCCGGCCTTCCCGGCCGCGCATGAAGGGAGCCCCGGCCTCGACGCCAAGCCGGCCGTCGCCAGTGCAATCGGCGTACATCGTCGCGGCGATCGTGAAGCGGTCCTCCGTCGAGGGCCGTTCCGCGGTGACCGACACGATCGCGCCCGACTCGACCCGTGCCGCGGTGAGCGTGGTGTTGAGCAGCAGCGTCAGGTTCGGCTCCGCGCGGCAGAGCTCGTACAAAATCAAATCCGCCACCGCAGCCGACCGCTGCGGGTTGCGCACGGCGAGTTCCAGGCGAATCTCCTCGATCAGGCCGCCCTCCCGCGGTTCGAGCGCGAGCGGCAGACCCGCATGCAGCCCGGTGGCGCCGACCGCGTGCATGCGGATTTCGCTCGAGGCATTGCCGCCGAGGACGGCGCGATCCTGCAACAGGATCACCTTTGTTCCAAGTCGGGCCGCGGCGAGGGCGCAGCACAGGCCGGACATGCCGCCGCCCGCCACCAGGAGCCCGCAGAAAAGCCGTTGTTCGGTAACGACACTCATGGTTTTGAGAAATAGGCCGCCGCATCCGCCAACACCAGCGGGACCGCACGCTCCACGAGGGAAAATTCGTGGCCGCCCTCCAACCGGTGCACCTGCACCGGCATCCGCTTGCGCTCCAATTCGGTGAGAAAGTGCTCGTTCATGGTCCGCTCAAAACCCGTGCTGGCCAACACGAGCGTGAGCCGCGCCCCCCGCAGCGCCTCGACCGCGTGGCGCGGATTCAACTCCGCCCAGCGCGCGGGATCCGCCGTGAAGCGCGGCACCGGCACGCGGTAGTTTTGGCCCTCGGGAAGATTTTCCGCCCGGGGAAAATCGAGCAGGCCAATCACGCTCGCCACGAAACCGAACGAGCCCGGATGGGTCTGCGCAAACCGCACCGCCCCGTAGCCGCCCATCGACCAGCCCGCGATGCCCCGGCGCGCCGGGGTCGCGGATATGGGCAGATGCTGGCCCGCCCACGCGATGACTTCCTCGAGGTAGGCGTTGTAACGATCCGCCGGTTTTTCCGGTGAATCGATGTACCAGCCGTCTTCGCCCTGCGGCAGCACGACGTAGCACGTGGCGTTCAACAGCGCCGCCCGCGCCGCCGGTGAGTCCACGAGTGAACGATGATGCCGGCCTCGACCGTGCAGAAAAAACAGCACCGGCGCGTCCGCCGCCAACACGGGGCCGGCCGGAGCGACGATCGCGATGGGCAACGCGCGGCCGAGCGCCACGCTGGGAACGGCCGCGAATGAAATTTGTTCGGCGGCGAATGCGGCCGCGGTCGCCGCCAGCCACGCCACACCCCATCCCCAGGGCCGAAATTTCATTTCACATCCGCCCAGCGAAAATCCATCCGCACGATGCCCGGCGGCTGGCCGTTCAGCGCCTTGTAGGTGAACACGTGCAGCCGCGTGTCGGCGCCCGCCCCGGAAAATTCCGTCACCGCGTAATAGCCATCCGTCACCTTCTGGTTATCGGCGTTGTCGAGAATCACGCCGCCGTTCACCGCCAGGGTTTCCGGATCAAACCGGATCAGGCAGAGCTGCATCGGGCTCCCGCTGGCCGCCTGGGTCCAGTTGCGGCCGATGAGGTAGCCCTGGCCGTCGCGGACGAAGACGCGGGGTCGACCGACGACATTGTTGACGAACGAAATCCTGCCGGTGAGGTCGACCTGCGTCTTGACGCGAAACTCCGCGTCCGTCCGGTGGAGCCGCACCATGCGGTCGTACCCGCGCGTCGCGACAATGAAGCCGTCGCCGTGGCGCGTGAAACCGCTCTCGTTGGCCCGGATGCCGCCGAATTCCGCCGTGAGGTTGCGCACGAAGCGCCAGGAGCGGCCGGCGTCGTCGGAGCGCACGGCGTCCACGCTCCAGCGTCCGCCAGGCTGGTGGTAGCCGAAAGCCATGATCAACTGCCAGGTCGCGCGACCGTCGGAGGCAAACTCCAGCGGATAGCCATAGAGGACGCCGTTGACCGGGGCCAATACCTCCGGCGCGCCGAACGCACCGCGGGTCGCATCCCACCGGGCTACTTCCGCTCCCGAGCGATAGTGACGACCGTCCCAACCAACACTCTGGACATCGATGTAGAGCGCGATGCCGCCGTCGGGAAACCGCGCGAGTTCGCCCATCTGATACAACTTCGGTTGCGGCGCCACGAGGCGTTGGATCAACTGCGTGGCCCCGGTGGAAAGCGTGTGGCGCACGATCTCCATCGCGGCGCCGCTGTCGGTCGCGTGGCTGCGACCGGCTTTGTAGACGAGCCAGACCTCGTCGGGTCCGGTCCGCAGGATCGTCGGGAACGCGGTGTAGCGGAATTCGGCGGGCCGCGTTGCGGGATCGACCAGAACGGTGGCCGCGGGAGCGGGCGCATTCCTAACCCCAGGGTCGGCGGCAAACAGCGAGGCGGCGGCAAGCAATCCGGGGACAAGACGGCGCAGCATAAGGGTGCGGCGACGGTCAACTTGGTATACCTGAAGTCAAACGCCGAATCCGAAATGGGCCGGCGCGGCGATTCCGACGGTCGCACCGTAGGCCCTCCATTCCGACCCAAGGAGCCCGCCGCAAAGAACAGTTGAAGTGGTATACCACGCCGCCTTGCGTGGGGTGGGCACCCCGCCCTCCCCATGCGCGTTCCGACCCCGTTCCTCCCCGCCCCGCGGGTTTCCGCCTGCGGCGGCCGCGCATGAAAGGCTGGTACCGGGAGCCGCGCTGGCAGACGGCCGGATTCCTCGCCGCGGCCGCCGCACTCAACTACGCGGACCGCGCCGCCCTTTCGTCTGTGCTGCCGGCCTTGCGCGCGGAGTTCCACCTCAGCGACCCGCAGCTCGGTCTCATCGGCTCGATGTTTCTGTGGAGCTACGCGATCGCCTCGCCCCTGGCCGGGATGCTCGCGGACCGCTGGTCGCGACGGAAGCAGGTCGTATGGAGCTTGGTGGTCTGGAGCGGCGTGACGGCCCTGCTCGGCGCGGCGAACGGCCTCATCGCCCTGCTCATGCTGCGCGGTGCGCTGGGGCTCGCGGAGAGTTTTTACCTGCCCGCCGCCACGGCCCTGCTGGCGGATCACCACGGTCCGGATACGCGCGGTCGCGCGATGAGCGTGCACGGCGTCGGGCTCAACTTCGGCGTTGTCCTCGGCGGGTCGTTCGCGGGTTACCTCGCCGAGCACTTCGGCTGGCGCTCCGGCTTCTGGGTGCTCGGGGTCGGCGGCGTGATCCTCGCCGCCCTTTCGCCGGCGCTGCTCCGGGACGCACCGCCTCGAAAAACCGCCGCCCACGCCACCCGCTCCCGCTTCCTCACCGCGCTGCGCTATCTCGCCGGCGTTCCCTCGTTCCACGTGCTGCTGGCGAAGGCGATGCTCTCGGGCGTGGGGATCTGGATCTTTCTCGCATGGTTGCCGCTCTACCTGCGCGAGGCGTTCGACCTGACGCTCGGCGGCGCCGGCTTCGCGGGCACGTTCATGCTGCAGGTATCCGTGGTGCTCGGCCTTGCGGCGGGCGGCTGGGTGTCCGATCGCGCGGCGGCAACCGACGGCCGACGACGGCTGTTGGTCCAGGGACTCTGTTATCTGATCGCCGCCCCGTTCCTGCTGCTGTTTTTGCTGCGACCCGGATTCGCGTTGGTCGCGACCGCCGTATCGCTGTTCTCGCTCTTCCGCGGCCTTGGTCACGCGAATGAAAACCCGACGCTCTGCGAGGTGGTTCCCGTGCAATATCGCTCGACCGCCATCGGCATCATGAACACCTGCGCCACCGCCGCCGGCGGCGCGGGCGTGCTGCTCGCAGGGGTGTTGAAGGGCTCACTCGGGCTCAATGCGATCTTCGCCGGCATCTCGCTCTTGATCGCGCTTTGCGGCGGCGCCCTGTTGGTCGCGTACCGGTTCTGGGCCGCGCGCGACCTGGCCCGCGCCGCGGCTGCCGGCCCGTAGCCCGGCGCGTGAGCGCAGAATTTTTCCGCTTGGTCCCGGCGCACACGCGCCGGGCTACGCCGGAATCAGAATGTACCCTTCACGCCGATGGTCCACAGCGCCCCGTAGAACGTGTAGGTGCGCGGGCGCGTGTAGGCAGGGGCGTTGGGCGAGTAGGTGATCAACGGACGGGGCTCGTTGGCGAGATTCCGCACCGAGGAGTAGAACGCGAATTGCTGGTGGAAGCGGTACTCGATCGAACCATCCATCACCATGCGCGTGTCCTGCGCCTGATACGTGCCCGCGGGCGTCGTCGCACTCACCGCATCAAGGGAGGCCCGCTGGCGGCCGATGCGCGAGACGTTGTACTTCAGCAGGAACTTGGCGGTCGCGAAGCTCGCGCCCCAGTTGAGAATCTGCGGCGAGTAGCCGGAGAAGTCGTCCTGCCCGGCGCCGCTGAGGCGGAGGTGCGTGCCGTTGAACCAGACTTGCACGTTGCGCGCCCAACCCGGCAACGCGGTAAACGGCTTGAACGATTGCCGCCAGCTCCACTCCAAACCGTTCAGGGCAACGGCGTCCGCTGAGTTCGTCGTCGTGATGACGTCGTAGTCGAGGTAGTCGTCGGAGAGACCCATCTCCGTGAGCAGCGCGAGCGTGGCGTCGGACCGCGTCGTGACGAAGAAGCCCTTGATGTCCTTGCGGAACAAACTCACCGCGATCGTCGCCCCCTTTACGCCGTAGGACTCGAAGCTCAGGTCGTAGTTGTTGGCGCTCCAGGGTTTCAGGCCGGCGTTCGTCGTGTTGATGACGCGGCTCGTCTCGGCAGCGGAGGGATCGGCCACCGTGCGCGAGGGCACGATGAAACTGACATCGGGGCGGCCGATGGTCTTCGCGTAGGCGGCGCGCGCGACAACGTTTTCCGAGACGTTGTAGCTGGCGTTCAGGCTCGGGTAAGTGTCGCCGTAATGCTTCTTCGCGAATGCGGCACGCTCCCGGTACTGGAGCCGGGCAATCGTCAGGGCGTCGGTGGAGACCCGGATCGGCTGGCCGGCGGCGTTACGGATGAGGTTGCCGGCAGCGTCCTGCTGATAGGTGGCACGGATATCGTTCAACCCGCCCAAACCCTGGTCGTCGGTGCGTTCGTAGCGCACGCCGCCCACGATCCAGAGGCGATTGTCGAGCAGCTTGACGTCCGCGCGCAGAAACCCGGCCGAGATGGTTTCGACGAGAGATTGGGAGCCGTTGACCCGCGAGGTGTGGGAGGAGGCTTCGTTGAGGACGAAGTAGGAAGGCTGGGCCTTGAAGAGGTCGTAGACCTTGCGCGGATCGGTCCAGCGGACGCGGTCGCCGTTGCGGAAGCTGCGCTGGTCGGAATACGGCTGGTTGATCAGGTCGTAGCTGCCGATGAGCCGCTCGGGGGTGCCGGCGGCAAAGGTGGGCCGGAAGTTCCACGTGAGCGTCTCGACGCGGAGGTCGCGTTCATTGCGGGAAACATCGCTGCCGGCCATCAGGCGGGCGGTGAACGGCAGGCCGAGGGCGTGGCTTGCGTTGAGTTTGAAGGTCGTGAGCGCGTTGGTCATCCGCGGCTCCAGCGGCGAGGTCACGCTGTTCAACGTGTAGAACCGGGCATCGGTGATATCGACGGTTTGGCCGGTGCGGCTCTGGCCGGTGACCGTCGGCGGCGTGCCGAGACGGACGTCGCCGAAACCTTCGCCGCGCAGCACGAGATTGGGGAGCGTGGCACTCGTGGTGCCGAAATAATCATGGCCGGGCATCGCGCTGAGGGTCCGGCGGCGCGACTGGGAGCGCGCGGCGTTCGATTCGATCTTCCAGCCGTGGTCTTCGTAACGGTAGCCGAGGGCGGCGTGACCGGTGTCCTTGAGCTGTTCGCGGTAGGTCGTGGCCATCGTGGTCGTGCCCACGCCGGTGGCCGCGCCCTGGGTGAAGTTTTCGCCGCCGGTGGCGCCGGTGCCGAAGGCCTGCGTGGAGGTGAAGATCCGGGACGAGACGTTGTCCTGCGTGAACTGGACGTTGGCGAAGAGCGCGTGGCCCGGAGCCGGCTTCCAGTCGACGCGGAGCGAGGCGGCGTTGCGCTCGCGGGTCGCGATCTGGGCGGCTTCGGCGCTCTGCGTCTGAAGGTTCGTGACGCGGTTCCACGTCGGCGCGAGGTTGTCCTTGTCCTCCCAGCGGATGTTGTGCCCGCCGCTGAATGAGAAGGCGAGGGTGCGGTTCACCGGCCGGATGTAGGTGAAGTCAAAGCCGGGCTTGAGGTGCGCGCCGCCGGTGGACTTGTCGGCGCTGCCGCGGCGGAACAACTCGCGGCCGAGCGCGGTGAACGGCTCGGTCGAGGTGAGCAGGCCGAAGACACTGTAGGAAAACTGCGGGTCACGGCGGCTGAAGCCGCTCTTGCTGACGACGTTGATCATGCCACCGACGGCGTTGGCGGGCATGTCGGGCGTGGGGACCTTGGTGACCTCGATGCGCTCGATGTTGGCGGTATTCGACGCGGTGAAGCTGGAACCGCGCGAGGCGGGTCCGTCGGAGGAGAGTTCCACGCCGTCGATCGTGAGGATCGTGCCGTTGGCCGGCATGCCGCGGATGGTGGCAGCGCTCGGGATCGCGGGCGTCATCGCGACCTGGATACCGGGCACGAATTTCAGGAACTCGCCGGGGTTGCCGTCGCCGAGGTCGCCGAATTCCTGGAAGGCCACGACGTTCTTGATGTTCGGCGCGGCGTGCTGCTCCTGGATCGCGGCGGCCTGCGCGCTCAATTCGCGCTCGGCGACGGTGAACTCCCGCATCGTGACCACTTCGCCCGCGGCCTTGGCGGGCTTGGTCTCCAGCGCGGCGATTTCAAAGTTGCGCGTCGCCACCTGCCCGGCGCCCACGGGCACGCTGGCGCTCTGGCGCGTCACGCCACCGTAGGACACGCGCACGTTGGCGCTGCCGGCGGGTACGCCCGTGATCCGGAACTCGCCGCCCACGTTGGTGAACGCCTCAAGGGCGGTGCCTGCGACCGTCACGCGCACGTTGGCCAGGTAATCGCCGGCGGTCGTGTTAAGCACGCGGCCCTCGATGACACCCGTGGCGGCGGGCTGGGCCGGCAACCGGGTCGCCGCCATCAGGCCAAGGGTCAGGAGGACGAGGCGGATGCGGTGGAGCAGACGGTGACGGGTTTTCATGGACGGTTTGCGCAATTAAATAGCCTGGGACCACTCAAGACGGATCAGCCGGTCCTCCGGGAGGACGCAGCAGGTTCCATGCGGGAATAGCTGCCGCGATACCGGCGGAACGGACGTCAGCCGCGGGCGGTGGCAAGGGCGGCTTTCATGCCCTGGGCGACGCAGCGAAAATCACTGATGACGTTGAAAAAATCGAAACCGAGGGCGCGGTATCTCGGCACCTGGTCGGCCGCGCAGGGGATGCCCGCGCGTTTGCCGTGGCGGCGGCACGTCTCGCCCACCGCGGCGGCGATTTTCATCACCTCCGGATTGTCGATCGGGCCCGTCTGGCCGAACCCGAGCGTGAGGTCCCCCGGACCGACGAACAGAACATCCACCCCGGGCATCGCCGCGATTGCGTCCAGATGCGGCACCACCTCGGGTTCCTCAATCTGGACGACCAGAAAGGTCTCGCGGTTCGCCGTCGCGATGTAGTCGGCCATCGGGGCGCGGCCAAAAGCGGCGTCCGCATGGATGGCATCACCCCCGCGGCGGCCGAGCGGAAAAAATTTCATCGCCGCAATGACCGCGGCGACCTCGTCGGGATGCCGCACCCGCGGAATCATCAGACCGCGGGCGCCCGCCTCGAGCAGCCACAGTATGTCGGTGTGGTTCGACGGCTTGACGCGAATCAACGCGTCGGCGCCGCCGAGCCGGCAGGCTTGGATCAGGGAATAGACCAAGGCGGGATCGAGCCGCTTGTGCTCGAGACAAATCCAGAGGGCGTCGAAACCCGACGAGGCCATAAGTTCGACCGCTTCGGGATCGGCGTAACACGACTTCGCGGTGAAGACGGTCTCACCGCGGTTGAGTTTAGGGCGGACGAACGAGGGGGTCATGGGACAGGGAGGAAGGGCCGGCCGGCCGGAAGCGGCCCGCAAGCTTATTTAGGTATACCAGAATTACGCGGGAAAGGACCTGTCAACCGGATTAGCCGATGCGAAGGGCCGGGGAGTTGGCATACCAAACACAACCGGGCGGCCCATTCCGGGCTTTTCAGGTCCGGCAGGGTATGTTGCAGTCCGCGGTCATGCCGAAGCGCCGCCGGGTGTTTGAGCCCAAGATCGACCGCACGCCGCCCAACTTGCAGAAGCTGGTGCGGCTGGTTTTTTCGGAGGATTACCTGCCCGGCGACCGGTTGATCGAGCGGGACCTCGCGGCAAAACTATCCCTGAGCCGCATTCCGGTGCGCGAGGGTCTGCAGAAGCTGGTTTCCAAGGGCATGCTGTTGAAGGATGACGTGAACCGCGGGCTACGCCTCCGCGACTATTCGACGGCCGAGGTCACGCACCTGCACGAATACCGTGAGGCCGTCGAGCTGGCGGCGGCGCGCGCCGCCTGTCACAATCGTTCCTCAGCTGACCTGGTGCAGCTCGACCTGATCTGCGACGAGATGGAAAAGGAGGCGCCGGACGCCCCGTCGGCCCGTTGGCTGGAACTCGACTGGCGTTTTCACCAGACCATCGTGGAGGCCAGCGGAAACGAAAGGTTCATCAACGATTTCGACCTGCTCATGCTGGAGTGCAATTACGTGTTCTACCGCTTGCCCGGCGCGCGAATCCCCGCGGCGAGCCGCGACAACCCTCTGCTGGCAACACTCGTCCATGGCGTCGTGGATGCGCACCGCCAAATCGGCCGGCTGATTGCCGCCCGCGATACCGACACCGTCGTCGAAGCCATGCGGCTGCACCTCGCCGGCCTCAGCAATCGCGTCCACCGGGACGTCGTGAAGAGCCAGTTGGGAAAACCCTGAGCGGTCACTTCACGTAACCCGGTAGCCCCGCGGGTGAGCGCCGCACTCCGCAATGAACCGCGCGAGGTCGGCCAGTCCGCCCGGCCGGTCGCCGATGACCACCGTGAACTGCATGAGCCGGCCAGCGGGCACCAGTCCCTGCTCGATCACGCGGTTCAAAATGGCGGGATCGATATTGCCGCCGCAGAGCATGAGCGCGACCCGACAGCCTGCCAGGCAGGGAAGTTTGCCGGCCGTCAAAGCGGGCAAGTGGGACCGCGGCGACGAGCGCGGCTTAGGTCCAAGCGCGCCGACCTACCGTGACCCGAAACGCGGTGCCATCCGACCAAGGAATAGCGTTGCCGAGGGTGACCACGGAGTTAGACCGAGACGTTTCATGCCGCAAACGATCGAAGCCCCGACGGGTGCCGCCAACTGGGTCGCCCCAACCCTTCCCCCCAGCGCGCTCGCCAGCGCGGAAGGAGATCCGTGTAC
>CAIJFT010000321.1 GCA_903820035.1 uncultured Opitutia bacterium
GACGCCGCCGCGATGCGGACCGGTCGTTTTGAAGTGGTCTTCGCCGTGCAGGATTATTTCCGCGCCCGCGGCGTCGCCTGCGACTTCCTCGACCGCGTGCCGCTGCGCTTCACGATCACCGATGCGACCGCGAGCTACCATGTGCCGCTCCTCGTGACGCCGTGGGCCTACCAAACGTACCGCGGTAGCTGACGATGGTCGCCGACGCCCAACGCCTCGCCCGCATGCTCGGGGAACTCGGCCGCGTAACCGACGAACCCGGCCAACTCACGCGGACCTTCCTGTCGCCCGCGATGCAACGCGCCAACACGCTCGTCGCAACGTGGATGAACACCGCCGGCCTCGCCACCCGCGTCGACACGGCGGGCAATCTCATCGGCACGCTCCCCGCCCCAGTGCCCACGCGTCGCACTTTGTTGCTCGGCTCGCACCTCGACACGGTGCGCGACGCCGGGAAATTTGACGGCGCCCTCGGGGTGTTACTGCCAATCGTCGCCCTCGCCACTCTGCGCCGACGCGGAATTTCGCTACCCTACAACGTCGAAGTCGTCGGCTTCTCCGAGGAGGAAGGGGTCCGCTTCGCCCGCGCCTATCTCGGCAGCGAGGGCTACACCGGCCGCCTGCCAGCCGCGGCGCTCACCTTGCGCGACGCCTCCGGTGTCACGATCAAGGATGCACTGCGCGCCTTCAACGGCGGCACCTTTGCCGCCCCCGTCTTCGCGCACCAGCGAGGCGATGTCCTCGGCTACGTCGAGGTCCACCTCGAACAGGGTCCGGTCCTCGAGAACGAAGGCCTTGCCGTCGGCGTCGTCTCGGGCATCGCCGGTCAGAGTCGTTTCACTCTCCGCTGGGTCGGCCGCGCTGGTCACGCGGGGACCACGCCGATGAAACTACGGCGCGATGCGCTCGCCGCCGCCGCAGAGTTCACCCTCGCCGCCGAGTCGCTCGCGCGGAAAACCGCCGGCCTCGTCGCGACGGTCGGCATGATGGCCGTCGAGCCCGGCGCCGCCAATGTGATCCCCGGCGAGGTGCGCCACACCCTCGATGTTCGCCACGCCCGCGACGCCGTCCGCCGCGCCGCCGTCGCCACGCTGCAGCGCACCGCCAGCCGCATCGCACAGACCCGCGGCCTTAAGCTCACCTGGCAGAAAAGCCAGGATCACGCCGCGGCAGTCTGCGACGCCGCTCTCACGCGCGCCCTTGGCCGCAGCGTTCGCGCGGTGCAAGGGCGCGAACTGTCGCTCGTCAGCGGGGCCGGCCACGACGCCGTAGTGCTTTCGGCCTGCGTGCCCGCGACGATGTTGTTTGTCCGCTGTCGCGAGGGGCTGAGCCACCACCCGCGCGAATACGTCGCCACCTCCGACCTCGCCGTCGCGCTCCGGGTCGTCGATGATTTTCTGATGACCCAAGCCCCCGTCTCCGCACCATGAGTCCCCGCCTTCGCCCCCGGCCCACGCCGCCGCCGCCCCCGCCGGAACCGACGGATCTCATTGTGCGCGGCGGCACACTCGTCACGCCCGACGGCCTGCAACAGGCCGACTTCGCGGTCCGCCGAGGCAAAATCGTAGAAATCGCGCCCGAACTGGAGCCCGATGCCGCCGAGGTCCTCGATGCGACCGGGGCCTACGTTTTCCCCGGCGTGATCGACGCCCACGTGCATTTCAACGAACCCGGTCGCGCCGACTGGGAAGGCCTGTCCTGCGGCTCCGCGGCGCTCGCCGCCGGCGGCGGCACCTGTTTCTTCGACATGCCCCTCAACTCCGAGCCGCCGGTGCTCGACGTCGCGGGATTCCGCGAGAAGCGCCGGATCGCCGAGCGGGAGGCATGTACCGACTTCGCCCTCTGGGGTGGCTTCGTGCCCGGCAACCTCGACCAGTTCGCCGCCCTGCGCGACGCCGGCGCGATCGGGTTGAAGGCGTTCATGTGCTCCAGCGGCCTCGCTCGTTTCCCCCACGTCGACCACCGCGTACTGCGTGAAGGCATGAAGCGCGCCGCGAAACTCGGTCTGCTCGTCGCCGTGCATGCCGAGGACGACACGCTCGCCGCGAAGTTCACCGCCGTGCAAAAGGCCAAGGGCCGCACCGACGCGGCCGCGTTTCTCGCGTCGCGACCCGTCGAGGTCGAACTCGAAGCCATCCGCGTCGCGCTCGAACTCGCCGGGGAAACCGGTTGCGCGCTCCACCTCGTGCACGTGAGCACGCCCGAAGGCGCGGCGCTGATCGCCGATGCCCGCGACGCCCGCGTCGATGTTTCCGCCGAAACCTGTCCGCATTATCTGCTGCTCAACGACACCGACGTGAAGAAACTCGGCGCCGTCGCGAAGTGCGCCCCACCGCTCCGCCCCGAAGCTTCGCGCAAACGCCTCTGGGCCGAACTCCGCGCCGGCCACATCCAGACGATCGGTTCCGACCACTCGCCGTCACCGCCCGAGCTCAAGACGGACCCCGACTTCTTCGCCCTCTGGGGCGGCATCGCCGGCGTGCAGCACGGCTTCGAGTTACTGGCGAACGCCTGCGTCGACACCTGGCCCGCGGACCTGCCCCGGCTCGCGGCGCTGCTCGCCCGCAACGTCGCCCGTCGCTTCCGGATCGACGACCGCAAGGGCACACTCGCGACCGGCCTCGACGCCGACTTCTGCCTCGTACGTCCCGCGCCGGAGCGGACGATTTCGACCGACGAACTTTGGACGCGCCACCGTCTCAGTCCGTACGCGGGCCGCCGCAGCCGCGTCCGCATCTCGCACACCTACCTCCGCGGCCGTGCCCTCTGGGCCGACAGCCGTTTGACGAATCAATTCCAGTCCGGACAATTCCTGAAACCAACCCGCTGAACCATGCCCGAACTCTTTGGCCACACCCGCGCGCACGTGGCCGCGCGCCACGCCTTGCTCACGCCCGAAAATCACGTGAATAACGCGATCCCCGGCATCACCGGCGCGACCACGGTCATCCTCATCAACCCCGCGATGGGCGCCGGCTTCGCGCAGACCCTCGTGACGTTCCAACGCGGCGGCCGCGCGGAACTCGCGCCCGCGAGCATCCAAACCTTCGGCTACGTCCTCGGCGGTGAAGTCACCGTCACCCTCGCCGGCAAGTCGCAGCGCAGCCGCGACGGCGGTTTCTTCTACACGCCCCCGGGCGAGACTGTCACGCTCACCGCGCCGCGCGCCGGCACGCGGGTGATGCTGTTCCAGAAGACCTACGTCCCGCTCGCCGGCACGCCCGCCCCCGCAGCCCGCCTCGGCGACGCGAACAAAGTCCAGGGCACTCCGTTCCTCGGCGATCCCGCGGCCAACCTGCAGGTGCTGCTCCCCGACGAGCCGGGGTTTGATATGGCGGTCAACGTTTTTGCGTATCAGCCCGGCGGACACCTGCCGTTCGTCGAAGTC